>JBHJJC010000124.1:0-5459 GCA_050042945.1 Croceivirga sp.
CGTCTTGACTAGCGGATATTCCTTACCCTCATAATTATTGAAGTCAAATAAGTCATCCATTGCGTTAGCCATGAATTCCTGGGCTTTATTATGGTTGATGGGCTTTTTATCAGTAACTGAGGCTCCCATGATGAGTAGAAAAAGAACAATGGTAAATGGAAACATCTTGCCGATAAATGGACTTAAAAATGAAGACCATCTGTAGAACAAATAAAAGAATATGGCTATACCTAAAACGACCAGTGTAAAGCGAACAAGGGTAGAACCACTGAGGGCCATTGAAAACCCAGATTCAAGATCGGATAGGTATATAAGGGAATAATTATGTAGAAAACCTTCAACCAAAAGAATTTCAGAAAGAAGAAAAACGGCATAAAACACCGATACCATTCTAAAGCCCATGCCCGGCTTCATATACTCTAGAAAACGAAATAGAAACAATAATACAAACGAAACTACCGCAGCAAAACCTAAATGGTTAAAAAGCAGTATCCATATCGTCTGGTTCATCATTTTTTCAATGACACCGTCTTGATAAAGAATGAATTGTTGATATATTGATAGCACAAATAAGCAACAAACAAAGCTGATACAGATTCGTGTAAAATCCTTTAAGGTTCGGACTTTTTTTATGTTGGTCTTAATTTCCATTAAGCGGCTTTACTAAATCCTTTTCTGGTCATGGCACCCCAACCTGATTTAATGTTGAACAATTTCTTATAGTTGCCCTTGATCGCTGACCATACCACTATGGGGTGAAAAAAGAAGGGCTCGACCACTGCGCAAAACATCAAGGTCAGTATATCTTTGGTCTTATGGTATTGATTGTATGAATAGACATCCCATAAGATGGCATAGAAAGAGAACATTACACTAAAAGTGTAAATCGCCAGGGTAATGGCCAGAAAAAACTCCCAATTTAAAATCCCCAGAAAATAAAATAATATGATGGAGAAAAAACCTAGGAATTCTAAAATGGGTGACATCCATTCATAGAAAAACCAGTACGGATAACTCAGCATACCCAAACGCCCATATTTGGGATTAAAAAACATGTCTTTGTGTTTCTTTAACGTTTCGAGATTGCCCCTTGACCATCGATCACGTTGCTTTATAAGCACATCTAAACTTTCGGGAACTTCCGTCCAGCATAAAGGGTCTGGTATATACTCAATGGTATAGGGAATTTTTTCATCGTGCATATGACGTCGCATTCGGAAAACAATCTCCATATCTTCCCCGACGGTATGGGTATCATAGCCCCCAACTGCCATGGCAATTTCCCTATCGAAGAAACCAAAAGCACCGGAAATAATCAATAAACTATCGATACGCCCCCAGGCCATTCGACCCAGTAAAAATGAACGCGTATATTCCAGTAATTGAAACTTGGCCAGCCAGTTACGGGGCAGGTTGATTTGTTCCAGATTCCCCCCTGAAATAATGCATGAATTTGCTACACGTATCACACCGCCAACCGCTATAACCCTTTTCTTTGTACGTTGTGAAAATGACTTAACCACATGCAATAAGGCATCTGGTTGCAAAAGACAGTCAACATCAATGCAGCCAACATAACGGTTTTCAGATAGGTATACCCCAGTGTTCAAGGCATCGGACTTACCGCCATTCTCTTTATCGATTACGGTCAACTTAGAGAAACTTTTTTGATTTGATTTGTAAATGCCGCGAACAGGCTTCGATTTCCAATTAGGGTCCAATTTGAAATCTATCACTTCCAAATCATAAGCATTTATAAGTTTTGCAAGGGTGTCATCTTTACTGCCATCATTAACGACCATTACCTCGTAATTCACATATCTAAGGGATAGCAATGATCTAACGTTTTCAACAATGGTCATCCCTTCATTATAAGCCGGGGCAATAATCGTAATGGAAGGTGCCAATGGCGATGCCATGACCTTAGAAAGGTCACCAAAACTATTTTTATTACGATAATGAATGGAATTTCTTGCCGATAAATACCCCATCACACTAAACATGGTAAAAAGCACCGTAGAGAACACTAGAAAAACAATGTTCATGTATTCTACGAATATTTCAAATACCCCACTATTCATGGACACTTTTTACGTTGGAGTTGTTAGATAATTCAAGAAAGTATTCTGTTGAAAGTTCAAAATCAAAGAGTTGCTCATCCCCATTATCATTTTCGGGAGCACGAATACCCAATTCTTCATAGAGCATAAATAGCTCCATGGGCATGCGCTCATCGATTTCTTCAATGGCATCAGTCGCATCTTCTAATTTCAAGTGTTCCTGATGCTCTGACAAGGATGTTGCCTTATTTTCAAAGATGTCCTTTGGTATTTCAGTTTTGATAGCACCATCTGAAAGCGATGTGATTTTAGCAATAACGTTCTTGACCAATTTTAACGTCCGCTCGTTATTTTCGGATAATAAACTATTCGCAAACGGAAGGTCTTTCTGGTCACCAACGGTCATCATTTCCTTTAAAAGAATTCTTTTGGCATCATGATCATCGGTATAATGGTAAAGAGGGTAAAAAATACTTTGTTCTACCAGCCCAAACTCATCTTGACCATCAGAATTGACTAAATTTTGTTTATCGAGCGGTCGCTCCTGCCCTTTGAGCGACTGTACTTTTTTAAAAGCGTGAAAACGTAATTCTGAATCGCTTTCATTCTCCGTAATATGTTCTAAGAGAGGAAGCTCTTCTTCACCTGCCGATTCCGCCAGCATTTCAATAAACTTTAATCTTTCGATATGGGAATTGGTATCATATAATTCCAAAAAGCTTATATCGTCCGTTGGTTCCCCATCCGCTTTGACCACACCCAAAAGATAATCGATGGAATTACCCAACTCTTCCTCAACGGGCTTAAGTTCAAAAGCATTTGACTCTTTTTCAGCACTGCTATCTACCTGGGGTTGTTTATTAAAATCCACTTCGTCATACAGCTCAATATCGTCAACCTCTATGTAAGTACTATTTACATTTGATTCCTCTTGTAGAACTGATTCTTTGTCAAAGTCAACTTGCTCATTCTTTTGTGGAGTATCAATACTATTTTCATTATCGCCTTCATTGAAATGAATAATATCTTTGGACGGAAGTATGGATTCTGGCGCAATGGTATTGATGCTACTTTGGGCCTTGCCAACGATAACAAAACTTCGTTCACTTGTTGAAACTTGCTTTAAAAAGGGAATGTCTTTTTCCGTCCCTAATGTTGCAATAGCATTTAAAATATTGATTTTGACCCGATTTGAGCTTTTCGAAAAGACCTTTTTTAAAACGGGAAGGGCACTGGTAAAATTGAAATCAACAATACATTTAATTGCCGCTATTCGAACCTCATTATTTTTATGTTTTACCAATTGGCCAATAGAAAGCTCTGCTCCTTTTTGATTATAATGTTTTATCAATCGTAGGGCGAATAGGACAACATCTTTATTTTGAGATAATAGCCAACGTTTAAATTCTGGCGGACGATAATCTATTCGTTGACTTAAGGTTTCTATCAATTTCAATTGTTGCCATTCACTAATGGAATGTCGTGTGGTATCCAATAGGTAGTCTATACCATTGTCCCTTAAACTCACAGTGGCAAGTTCAGCCTGTTTCCTGACCACCCCCCTTCGGTCGTTGATGAACTTTCGAATGATTTGATAAGACTCATCAACTTCCATTTGTGCGAGTTCATATATTCCTTGGGCTATGGTTTCCCAACGCCAACTTTCAAGTTTCTGAAAGGCATCTTGGTGCAACCCAAGCTCTTTGTAGAGCCTAAATAGACGTTCTCTTGTGGCACCGGACACATCTTTCTGTAAATCGTGTAAAATCTGAGAAATAATCCTGCGAAGCGGCTTCTTGTCCAAGTAGGCTCGTATTTTGATTTTTAATTCTATATATTCCTTTTGTTCCTGTTTAGGATTTTCGGGACTATGGAACAAAAAATTACTAATAACGGGAGCAAGCTCACGCCGTTTTCCCCTGGTTTTGACTGAAAGTTTTGATAGCTTGTTCCTAAAAAAGAATATTGCTATAAAGTAAAGCCCTCCAAGGGTAACAAAGAGAAAGGTCAAATCCCATAAGAGATTTGTGTGAATTTTGGGGGAGCTAAAAAGAATCAAGATTTGGTATATAATTTATTTATGTACTATAATGTCGATTGATTTCCCGACTTACCCGCACTAGAAGTTCTGATGGACTCACTGGTTTAGAAATAAAATCATTGGCACCCATTTCAAAAGCACTCACGATATTTTCATCATTGGATGCAGCGGAAATCAAAATAATCGGCACGTCTGATTTTAGACTATTTCGAACATAATCTACTAATTCAATACCAGAGAAATATGGCATCATAATATCGGTAATGACCACATCGGGCATTATCGTTTCAAGCTTATTTTTTACTGCCTTACCGTCGTATTCCACGATGACATGATAACCATCTTTTTCCAATCGGTATTGGAGTAATGAAGCCAACATCTCATCATCTTCAGCAAGCAGTAACGTTCTTTTCATCATTTAATCTACCTTCTTTATGCGATTCAACTCTGCTTTAATTGCCATTTCAACTTTAGGATATTCCGTTACAAATTCCTCAAATAATATTTTCAAAAACGCCAGATTATTACTCGTTCGACACTCCAAAATCATTTCTTCCGCTATTTTGATAAGAACATCGGCATGGAGCATTTTTAGCGATGATTTTATTTTGTGTGCCGCAAAGCCCACTCCTTGGATATTTCTGCTCTGTAGGTGCATTTTGGTCTTACCAATAAATTCTAAAATATTCTGTTCAAAGAGAAGTACTAACTCATCCAGTAGCTCAGTTTTGCCTAAACATTCATTCAAAATCGGTTTTAAATCAACCAATTTGGGCTTTGAATCATCTACTTGTGCTACGGATTCTTTCAATTGCATATTTGAAGTATTACAAACGCTTTTAAGGTTTATTTGAATTTTTTCCAGTAAATCCAAAGCGTCATATGGCTTTAGCATAAAGTCATTTATGCCCAGCTCAATGAATTGATTTTGTTGTTTAGTATAAGCATCACCTGAAAGTACTATGATGGGTAGATGACGTAATTTTTCATTTTTTCGGATATGCTTGACGATTTCAAATCCATTCATATCAGGAAGGTGCATGTCCAACAGAATAAGGTCAATCGGGTGGTCTTCCAATAATTTCAGGCCTTCAAGTCCATTGGCCGTGATATGGGATGTGCAGCCCCATTGTTCCAGACGGTTTTCCATCAATCTCTGATTCAATATGTCATCTTCAAGAACCAATATGGTATTCCCAGAAATATCAAAATCGTTGGCTTTTGAGGAGGTATGTTGTACCTCCCTTGAATGTGTTGGATATTCAGTTCCCTTTTTCTCATATGGAAGAATTACCTTGAAGGTAGTTCCTACGCCAAGTTGACTTGAAACCGCCATGCAACCGTGCTGCTGCTCAATA
>JBHJJC010000125.1:0-7882 GCA_050042945.1 Croceivirga sp.
TGGAAGATTGGATTTTTCAAGAAGACTATGCCAATGAACGTTTGAACCAACATTTCAAAACCAAGAGCCTACAAGGTTTTGGGGTTTCGCATCTAACGCATGGTATCATTGCATCAGGTGCCATCTTGCATTATCTTTCCGAGACCCAGCATAGACAGTTACAGCATATCAATAGACTGCAACGCATTGCAGAAGAGGAATACATATGGATGGACCGTTTTACCATTCGTAATCTTGAGCTTTTTCTTCCAATAGCAGTGGGTAGCCACCATCAAAATGCGGTCACGCTACTCGACATTATTGATAAGACCACTTCGCCCATGGGTGGCCGTTTATTAAGACGATGGTTGGCCCTACCCCTAAAAAGTACAACTGAAATAATCCGCCGGCATACTATTGTCTCTAACTTTCTAGGCAACGATAGGGAATTGGATACCCTCCGGCATTGGTTGAAAAAAATGGGGGATTTGGAGCGATTGATTTCAAAGGTTGCCACAGGAAAAATAACTCCAAAAGAGGTCGTTCAGCTTAAAAATTCTTTAGAAGCCATTCTCCCCATAAAAAATTTGACCTTACAAAGTCAAAGTAAGGTCTTAAATAGGATGGGCGCAGCGCTACAGGACTGTGAGCCGTTGCGCAGCAAAATCAAACACATGCTCAATGAAGAGGCCCCCGTAACCATTGGCAAAGGCCAGACTGTCGCTGTAGGGTATTCTCAAGAATTGGATGAGTTACGACAATTGGCTTTTTCGGGTAAGGACTATCTTGATAAGATGCTCGAACGGGAAACGGAAGCCACCGGAATTACCTCGCTCAAAATTGCTTCCAATAACGTATTCGGGTACTATATCGAAGTGCGAAACACCCATAAAGACAAGGTTCCTGAACATTGGATTCGAAAGCAGACCTTGGTCAATGCCGAACGTTATATCACCGAAGAGCTCAAAGAATATGAAGGGAAAATTCTAGGGGCCGAAGAGCGCATTTTAAATTTAGAGCAACAACTGTTTGAGCAGCTGATGGTGTGGATGCAGGAGTATATTACCGATGTGCAAAAAAATGCACAATTGATTGCCCAGTTGGATTGTCTTGGTGGTTTTGCCCAATTGGCCAAAGAAAACAATTATACACAGCCAGAAATCACCGATTCTACTGCCCTGGAAATTGTAGAAGGGCGCCATCCTGTTATCGAAAAGCAACTACCGCTTGGTGAAAGCTACATTGCCAATGATGTATTATTGGATAGGACCCAGCAGCAAATTATTATGATTACCGGACCTAATATGAGTGGTAAATCTGCCATTTTGAGACAGACTGCACTGATTGTGCTATTAGCTCAAATGGGTAGCTTTGTGCCTGCCAAGGCAGCAAAAATTGGTGTAGTGGATAAAATTTTTACCCGGGTCGGTGCTAGCGACAACATCTCGATGGGGGAGTCTACCTTTATGGTTGAAATGAATGAGACGGCCTCAATTTTGAACAATCTTTCAGAACGCAGCTTGGTGCTATTGGATGAAATTGGTCGGGGTACCAGCACCTATGATGGTATTTCAATTGCTTGGGCCATTACGGAATATCTTCATGAACATCCATCAAAAGCAAAAACCCTATTTGCCACTCATTATCATGAGTTGAACGATATGACGCAAAGTTTTGAACGTATCAAAAACTACAATGTTTCGATTAAAGAGTTGAAGGACAACGTGCTCTTTTTGCGTAAACTGGTACCGGGGGGCAGCGAACATAGTTTTGGCATTCATGTGGCAAAAATGGCCGGTATGCCACAACAAGTACTTCAAAAAGCCAACAAGATTCTAAAAAAGTTGGAAGCATCCCATTCCAATGAAGAGGTTGCTGATAAATTACAGGTGGTGCAAAATGAAATGCAGTTGAGTTTCTTTCATCTTGATGATCCATTGCTGGAAGAAATCAAAGAAGAAATACTGCATTTAGATATCGACACCCTTACCCCAGTTGAAGCATTAATGAAATTAAACGAAATCAAAAGGCTTTTGACCAAAAGGAAAAAGGCAAGTTCTTAGGCTATTTTTGTTCAAAACATGATTTCATATCATTCCAATTTTCAGCTTAAAAATACTTTTAAAATTGAAGAATTGTTTTAAATTTGCATCCGCTCGCAACGCGAGTATGTTCATTAACAGGCGAAAATAGCTTCCCGATAGGTATTGGGAGTAGAGTATAAAAATCCATTAGGATTTTGCTCATTCAAAGCTATCCGCTTTTCAAGCGAAAATAGCTCAGTTGGTAGAGCATCACCTTGCCAAGGTGGAGGTCGCGGGTTCGAATCCCGTTTTTCGCTCGACTTTGACTCCGCTCAGTCACCACTGGTGGAGTTTTTTTTTGAATGCAAGTCCAAGGGCTCGAGTGGTGGAATTGGTAGACACGTTGGACTTAAAATCCAATGGCCATTGTCGCCGTGCGGGTTCAAGTCCCGCCTCGAGTACTATTAAAAACCAAGGCATTGCCTTGGTTTTTTTATGGTCCTCAATTACCTCTTAAACACATAGAATCCCTTTGTTGGAATTTAACTAAAAGACAGCTCTTCCTTGAGCCATCTCAGATCAAATCAAAATTAGCAATAGCGTTTTGCTACCCCTTATAAATTTTGTGGTGGGCTGCATCATAGGCAATACAGCCAGCATATTGCCCAGGTATGGGACTGTAATCAAAGGCTTCGGTCATTACTTCTTTTGAAGAAAAATAACCGGTCAATACAAGTTCTTTTAAAAGAGAGAAGTAATGAATTTCAGGTTCAATACCTTCCTTTTGTGCTTCCTTTTGTGCTTCCTTATGAATTAAGGCTTTTTCTTGCTCTTTCTTTAAAATCGCATAGCGCCCGTTATCATCTAAATCTTCAAAACGTTCTCCAAATTCGTTGACAGATAGGGCATCTATCAAAACCAATCCATTTAGAAATGTATTTTTATCCTCGGGGGATAGACAAGCATCGACCACATCAATAATGTACTTTCCGATATTGATTTCTTCCGCCCCCAATAGCTCTTGGGTTTTGGGTAATAGTGTTTCCCCAATAGCATTCAAAAAATCAATATCACGATCAGAGAGACTACTCCATACCCTAGGCTCTATTTTACAGGATTGCAATAGTACACTTGGGGCAACCAGCGCGCCCCCACCGACCACTATCAATCGTTCCAAAAAAAGTTTTCTGTTCATGGCTAAAGATTCTGTTTTTTCAGTTCTTTTACAGCATAATCTACTGCCCTTGCGGTTAAGGCCATATAGGTTAACGAAGGGTTCTGGCACGCACTTGAGGTCATACATGAACCATCAGTGACAAAAACATTTTCGCAGCCCCATACCTGATTGAATTTATTGAGCACTGAGGTCTTAGAACTTTTACCCATTCTTGCCGTACCCATTTCATGATTGTTCAATCCGATATTTCGGTTCATAGTAATTATCTCAACATCCTTATAACCAGTATTTTCCAACATTTCTATGGCTGAATTTACCATATCACGTTGCATGTTCAATTCGTTGGTCTTATATTCAGCCTCCACCTCAATCAAGGGCATATCCCAATCATCTTTTTCCGTTTCACTCAAAGTGACTTTATTGTCGTGATACGGCAGGCACTCTCCCATTCCCGTCATTCTCACCTTCCAAGGCCCCAAGGTCGTCAAGTCCTTTTTCAACACCTCACCAATAGCCGTTTCGCTCACTGTTGTACCTGGTTCTCTTGAACCACCGACAGCAAAAGCATATCCTCTTGAGAATTCTGCTTGCGAGTCTTTTCCAAAATTTCGAAATCTGGGCAGATAAGTTCCTGTAGGGCGTTTTCCAAAGAAATATCGATCTTCAAATCCGTTCAATGTGCCCTCAACCCGCGCATTATAATTATGATCCATCAAATTATGCCCCAATTCACCACTATCATTGCCCAAACCATTCGGAAAACGATTTGATTTTGAATTCATCAATATTAGGGTGGAATTCAACGTAGCTGCATTCAGAAATATAATCCTTGCGAAGAACTCAGTAGTTTTCTTGGTATTTGTATCGATGACCCGCACCCCTTTTGCCTTTTGGGTTTGTTCGTCATAAATAATGGAATGTACGACAGAAAAAGGCCGCAGAGCGAGATTTCCAGTTTTGGCAGCTGCTGGTAGCGTGGATGAATTACTACTAAAATAGCCACCGAACGGGCAACCCCGGTAGCAGAGATCTCGATGCTGACATTGACCGCGTCCCATATGTGGGCGGGTTAGATTAGCTGTTCTTGAAATCACTAAATGCCTATCGCCATAATGTGTTTTCAATTGGTCTTTAAAATAGGTCTCGGCACAGTTCATTTCCATAGGAGGCATAAACTCGCCATCAGGAATCTGTGGCAACCCGTCACGATGGCCGCTGATACCCACAAATTTCTCAACATAGCTGTACCATGGGGCTATTTCATTATAACGAATGGGCCAATCTACCGCAACACCTTCTTTGGCATTGGCTTCAAAATCAAGATCGCTCCATCGCTGCGTCCATCTTGCCCAAAGCAGTGATTTACCCCCCACTTGGTATCCCCGGATCCAGTCAAAAGGTTTCTTCTGAACATACGGATGCTCTTCGTCCTTGACAAAAAAGTGTTCCGTTGCCTGTTGGTAGGCATAGCACCGACTTAACACAGGATTCTCCGTAATCTGTTTATGGTTCAAGCGATTGCGATAGGGCAATTCCCATAAATGTTTTGTAGCCGTTGGATAGTCTTTGATATGCTCAACATTTCGCCCCCTTTCAAGCACGAGGGTCTTTAATCCTTTTTCACAGAGTTCTTTTGCAGCCCAACCGCCACTGATGCCCGAGCCTACGACAATGGCATCATACGTATGTTCCTCTTTTCCCTTCGTATTACTATTCACTGCCATCTGTTGATTGTCTAATTTGGAAATTATATCTGAGAAAAGGTTTCCTGTATATACTCCCTACTCTTTTTCCAGTCTACTTTGAGAGTGTTTTTTGGTTTAAAATTGTTCGGAAAGGCTAGTTCAATTCCTACTAATCCTTTAAAATCAATGGTATTCAGCATACTGCCCAAGGCTATAAAATCAGTATTTCCTTGACCAACATATTCTGTCCATTCACCATTTTTGTACTGATCTCTTAAGTGCATATAAACAATTCTATCCCCATAAACCTTAAGAAAGTTCAATGGGTCAACCCCAGCCCTTATCAACCAATTGATATCTGGACCAAGTTTCGCCTCAGGAACTCGTTGCAGTGTTCCCTTTAAATCATGCAAATCGTTCTCGACCTCGTAGGTATGGTTATGAAGATTGTGTTGAATATCATAATCTGAACAAAAAGCAATTATCCTAATAAGCAATTCCGCTTGGTGGTCCAGTTCTTGTTCGGTCTTTTTTCGACCAATACCACCTACTGAAATACCAAAGGTCTCACCCCCCAATTTTGCTAAACGGGGTACGACCATTCGAATATCTTCCCAAATTCTTTTATGCTGTGCTTTATCGCACATTTGAAATCCCACTCCATAAGAAGAACCCGAGACCTTTATGCCATATTCCTTTGAATATTCCTTCATTCTTTGAACTGCGTCATCATGTCTTAGTACCACCTCCATAAGTTCAACCCCATAAAGTCCTGCATAAGACATATCGGCAAAGACATCTTCCAAAATTGGGGTACAATCCCAATTTGGGGCATAATTACTCGCATACACCCAAAGGTGACCACAGATGTTAAGTTTCTTTTTATTTACAGTATCCGTCATTCCCGAATAAGCACTGGCCAAAGGAGAAATCATTAAAGTACTTGCAGTCGTATATGTGGCATTTTTAATGAACTGTCGACGTGTGGACATATTTGCAATAGGCTTATTAAACTCTTAAAGATACCTTAAAAACCCCTAAATATTTCAAGTCATTTGTATTTGATCCAATAGCCATATTTCTAACAATACTTCTCTACGATTAAACTACGTAGTGTAAATATTTGTCTTCTTGCGATGAACAATTCACCTACAACAGATTTATACTTATTTTTAAGTAGATAAATGTTCTATAAAGTTTAAACTAAAAAAATGGCAAAGAAAACGGAGACCGCCTCTTTTATGGTGCGCTTTACCCAAAAGATATATGACGAAAACGGAGAGTCAAAGGTACAATGGCGGGGTAATGTTTCGCATGTGCAAGGGGGGGAAGACCTTAATTTTTCAGATTTCAATGACGCTGTCGGTTTTATACAAGAGCATTTGGCACATCTTACCAAAGAAGCTACTGATGATAGGCCTGCAGAAGAACAGGAGAATATTTAGACTAACAGCTTTTCCTTGTTCAAATCCGTCTCAGCAACCGGGCACAATAACAATTGTTACACACTTAGACCCTAGGAGGCAGGTGGCAACCCTGCAAGGCCAACTCAGTGAATATGGAGAGGAGCTCTTGGAAAAAGTTCCGATTGACCAGTGGCGTAACGCTTCGAAATCTGACTTTAACACTATTCAGGAAAAACTTGATAAATTGACCCAATCGGTTGAAGAACTAACAAATAAGGTAGATACATTACACCGTACCGACACAAAAAAATCAACTTTAGGCGTTAAAAAAACTACAACAAAAGCAAAAACCACACCTAAAAAAAACACATAACAGGTGCTATTGGATACGCTTAAGGAAGAATTGGCAAGCTGCAAAAAATTTGAGCTTGAAGCCCCGATAAATTTTCAAACGTTGGGGCAGTTCTTACTATATCGAAATGGCGAAAAAGTCAATGCAAAGGAATGGGGCAGGGATAAAACCGTTCAACTGACACAATATCTAATCTCCATCAGAAATCGAAATGCAATGCACAAAGAGCACATTATGGAGCACCTTTGGGAGGAAGGTGATGACCGTGATTTCAAAGTAGCCCTGCATGGTGTCAATAAAGTACTGGAACCCAATAGGCCCTCAAGAACAGAGGCGGTTTATGTATTGAGGCAAGGGGTAACTTATCAGCTCAATCTAGATTTGGTCTGGATAGACGTACAGGCTGTTGAAGAATATATCATTATTGGCAACAAAGCGTTGGCCTACTTCCCAAAAATTGCAGAAGAAGCATACCAATATGCCATCTCACTTTATCATGGGGTTTATTTACCCAACCGTATTTATGAGGATTGGTCTTCCGAAGAACGTGAAAAAATTCAGGTATTAGTTCTAGGTGCCTTGGTCAATCTATCGGAACTTTTGGTGTCTTCCAACCCGATGGAAAGTATTCGCCTAGCGCAAGAAGCGATTTCTATAGATAGAACTTGGGAAGATGCCTACCGCATTCAAATGTCGGCCTATATCGAACGTGGAAACAGACCACAGGCCCTTAAGACATATCAAAAATGCGTCGATGTTCTTGACGCCGAATATGGTATTGCCCCCTTACCTGCCACAAAGGCATTGCTCCAAGAAATAGAGGGCATTGCGTAACAATCCAAACACCTTAATGTTTTTCACATGTTTGCTTAAACCCGGAAAGGCAACTGAAATGCTATACCCATATTCATATAGTAACTCATTTGTAACTACTTGACTTTATGTTTGTACCGTTGAATAAAGATGATAAATAAAAATACTAGGTCATGACAACCCATAAAACATCCAAAACAATGATTGAAAAAGCTACCAAAACAATGCTTGGTTTAGTCACAAAAGCAAATAATTGTGCCTTAAATACCGCTGAAAAAACTTTTGACACATCGTTAAACGTAGCGAACAAATCATTGGACATGACGGCAATCGCCATAAAGAAGGGATTGGACATTTCTTCAACACAGCAAGATATGGTTTTTGATGTGTTGCATGGAGTAAAAAAAAGAATAATAAAAAAGTAAAGGTTATAACTCAATTGTAAC
>JBHJJC010000126.1:0-12969 GCA_050042945.1 Croceivirga sp.
TCTCATTGCATTATCGTTATGGGGTTATTTTTCGTCGGAGACACCTTCAATGACCGCGCTGATTCCCACAGCCATTGGTGTTGTTTTACTAGCTCTCAATAATGGAGTAAAAAAAGAAAATAAAGTGATTGCTCACATCGCCGTATTACTTACATTACTCGCATTAATTGGACTTGTCAAACCACTTTTTGGCGCCTTGGAGCGGGGTGATACCATGGCCGTTTTAAGGGTTGCTATCATGTTGTTTTTTACTGCCATTGCTATGATTAGTTTTATCAGGAGCTTCATTGAAGCCCGTAAAAAAAGGGAAGGTCAAGTTTGATAAAGTAGGCTTTTCCTGCTACCCTAGCGTTCAGTTTTGTGGCATGATTGCATCATGTAGTAGTGACGTTATTGCAACTAAATTCAAGAAGTGGTTTATGATGTAATACCAAACTACTTTTGACCACTAATGGCAATTCCCCCTTCGATCAATTGGTAAATTGATTTTTTACCATGTATCAATTATCCGTAATAGGCGAATCCATTTGACGAATTAGGTACAAATAAACAGGAAAATGATCGGCATATCCTCCTTGATACCTGGTGCCGACATACGTTCGAAAGGGATAGCCTTTGTACCTACCCGTTTTATTTTTTAACCAATCCGGTGCAAATATCCCAGCCTTCCAAAAATGGTAGTTGTCTTCATCTTCCAATATATTTGGAGTCATTACAAATTGATCAAAAAGATTCCATATGTCACGATAAGCCAATGTGCCCATTCCTTTTCTAAAAAAACGTTCCATAGGGTTAAATAGTTGTGTGCTATCGAGTTTCTCTTGTTTCCCTTCCGTTCTCAACACTTTTTTTAGACTATCGTCAATGGGGTCATCATTAAAATCGCCCATCGAAATGATTTTTGAATTGACATCCCCCCGACGTAGCGAATCAATAATTCGATGATTCAATTGAGCCGCTTTAATACGATTCGGACGACTTCGCAGCTCTCCACCACTTCTTGAAGGCCAATGATTCACGATAAAACTAAAGGATTCACCATCCAATAAACCATTGACTACCAATTGATCGCGGGTATAGTCACGAAATCCTTCATCGCTAAAAAGAAGCAACCGAACACTTTGAAAGGATACGGGAAGAAAACTATTCTTTTTGTACAACAGGGCCACATCAATACCCCTCTCATCAGGGGAATCACTGTGAACAATACCATAGTTTCCTTTTAAGAGTAGCGGATGATTAACTAAATCTTGAACGACACGTATATTCTCTACCTCACAAACTCCAATAATATCTGGTAGGGCATTGCTTCGTTCATATCCTAATTGAGATAGTACCTTGGCAATATTATCTATCTTCTTTTCATAACGCGTTTCGGTCCATTGGTATGCTCCTTCGGCGGTCCTTTCATCATCAAAAATCAAGGTGTCATTTTCCGTATCGAATAAATTCTCCACGTTGTAAAAAGCTACTGTTCGGATTTGATAGCTTTTTTGGGCCATCAAGTCAGTCATTAAAAGTACTGTGACGAGTAGAAGAAAACTATTTTTCACAACTCCAAAATAATCAAGTTTTATTGAAAAATGGTAAAACTGGTGAAGAGCTAAATTTTTGTTAAATTGAAGAACACTAACCATGTTATGAGTTTTCGTTTTACCGTACTTTTTTTCACGGTCACCCCTTTACTATGGGCACAACAAACCCAAATTCAGGGTACCATAGCTGATGAAATGACCAAACAGCCTATTCTTAATGCACAAATTCGATTCGATGAAAATAAAGCTACAACTTCCATTGAAGATGGATCTTTCCAACTTACCGTCGAGGAGGTTGGCCGTGGTTCTCTGCTCATTGATAAATTTGGATTTACGCCTAAAAAAATTCCCCTACAATTTGAGGGCTTGCCCATCGCATTGGGCACCATTTATTTAATCCCAGACTTAGAACTTGAAAAGACCGACAACCTCATTACCCTTACAGATGCTGATTTCTCAGATGATGTAGAAAGTCTTTCCTCCTCCGTTGGGCTATTGCAAGCCACTCGAGATATCTTTTTGACCCGTGCAGCGTTTGATTTCGGACAAGCCTTTTTTAGGGTTAGAGGATATGATTCAAGAGAGGGCAACGTCTTGCTTAATGGGATGATCATGAACAAAATCTTTGATGGTCGCCCTCAATGGAATAACTGGGGTGGCTTGAATGACGTGCTACGTAACCAAGAATTTACGAACGGACTGCAAGCGAATAGCTATACTTTTGGTGGTATTTTAGGAACTACCCAAATTGATGTAAGGCCTTCATTACAACGACCGGGTTCACGCTTATCCAGTTCTTTTTCAAACCGTACGTATTCGGGAAGGGCGATGGCAACTTACCATTCAGGTCAGAAAGAAAATGGTCTTTCCTATTCCTTTTCCGGTTCGAGACGCTGGGCAAAACAAGGGTATATCGATGGAACGTTGTATGACGCTTTTTCCCTTTTTGGTGCCCTGGAATATCAAATAAGTTCAAAGCATTCCGTAACCGCAACCGTTATTGCTGCTAAAAACCGCCGTGGCCGTTCTTCTGCCATAACAGAAGAAGTTTTTGAACTTGCCGGCAACCAATATAACCCCTATTGGGGCGAACAAAATGGTGACGTCAGAAATACAAGGGAGCGTGATATTTTTGAGCCAATTGTTTTAGTGAACCATTTCTTCAGCTCAGAACGTTTTCGCTGGGTGTCAGGACTTGCCTATCAAACGGGCTCACATACCCGAAGTCGCTTGGGGTATTATAATGCCCCGAATCCTGACCCAACCTATTATCGTTATCTGCCTAGTTTTTATATCAATAATCCCATTGGTGCAGATTTTACCAATGCAAATCTTGCTCGAAAAGGATTTTTGAACAATCCTCAAATCAATTGGTCACAATTGTACACTTCAAATACCAACCCAGAATCTGGGGGAAAGGCCGCTTATGTACTTTATGATGATACTATTGAAGACACGCAGTTTTCAGTTACCAGTAATGCCTCTTGGGATATCAACAGTAGCTTCAAAGTTGATTTTGGTGCTCTCTATCGTTCACTACGTTCAAACAACTATGCACAAATTAAAGATTTACTTGGGGCTGATTTTCATGAAGATATTGACCCCTTTTCAGAAACACGAAATGATGTAAATGGTGATCTCAATAAATCAATCGATGATATCTTCAATTACAACTACGCTTTTGAGGTTACCGATTGGAATGCTTTCGCACAGTTGAATACCCAAAAAGAGTCTTGGAACGGATTTCTTTCAGGAAAGATTTCAGGGGTCAATTATCAACGTAATGGTATTTTCCTAAACGGACGATTTCCAACGAATTCAAAGGGAGAAAGTAATTCGGTCAACTTCTCAAGTCTTGAATTTAAAAGTGGACTTGAATATCAATTTACAGGAAGGCATTGGGTTCAACTGCACGGGGCCATAGGTCAAAGAGTACCCACATTGCAAAATACATTTATCAACCCAAGGGAAAACAATGACGTTGTTCCCAATCTTCAAAAGGAAACGGTAAGTTCAATTGACCTTAACTATTTCATACGACTGCCAAAACTAAAAGGCAGGTTAACCGGTTTTTATACCCGATTTCAAAACACTACTGACATCAATTTTTTCTTTGTAGATGCTGGGGTCGGCTCTGATTTCGTACAGGAAGTTATTACCGATTTGGACCGTTTGCACAAAGGAGTTGAACTTGGGCTGGAATACCAGGCTTCTCCCCAATTAAAACTATCCTTAGCCGCTAACTTTGGAAATTATATTTTCGCCAGTGACCCAAATGTAACCATCAATTTTGATACGGCGGGAGCAGAAGAAGATATCATCAACCCTGAAGGAAATATTGACCTAGGTATTGCCAATATTAAGGGATTGCGACTGGCGCAAGGGCCACAAACCGCCGTGGCCGTTGGTATAGAATATCGTGACCCCAAGTACTGGTGGGTTGGGGCAACTACCAATTATTTAGCAAACAATTATGCGAATATTTCTACAATTACAAGAACCCCTAGTTTTACTTTAAATCCTGATACCGGAGAACCATTTCCTGAAGCCACCCCAGAAAATGTATCACAACTTTTACAACAAAACCCATTGGATAAATTTTATCTATTGAACCTCATCGGAGGCAAATCATGGCTAATAGATGGTAAATACATCAGCTTTTTCGCCAGTATCAACAATGTGTTTGATGAAACTTTCCGAACAGGAGGTTTTGAACAAAGCCGAAACGGCAATTTTGGGCAATTACAACGAGATAATCTTCGAAATGACCCTTCTTTCGCGCCACGGTATTGGTACGGATTTGGAAGAACCTTCTTTTTAAATTTGGCAGTAAGTTTCTAGCTGTTACTCCACAATAAACTTGCCTTGCATAGCACCATAGTGACCAGGAAAACTACAAAGAAAATCATATGTGCCAGGCGCTGGAGCATCAAAGTTTACGGTGGTGCTCTCACCTCCACCTATTAATTTGGAATATACTATGGTTTCCTCTCCTTCGGGTATGTATTCCGTTTCCCTAGCGACCGCGGCTTTAGCAGCAAAAGCACCTAAATCTGTACCGGCTTTGAGTAGAACAAAATTATGGCCCATAACCATCTTATCCAATTTACCTGTATGCCTCAAGGTAAGCGTAACGGGCTCTCCTGAGCTTACTTTAAGTTCGGTTTTGTCAAATTGCATCAAATCGTTTGACGACAAGGCGATGGTATTACCATTGGCCTCAACTTTTTCTGTAGCTTTTTTTCGTTGAACCTGAAAACCTTCTTTTTCTTTCTTGGCTTCTTTTTCACCACAACTTATTACTACAACAAAAAGCCCTAAAATCAAAGATTTAAATGTTTTCATCATGTCTGTCAAATTTTAATTTAGAATGAAGATAAATTATTTAATCCGGTTTTACCACAATTCAATAATTGTATTTTTAATTTAAGTAAATTTTAAATAAAATGAGATTCAGATTTTTCTTTGTGACACTAGTTGCCGTGTGTATGATGACCAGTTGCGGTGGTAAAAAAGAAGAAAAGAAAGACGGTTTTGAGGTAAGCCGAACCAAAAAAGAAAATAAAAAAAAGATGGCCGGTGGAGGAGTGCCCATTGATTTGGATAATGTTGGCATTGGACCCATAAAAGAGCTGAGCTTTGCTGATGAAATTGATCAGGAAATGGCGTCACGAGGGGAAGCCAGTTTCAATGCCATTTGTGTAGCCTGCCATATGGCCGAGCAACGCATGATTGGGCCAGCTATGAAAGGTGTTTACGAAAGACGTAACCCGGCATGGGTAATGAATATGATGTTGAATCCCAATGGGATGTTAAAAGAAGACCCTATAGCCAAGGCCTTATTAAAAGAATACAATAATGCCATAATGCTCAATCAAAATTTAACCGAAGCAGAAGCACGAGATTTAGCAGAGTACCTAAGGACACTTTAAAAGAATTGTGAGATAACAAAAATGTCACTTTCACTTCTTCATAATAGTGGTATTTTTAAGGTGTAAATGATGCGAAACGATATCCTTGTTTTTTTATTTGTCTTTGTCGTATTATCGAGTACCAAAGCACAAAGTCTCATTGGTGCCTGGGAGACCCAAATCGATGCAAATATTGAAGGAAATAAAACAACTGTGACATTGTTTTTTTTGTTTTCAAAACGGCATCACGTAGCCGCTGCCTACCATACAAAAACAGGGGTATTTATGGCTACTTTTGGTGGGAGTTATTCACTACAGGACACCACATTGACGCAGACCATTGAATTTGATTCTGAGAATTCAGACCGTATCGGTAAGACGAAATCATATAGTATTGAATTTAACGATGAAGAGCTGTTGATAAAAGGAGATGACCTTAAGCTGAAACGTATAGATAAGGGAACACTGGGTGATTTAGCCGGAGCATGGTTAATCTCAGGTCGAATGCGTGATGGAGCTTTACAAAAGCGTGATACCAATCGGCCTAGAAAAACGATGAAGGTACTCTCAGGAACGCGTTTTCAATGGATAGCATACAACACAGAAACCAAAGAGTTTATGTGAACCGGGGGCGGAACCTATACTACAGTTGACGGAAAGTATACCGAAAACATCCAATTTTTTAGTAGGGATGATTCCCGTGTTGGCACAAGTCTTCAATTTGATTATGAATTGAAAGAAGGTGATTGGCATCATTCAGGACTTAGCAGCAAAGGAAAACCCATATACGAAGTTTGGAGTGTGCGAAGCCAATAACAATTATGAGAACATTTCTTTTCGCATTATTAAGCTTTTCATTCATGAGTGGTCAAGAATTACCATATCTCCAAATTCCAGAATATCCTGAAGACTATAGTTCGGGGAATATCGTTGGCAGAATGATTGATGGTCTTGGCTATCGCTACTATTGGTCGACAGAGGGCCTAAGACCTGATGACCTTCAATACAAACCTTCTGAAGATGGTAGAAGTGTTTTGGAAACGTTACAGCATATTTATGGTATGTCAGAAACAATACTCGAAGCACCAAAAAAAGAACCCAGTATACGCCCAAAAGACTTTTCAAAACTCACTTTTGAGGAACTTCGAAAAGGTACACTAGACAACCTATTTGCGGCAAGTAATTTGCTTAAAGGTCAAAACAAAGAGGCTTTCGAAGACTTTCAAATCACCTTTCAAAGGGGTGACGCCCAAAGTTCTTTTACGTATTGGCATATGCTGAATGGCATGTTGGCCGATTGTATATATCATACTGGCCAAATTGTGCTTATGCGACGTTCAAATGGCAATCCCCAAAACCCAAAAGTCAGTGTATTTCTGGGCAAAACGGCAAATTAGTATTCTAAGAACCATATTTTTCTGTAACATCATCCTATAATTCAACGTCTCTAACCTTATACGGTTCTCAAAAAAAATACCAGCTTGAAAATTTCAAAAAGTGGTTCATATTACGGTGAAAAGAGTTTTGAAATAAGAACTTCGCAATTCATCATATCTGAATACGATTATCTAGAAAAATCCACGCCCTGGCACTTTCATGAAAATCCATATTTCATGTATGTCATTGAGGGAAATATGCTGGACATCAATAAAAAGCAAAAGTCAATATGCCCGGCTGGCAGTTTTCTCTTTCATAACTGGCAAGACCCACATCTCAATAAGAAGGAATCCTATTCCGCACGGGGGTTTCACATTGAATTCAATAGAAATTGGTACAAAGAGAGAAAATTAGACTTGACCCTTTGGGAGGGAAGCACCTTACTGTTCAATCCTAAATTGCACCATTTACTGGGTCAACTCTATTATGAATTTAAGTGTAATGATTCATCCTCACTGTTGTCGATTGAGCTTCTATTGCTACAACTCTGTGAACATTTGGAAAAAGACTATGTAGATGAACAGGCGCCCAAGCCAAACTGGATTCGTGACCTAAAAGATATATTGAACGATTCATCTGAAGGACTGACCCTTGCCGAATTATCAGCGCACCTAGGGGTTCACCCAGTTCATTTATCACGAAGTATTCCAAAATACTTTTCTACCACATTAGGGGATTATATCAGACAGCTCAAGACCAAAAAGGCCATATCACACATGATGAACAGTGAACATTCGCTTTCTGATATAGCTTATCTATCAGGATTTGCAGATCAAAGTCATTTTATTCGCTGCTTCAAAAAATATATGGATACTACCCCCGGAAATTTTCGAAAAAAAGTCAACCAAGGTTAATTTCATTCTATACCGTGACTTTCGCAATGCGTTACTTTTGAACAAAACCAGTAAATGAAAAACGTCTTGTTTTTTTCCTTTGGAATACTTGTTCTTTTATCCTGTAAAGACAATCCTCCTTTAACCTTGGATAAGGGCAAACCCTTAAATGACGTCCATAAGAAAAGCGTAGGCAAATTGGCATTTATGAATGATTGGATTCCATTTGAACATTTTACCGAAGAAGATTTTCAAGAGGAACTCTTTCTGACCCATTCTTCCAACTTTGGATTTAGAATGTTTTTGGAAAATACCCTAACCTTTTATCTGAGTGAATTAGAGCCTAATCTTTCCGTAGAAGAACTCTGTAAAAAAGGCAACTTTCAATTGACCTTCTATGTTGACCAAAAAGAGATTTACAAAAAGAATCTTCAAACCGGAGCAGGTTCTTGCGAGTATAAGAATTCAGCAACTGTTTATGGAGTTCCTTTGGTAGATGAAGAAGAGCCAGACCATTGGGGTCGTTTTCTTTGGATGCGATTTATGAGAGGGCAAGGTGGGCAGAAAGCCTTATCAGGAGGGGCGCATTCCCTTAAGCTTGAAATTCGCCCTTATATTGAAAATGAACAATTAAAAGTTGGCGAAATCATCGCTCAAGGAGAAGTACAACTAACATTCTTGGAAAAAGAGGTTAAAGAAGATCAGATTTCCGTTCAAACCATTGCTCCTACCAGTGACTGGGAAGTCTCTAAAGGAATGTATGACAGCATCTTCATTCGAAAACTAAATCAAAAAATTGCTGATGACTACTTCAAAGACATTACTAGCATAGTGGTCGTCAAAGAAGGAAAATTAGTAATTGAAGAATATTTTAACGGTGCCAACCGAAACACTTTACATGATACACGGTCCGTTGGCAAAACCCTGACCTCAACCGTAATGGGCATAGCCATCGATGAAGGGTATATCACAAGTGAAGCGAAAACCTAAAAAGAATTTTATGACCTTCAATCTTTTGAAAACTACACCTACAGCAAAGGAAAAGTAAGCCTAAGAAGTTTATTGACCATGAGCTCAGGTTTCGAAGGTTCAGATATGAATCCAAACTCTCCGGGAAATGAAGAGAAGATGTATCCAACTTCGGATTGGGTAAAATTTGGACTTGATCTGCCCATGGATACTGATAAGAAAATTGGCAAAAATTGGGATTATTTCACAGCTGGGATAGTTATTTTAGGTGATATCCTAAACAAAACCGTTCCCAATGGGCTGGAAAAATATGCTGATGATAAACTATTCAAGCCTTTGGGAATCAAAGACTATACTTGGCAATATACACCAAGTGAGGTTCCCAATACCGCAGGTGGATTTCAAATGAATAGTTTGGACAATGCGAAATATGGACAATTGTATTTAGATAATGGCCAATATCAAGGAACTAAGATTCTAGATTCAGATTGGGTACAAAAAACACTTTCGCATCAAATTGAAATTCCCAATACCACTAATGAACATTACGGCTATCTAGTTTGGAACAAAATCTATTCCGTAAATGGCAATGATTACGAAGCCTATTATGCAAGTGGTAATGGTGGAAATAAGATAATGCTATTTCAAGATTTGGGGGTAGTCATCGTCATCACAGCAAAGGCGTATGGGCAGGCCTACATGCACGTTCAAGCTGATGAAATCGTTCAGGATTATTTACTGCCTACCTTAATTGAATAACACCAAATATAATTACCCTTAAAAATTGCGGTTTTCCAGTTTTGACGCTTATTTGGTACTTAAGGTATTATCTGTTACCACTTTATAAGTTGGATCTTCTAGAACATTCACTTCAATAATATCTTCAGCATTTTCCAGTAAACGTTTACAGTCTCTACTCAGGTGTCTTAAATGTACCTTCTTGCCTGTATTTTTATAGAGTTCGGTAATCTTATTTAAGGCTTCGATACCCGACATATCGGCTACCCTACTTTCTTGAAAATCGATGATCACTTCATCGGGGTCATTCTGCACATCAAATTTTTCATTGAAAAGCGTTGTAGAGCCAAAGAACAATGGCCCATATATTTCGTAGTGCTTGACGCCGTTTTCATCAATGTGCTTTCTCGCTCGTATACGCTTTGCATTTTCCCAAGAATAGGCCAAAGCAGATATGATTACGCCCAATAATACAGCTACTGCCAAATTATGGGTAATCGCCGTGATCAACGTAACCAAAACCATGACGATAACGTCAGAATTGGGCATTTTTCGAAAGGTCTTGAAACTGGCCCACTCAAACGTCCCCAAGGCTACCATAAACATCAAACCGACCAAGGCGGCCATAGGAAGGCGTTCAATCAAACTACTCCCAAACATAATGAAGACCAGAAGCATCACGGCAGCTGTAATGCCTGAAAGTCTCGCACGTGCTCCTGAAGACGTATTGATAAGACTTTGACCTATCATGGCGCAGCCGCCCATGCCTGATAAAAATCCAGATAAAATATTTGCAGTACCCTGTGCTACACATTCTTTATTGCCACGTCCCCTAGTTTGGGTTATTTCATCAATGATATTCAATGTCAAGAGACTTTCAATAAGACCAACACCTGCAACAATCCCAGCATAAGGTATAATAATCATAAACGTTTCCCAGGTGAAAGGAACTTGGGGAATTGAAATGGGTGGAAAGCCCCCTTGAATACTCTCTCCTTTTGGCATAATATCGGCTACGGTCAATGTATCAATACCCAAGCCCAAAACCAAAGCTGATACGACCACAATGGCCAACAAAGATGACGGTATGGCCTTTGTCAATTTCGGAAAACCCCAAATAATGAGCATCGTCAAAAGGGTCAATCCGAGCATAATATATAGCGCGTTTCCTGATAGAAATTCTCCAGAAGCCTTATCATAAAAATTCGGGAATTGGGCCATAAATATGATAATAGCCAAGCCATTGACAAACCCGAACATCACTGGGTGGGGTACCAATCGAATAAATTTCCCGAGGCGTAAAACCCCAGCTAATATTTGAAGAACGCCAGCAATAATAACGGTTGCGAAGACATAGTTTAAAATAGTAGTGGGTTCAATTCCAGGAAAGGTATTCTTTAACTCCAAAATCAATCCAACAAAGACCACTGCGACAGCGCCTGTTGCACCCGAAATCATACCTGGTCGACCACCCAGAACAGCGGTTACCAACGCCAATACAAATGCCGCATATAAACCGGTTAGCGGTGAAAACCCTGGTATTAGCGCAAAGGCAATGGCCTCAGGCACCAAAGCCAAAGCTACGGTCAACCCTGAAAGGATTTCAGTTTTATAATCTACCTTTTGTCTAAAATCGAATAAGTTCAGGTATTTGCGCATGGCATTCTATTTGAAGCCGGCAAAAATAGTATTATTCCTTTAGTTAATTAAGACTAGTATTAAAATTAAAAATTTGGCAAAATAGGTCAATTGGCCCAATAGTCCACAACAAACACCTTTTCAAGATGCGGTTGTAAACTGGCCACAAACGCTTGATGTTTTGGATGCGGTGTATACACATTGTCTCTATCTTCTTCTGATGTAAAGGTGACCAAATAACAATGGGTAAAATCTTGATGAAAGTTTTCAGGACTGTCATTAAGACCCCATTCAAAGTCTTTAATTTCGGTAATATGATTCGGTAAATCAGCGAAGGCTGAATTTAATTTATCGACTTGTTCCGTAGAAGTGCTATCATTGAATTTAAAGATGACCATATGCCGTAATCGTTTTTCTTTTTCCATTGAAATTTCATTTTGACTTTCAACTTTTTTTGCACAGGATCCAATTAAGATGCTGCAAATTGCAAATACTACAATAGGTTTTAAATGTTTCATAATCATTTTGTCTTATAATAATCCGCCAGTACTACCTCCATCCACCTTGATTGAGGCACCGTTTGAGGCTGAGGCCAATGGACTGCAATAGTATACTATCGTTGAAGCTACCTCATCGACCTCAGCAAATCGCTGTAACAATGAAGAGGTTCTCACCTCTTCAAAAAATGTGGCCTCAACTTCTTGTTTTGTTTTACCTGATTTGTTCGCCTCTTCCTCTAAAAATTGCTCTGCTCCTTCAGAAAGGGTTGAACCGGGTAAAATGGAATTTATGGTTACCCCTGTTGATTTGGTCAATTGTGCCAATCCTTTTGCTATGGAAACCATTGCCGTTTTGGTCATGCTATAGGCCAGCATATCTGGTGGCACCAACTCGGCACATTCGCTTGAAACAAAAAGAATTCTTCCCCAATCGTTTTTCAACATTTTAGGAAGAAAATATCGGGACAAACGAACCCCGCTCATTACATTGATTTCAAACTGGCGATACCAATCGTCATCACCCATCTCAAAAAATGACCCAGCTTTATATACACCGACATTATTAACCAAAATATCAATATGCCCTATAGTATTGAGGAGTGCCTGAATTTCATCGGTATTTGAAAAATCTGCTGCAACCCCTCGTATCAATGCCGCAGAATACTCTAACCTGAGCTCACGTATCAGTTGCTTTAATTTATCTTCTGAGCGGCCATTTAAAATCACCTTAGCTCCCTCAGAAATCAATCGTTTTGCTGTGGCCAAACCAATACCCGCCGTGGAACCAGTTACCAAGGCGGTCTTGTTCTTTAGTCTAAGGTCCATAAATATGAACTACCAATCTTTGAGTCCCAATAACTTTTCACCCAATGGACTCAACGCTGCGCTATCATACTTATCACGCTCCCAATTTCTTGGATCACCTGGAAAAGCATACCCTTCTGGTGCTACTCGATTTTTCCAAGAATGTACTCGCCAATCTCTCATCTTTTTATTATCTTCCTCAGCAGGCATCATAGAAACATATTGGGCAATACGTACTTTATCACCTGATTTGTTTGGGCGGATTCCATGAGGTTGTGTGCTATTAAAAATCAACAGGTCTCCCGCTTCCATTTTTACCTTGACAATGCGATCTTCCAAGCCATTGACATCAGGTTGAAAATGATTACGGTCTTCAGGTTGGGTCAATTTCCAGGAGTCATAGTTTCTGTACAACCAGGGAATGCATTGAAAGCCACCCATATTTTCATCGGTCTGGTCTGCTAAAGCCAATACCCCTTGTACATTTTGTGGTCTGGTTTCAGGATCATAATCCCAATGGATAAAACCTTTTTTGTTTTCACCTGGGCGCTGTGGAAAATTTAGGTTGGCCCTATCTATGGTCACCCAAAGCTTTTCTGTACCC
>JBHJJC010000127.1:0-30991 GCA_050042945.1 Croceivirga sp.
AATTGTTGAATATCGTGATTTTAGAAGTTTTGTGATGGCTGACATTCCGGGGATTATCGAGGGGGCTGCCGAAGGTAAAGGATTGGGGCATTACTTTTTACGTCATATCGAGCGTAATGCGACCCTGTTGTTTTTGATTCCAGCCGATAGTGATGATATTTACAAGGAATATGAAATCCTTTTGGACGAACTAAGGCGCTATAATCCGGAGTTACTTGACAAACAACGTTTAGTGGCCATTTCAAAATCTGATATGTTGGATGATGAATTAATGACCGAGATGGATGCCTTATTAAAGAAAGATTTTCAGGATGTGGACTATACTTTTATTTCCTCCGTGGCGCAAAAAGGTATTCAAGAGCTAAAAGACAAGCTTTGGACGGTTTTGAATGAATAGCTTTTGCTACAGCACCTTGGCTTCCACATATTTAGTACCTTTAAATATGGTTTGTAAGCGGTTTTTCTTAGTAGTGTTTGGTTCACTTTTTATGAACTGTTCCGTTTATATCAACTACGATTATGACAAAACGACCAATTTCGATAACTATATCTCTTACGGCTATTTTCCAGATTTAAAAACCGGAATGAGTTCGTTTGATGATAAACGTCTTTTCCGTGTTTTGGATTCAACCTTGCAATCAAAAGGATTTACCTATTCTGAGGAACCTGACTTTTTCATTAATATTCTAAGCGAAGAATTTCGAGAACCACCACAAAATCTGGGAGTTGGGATTGGCGGTACCGGAGGAAATGTCGGGGGTGGTGTTTCTGTTGGTGTGCCCTTGGCCGGTGGACAATTACAGCGAAGCATCCAGTTTGATTTTGTAGATGCCCAGGGGGATTATTTATTTTGGCAAGCCGTTGCCACAAGTAAATTTATGCCCAAAACCAATCCTACAAAGCGGGAGGAACAATTGAGAAAGGTCGTTGAAAAAGTATTTTCAAAATTTCCCCCAACCAAGAAATAAGATTCATTACTTAGTTTTACCAATCGGCAAGGTAGGTTTACCGTTCGTCATAATTTTATTTTGGAAGCTTGGATAGGCTATTATGTTTGTGTCATCATTAAAACGAACAGCATGATAGCTATAGTAAAAATCTTAGTTAGTCTCTTATTGAGCATCTTTATGGAATCCAATCATCAATTAAAATAAAAGAAATGAAAGCAAATGACAAAACAAAAATAGCGGTACTGCTCAATAGGAAGTTTGGTACTGATAACTGGTATCATCGGATTATTCAATGCAACCAATTTAATGGAACAATTCTTTCCAATATACGCAGGATTAACCCTGATTGGCACTACTGTATTGCATAAAGTAGATGGTCCTATGCCATAATATTGAACGACCAGGTTTTTGCAAATGTACATTGCAGGAGGGATTGTATCCTCATATGAACTTAAAAGTAAATTTTAAAAAGAAACAGATATGAAATTGACCATTAACCGATCCTTATATATTGCCGGAGCCATTTTATTGGGTTCGGTTATCATCTCACAATTTCAGCAAGCCGAATTGATAAGTTCAACGGTTTTGGTCATTATTTCAATGGCATTATTGATTTGGGGTTATCAAAAAGATAATGGGAAGCTAAAATGCATCTTACAATCAAAGAACAAGGGAAAAGTCACGTTTGTACTAGGGTTACTAATCTGTTTAGTGTGCTTTGCCTCCGGTAGACTTATTTATCTTTGGTCGCAAGTATAAATAGTCAACGGCGTAACATGAATATAACGCAACCCAATCGAAATCGACTGTTTTGGCTATTACAGTTGTTGGGCTGGGGTTTTTTAAATCTTTCATCCATTTTCCTTCTGGATAAATTGGGTACCCTATTCGTAATCTATAGTTTACTTACTGCTATTTTGATCGGTATAGGGTCAACCACTGCGCTGAGGTATTATTTGCGAAAAATTCCCCTTGAAAATTTCAATACTAATAAATTGTTGAAAATTGGGCTTGCAACCTTTATGGCAGCGCTGATATATGGATTCTTAAGTTTTGGTTTTGGGTATGCCTATTTGAAGTTGGTTCCCGAAATTACTGAGATGGAAATAAAGGTAATGAAGGCTCTGGGCAATATCTGGATTCTTGCTTTTCAATCTATATTTATTATTGGTAGTTGGGTTGTTTGCTATCTGGTTATTAAACTCATTATCAAAGCCAATCAGAACCGGTTGGAAAGATTGGAATTGAACAATACACTTAAACAAGCGCAACTCAATACACTAAAAGGTCAAATCAACCCCCATTTCATGTTCAATAGCCTTAATAATATTCGTGGATTAATGCTAGAGGATGTAGAGCGTTCTCGTGAAATGTTGACCAAACTATCGGAAATGTTGCGCTATTCGCTAACAAAAAATAACATAGACGGTATTGCCTTTGAACAAGAACTTGAAATGGTCGACAATTACATTTCGCTATCAAAAATTCAATTTGAAGATAGGCTTAAATTTGAACAACAGGTTGAAGAGGCTACCCTTAAGCTTCAAATTCCGCCAATGATAGTTCAATTATTGGTTGAAAATGCAGTCAAGCATGGTATCGCCAATATAAGGGAAGGGGGAAAAATTATCCTGAACGCAAATAAAAATAATGGTATTTTGAATATTCAAGTTCGTAATACCGGTAAATTACAAATCGCTGGAGATTCAACCCAATTAGGACTTAACAACATCAAACAGCGATTAAAATTACTCTATGGGAGAAATGCTTCTTTTGTGTTGAACGACCTCAACGATGAAGTGGTTGCACATGTAAAAATTCCTATGGAATGAAGATAAATGCTGTCATCGTCGAAGACTCCCGTTTGGCTCGCAATGAACTTAAGGAGTTACTCAAATCCCATAAAAATATAGAACTAATGGGGGAGGCCGAGAATGTGGACCAGGGTTTTGAAATCATCGAAAAACATAACCCCGACCTCTTATTCTTGGATATCAATATGCCGGAAAAAGATGGTTTTGAATTACTGGAGATGTTGGATGAAGTACCTATCATCATTTTTACCACAGCTTTTGATGAATATGCCATAAAATCGTTTGAATTTAATGCCCTTGACTATCTGTTAAAGCCAATTAACCAAAAACGCTTTGACCAAGCTATTGAAAGAGTCAAGGAAAAGCTAGAAGGGGCTTCCAATGAAAAGGCGAAACAACTCAAAACATCAAGTCAGATTTTCATTAAAGATGGTGAAAAATATTGGTTATTAAAGATTGGCAAGATTTCCCATTTTGAAATCGAGGGCAATTATACTCGCGTCTTTTTTGACGGTCAAAAACCTATGCTGTACAAATCGCTGAACCAAATTGAAGAAAAACTGCCCAAGGATAACTTTTTTAGGGTCAATAGACAACAATTGGTCAATATTAACTTCATAAAAGAAGTAGTGCCATGGTTTAATGGTAAGCTTAGGTTAACCATGCAAAATGGTGATGAGATTGAGGTCAGTCGAAGACAGTCCTATCTTTTTAAGGATAAGATGAGTCTTTGATAAATTTTCATTGTATCGGTGTTTCCGCTTCTTTGAAACGGTTGAATGGAGCTTATAGTGATTTTAACAACCCCCCGTCTATAGGGAGATTGGTGCCGTTAATATAAGCAGCCTGTTCGGAGGCTAAAAAGGCGACCAAGTAGCCGTATTCTTTAGGGTGGCCAATGCGTTTTGTAGGTACGTTGTTTTCCATTGTTTTTAACACTTCATTTTCGCTAATACCCAGTTTTTCTGCTTTTTTTGCATTGAGTTGGGCGATACGCTCGGTATCAAAATAGCCTGTAAGTATATTGTTTACCGTGATACCGTCTTTGGCCACATCAATGGAAAGACTCTTTGCCCAAGTAACGACCGCAGCCCTGATGGTGTTCGAGAGTGCCAAATAATTCAAAGGCTCCTTCACTGAAACCGAGGCCACATTAATAATGCGCCCCCAACCTATTTGTTGCATATATGGTAGGGCCAACTCGGTGGTCAATACCACTGATTTGAACAAGATGTCAAAGGTGTAATGGTAATCATCAACATTTTTCTCCAAAGCGCCGCCAGCGGCTGGTCCTTGAGTGTTATTGATTAGGATATCGACGGATTCTTCGCTGAAAAAGTCACTAATGATGGATTTAAATCCTTTGAAATCATTGAAATCAACCTTAAGATAGCCATGATCTTGTCCTTGGTCATTGGGCAAATTATCGATAATATGTTTCAATCTATTTTCATTACGGGCCATAAGAATAACGCTGGCTCCGCTTTTGGCCAGCTGTATAGCGATGGCTTTTCCTATGCCCCTGCTACTTCCTCCAATAAGGGCTTTTTTTCCTTTTAGACTAATTTCCATTTTTTTGTTTTTTCACCTACCACCTAACACCTAACACCTAACACCTAACACCTATTTATATTCTTCACGTACAGGACTGAAAATGTCCATGAGTTTACATGGGGTCAGGGCTCTTCCGGAATGGGGTACATTTGAAGGAATGATAACGACATCTCCAGGATAATAGGTTGATTTTTCGCCATCCAATGTAAATTCAAATTCACCTTCTACTACATGCATAATCTGTTCATGGTGATGGTAGTGCTCAGGGACTTCAGCATTCTTTTCAACATCCCAAAATACCCAGCTCATGGTGGCTGAGTGTATCAATTTGCCATGGTACCCTGGCATAATCTCTTTTGGCGGTAGATCGGATAAGTTCATACTCATAAATTTCTGGTTGAAGTTAAAAATATTCTTCAAGGGCATTGGCTATCTTTACCCACAAATGTTTTAGAATGAAAGTTCATTTTATCGCCATTGGAGGCAGTGCCATGCATAATTTGGCTTTGGCCCTTCAGCATAAAGGCTACAGCGTTACGGGTAGCGACGATACCATCTTTGAACCTTCAAAAAGCCGTTTGCAGCGCCATGGCCTTTTGCCAGATACGTTTGGTTGGTTTCCAGAGAAGATTTCTCAAGCATTGGATGCAGTGATTTTGGGAATGCATGCGAAGCCGGATAATCCAGAGTTGTTAAAAGCACAGGAGTTGGGATTAAAAATATACTCCTATCCTGAGTTTTTGTATGAACAATCTAAAAATAAGACCAGGGTGGTTATTGGGGGAAGCCATGGGAAAACCACAATCACTTCAATGATTTTGCACGTGCTAGATTATTGTGATATCAATGTTGATTATATGGTCGGGGCACAGTTGGACGGTTTTGACCGAATGGTACATCTTACCGAAGAAAACGATTTTATTGTACTTGAAGGAGACGAATACTTGAGTTCTCCGATTGATAGAAGACCAAAATTTCACTTGTACCAAGCTAATATTGCCTTATTGAGTGGAATTGCCTGGGACCATATTAATGTTTTTTCCACATATGAAAACTACGTGGAACAGTTCAAGATTTTTGTAGATGGTATTGTGAGGGGAGGCAGTATTACTTACAATATCGAAGATGAAGAAGTAAAAAGGGTCGTGGAAGCTTCTGAAAATACCATTCGTAAATTTCCTTATGAAACCCCTAACTATTCAGTTCAGGAAGAAACCACTTTTCTCGAGACAGAAGATGGCCCGATGCCTTTAGAAATCTTCGGAAAACACAATTTGAACAATCTTATCGGCGCCAAATGGATATGCCAACAGATGGGTGTTGATGAGGTCGATTTCAATGAGGCCATCAGTACCTTTAAGGGAGCTAGTAAACGAATGGAAAAACTGGCCGAGGGCAAGACCAGTATCGCGTTTAAAGATTTTGCACACTCACCAAGTAAGGTAAGAGCAACTACCGATGCAGTTAAAGAGCAATACCCTGCGAAAAAGATTTTGGCCTGTTTGGAACTACATACTTATAGCAGTTTAAACGCTGACTTTTTAAACCAATACCAAGGGGCTTTAGATTCGGCTGATGAAGCCGTCGTTTTTTATTCCCCTGAGGCGGTTAAGATTAAAAGGCTCGATGAGGTAAAAGACAGCCAGATTACCAACGCTTTTCAACGAGGTGATTTAAGGGTCTTTACAGATTCAAAACGGTTTGAGGGGTTTTTATTTCAACAACACTTTGAAAATACGGTATTGCTATTGATGAGTTCCGGTAATTATGGAGGTCTTGATTTTAATCAAGTTAAAAAGTTGATTTAGACCCCAAACTGTCTTAAGTGATGGTCTAAATGTTTGTATTGCATTTGCCCCCATTGGTCATAGGTAAAATATCCAAAACCAGGGTGAGGGGTTCGTTCTTTTTGGTTTTTTGTTGCGTAAAATGCGATAATTAGGTTTTCCAAACCTTTTTGTTCTTTCTCAAAATCACGTTCGTCGGTTACTTGAAACGCTTTAGGGGTGGGCATATTCTTTTTCCACTCTTTATCATTATACATGCTTGCTTTGAACGATTTCATGAGCAGCTTCATGATAAAATTTGGTTTTTTGAGGATTTTTTTTCCAAGGGCCGTTTCCAAAGGAAATTGACAATGACGCATCATTTGACCAGCGTTCATCTTTCCCCATTGTGGATGTTTTTTGGCTGTTAAGGAATTAAGGCGTTTCATTACCTCTTGGTAGGTCGTTTCGTCAAAAAGTGATTTCATGTGGCCATGGGTTTTTCATAAAATTACAAATTATGGTTTCGTTTTTTAGAACCCAGTATTCCAATTATATTTAGGCATGGAAGAAAAGCAAGGTTCCTTGTCCATAAAAGATTGGGCCGATGATGACCGTCCCCGTGAAAAATTACTCTATAAAGGACGTTCGATTTTGTCAGATGCCGAATTGATTGCCATTCTCATCGGTTCTGGTAGTAAGACAGAAAGTGCAGTCGCCCTGAGCAAACGTATTTTGGCCTCTGTGGGCAATAATCTAAATGAGTTGGGCAAACTTTCCATAAAGCAACTGATGCAGTTTAAGGGAATTGGGGAGGCCAAAGCGATAACGATTGCTGCCGCTTTGGAATTTGGCCGGCGGAGAAGGGGAGAGGAAGCTCAGCAAATCATTAAGATCAATAGTGGTCACGATGTCTTTGAATTGCTACAACCCATAATTGGGGAACTGCCCCATGAGGAATTTTGGATTGTTTACTTGAACAATTCAAATAAGATTTTACACAAAGAACAATTGAGCAAAGGCGGTATGACAGGTACTTTGGTCGATGTTCGATTGGTCATGAAACATGCGCTTGAACACGGTGCCGTAGGATGTGTTTTGGCTCATAACCATCCTTCAGGAACTTTAAAGCCAAGCCGGTCTGATAAAGAGGTTACGCATAAGTTAAAACAGGCCGGTTTAGCCCTTGATATCAAGGTATTAGATCATCTGATCATCACCCAAAATGCGTATTTCAGTTTTGCAGACAAAGGACTGCTTTGAGGTCTTTACATGTTTCTTGCTAATGCATAAACTTCGTAGTTCTAACTTCCTACTTCGTATTTTCGTATGGCATGTTATTAATATATACCCATAAAATCACAAATCGCTTCAGTTATATTATGAAGCACCTCTTTTTGCAGTTGATGGGGGTAGAAGTGGGTTTCACTACGAAGGTTGAAGATTTTATAAAGCATCAAGGGGCAAAGATCACGTATACGAAACAACCCTTGCAAAACGAGTTTTTTATTCGTTCTAATGACCTTCTTTTCGAACAAGGCATCAATGATATTGCAATTAAGGTACAGGATTGGGAAGGTACGCCCTGTTTTTTTAGAACGGATGAGCGCAGCAATGTTCCTTTTGATATTTTCTCGGCCAGTTTTTATCTATTGAGCCGATATGAAGAATATTTGCCCCATGTGAAAGATGAGCTTGGTAAATTTCCGCCCGAAACTAGTTTGGGCTTTGAAAATGGGTTTTTGGAGGTTCCTGTTGTGGATATATGGTGTCAAAAATTTTTAAAACGCTTGCAAGAACGTTTTCCAGATATTACGGTTAAACCAAGAAAATACCGGTTTATCTCCATTGTCAATGTAACCACTTCGCACTGTTTTGCTTTACGGGGAGTCGGCAGGTCGATTGCTGGCTTTTTTAATGACTTATCTCGATTCAAATTTGCTCGTTTGGCAAAGCGTATTTTGGTATGGTTCAAGCCCAGTAGCGATCCCTATGATAATTTTAGTGCCTTGATAAATCTGCATAAAAAGTATAAGGCCCTCACGATGTTCTTTTTTCAGTTTGCCGATTATTCCAACCATGACAAGAACATTTCCATCTATCGTAATCGATTTAGGTACCTTATTAAATCTGTCGCCGATTATAGTATTGTCTCGTTAAGTGCTTCCATGGCTGCGGGTGATGATGTGGAGGTGCTAAAAATTGAAAAGAAAAGGTTGAGTGACCTTATTAATCATCCAGTAAACTATTCACGATTACGCTACAATAAGGTTTTTGTACCACATACCTATAGAGATTTGGTAGAAGCCGAATTTACGGACGATTACTCTTTAGGGTATACACATCATTTGGGTTTTAGAGCAGGTACTTCGGTGCCTTTTCCCTTTTATGATATTCCTTTGGAGATACAACAGCCCATTAAAATACATCCTTTTGCAATTAGTGATTACGCCCTTAAAAAATATAGGGCCAAAGATGAGGTATTTTCAAAATTGGATGCCATATATAATACCATCAAGCGTACGAGAGGACATTTGGTAATGGTATTTTCGAATGAACTTTTGGGGACGAAACACAAAATCAATTGGTTGGAACTGTATGAGTTATTGTTAAAGCGGTATGATGTTTCGGGGTAAGGTAACGGATATTTTTTTTGATTTAGACCACACTTTATGGGATTTTGAAAAGAACTCGGCGCTTACCTTTGAGCTAATATTCGAGAAGCATGGTTTGCCCATCGATTTAGAACATTTTCTAGAACACTACGTTCCTATTAATCTCAGATTCTGGAAACTCTATCGAGAAGATAAGATCAATAAGCCTGAACTGCGCTACCAGCGGTTAAGGCAAAGTTTTGATTTGATTAACGTGACAATTGATGATAAAACGATCAATCAACTTTCTGAAGATTATATCACCTACCTTTCATCCTTTAAGCATACCTTGCCCGGAGCTACTGAGATTTTAGACTATTTAAAGAAGACCTATCGCCTGCATATTATTACCAATGGGTTTACAGAAATCCAAGAGAAAAAGATGATGGTCTCTAATATCAGGCAGTATTTTGATGTTGTGGTCGATTCAGAAATGGCTGGGGTAAAAAAGCACAATCCTAATATTTTTCATACGGCTTTGAATCTGGCTGGGGTAAGACCAGAAAAAGCATTGATGATTGGGGATAATCTCGAAGCTGATATCTTGGGGGCCCAAAACGTTGGCCTTAACACAATACACCTTACCACAGGTGAAAAACAAAATCAAAAATTTTCTCCAAGCATCGTCCATCTGAACGAAATAAAAAGCCTTTTGTAGAGTTATAGTAGGGTAGGTCTAAAGTCAGTTGTTTATGGACCACACACTATTGAGAAATGAAAAAAGCTTTTGTTGTCTTATCTCTAATACTCTTTCATCTTAGTTGTGCTGAGGAACAAGACCTTGGTCAGTTTGATGATTTGAGCATAGAACCAACAGTGGCGTCTTCTATCTTTTATTTCGAATCTGATGAGAATACCATAAACACCATAGGAATTGCTAATTTCTATGAGCAGCTATTTACTTTTGAAGCTTTCAGCGACCCCAATGTTGCGGACAAAATTTTAGATGGGGTAATTACTTATCAGATCGAGAATACTACTAGTAAGTCCCTTGGTTTGGAAATTGAATTTTTGGATGCCAATGGAAATACCTTGGATACCGAAAGCTTTACGATTGAAGCAGACCCATCACCTTTGTTGGAAAGACAAATTGCCTACGGTGAAGGGGGTAAGAATTTAGATATTCTTAGAAATACGACCAATATTCGGGTGAGTGGTGAAAATTTTGGTAACGCCATAAGCCTTTCCGCACAAAATGAACCAAAAGTAATCCTTAGATCGAGCGCTGCCTTTAGACTGAAACTACGATGAAGAAGACAGTGCTGTTTTTGTGGACCATTCTTATGGGAGTGGTGACTTCACATGCGCAAAACAAACAACTACTTTATGATTTTTATGAAATACCGCAATCATTGTTGCTGAATCCAGGTGTTAAAACACCTTATAAATGGCATGTTGGATTACCGCTTCTTTCAGGAAATTCCGTACAAGCAGGTTCTAGCGGGGTAACCGTAAATGATCTTTTTGCAAATGATGGAATTGATTTTACCACCAAGTTTAGGGAAAAGGTAATTAATGGTTTAAGTAAGCGTGATGAGTTTGGGGGTAGTGGAACCATTGAGGTTTTCAATATAGGCTTCCGAAATAGGAATCGGCCCAGTGATTACATTAGTTTAGGAATGTATGGAGAGGGTTTTGTTGCCCAGTTTTGGACTGAAGATCTAGCTGTTTTGGGCTTTGAAGGAAACGCCAACAATATAAACCGGAGGTTTAGTTTAAACCATATTGCAAGTCAGGGGGAAGCGGTTAATGTCTTTCATTTTGGAGTCAATAGAAAACTCAATAATAAATGGACGGTAGGAGCACGTGCTAAAATCTACTCTAGTTTAGTACATATAAATTCAAGTAATAATAAAGGTTATTTTGTGACCACTCCCGGTGAAAATGGGATATTACGCAATACCTTAGTAGCTAATGTAACTTTTAGGACAGCTGGCCTAAGTAGTCTGCTTGAAGCATTGGATGATGGTGGCGGGGCAGGTGATGGTATAGCTAACTGGCTTTCCAGGAGAGCGTTGTTCGGGGGTGATTTAGGAATTGGATTTGATTTTGGGTTTACCCACACATTTGGTCAAAATAGTTTTATAACTGCTAGTCTGTTGGATGTGGGATTTATATATCATAGCAATGATGTGAAGAATTATACGCTACAAGGTGCAGCTTCCAACGAGGGGATAGAGTTTGTTTTACCTGATGATATAAACAATTTGAATGATGATATCTGGCAAGATTTGGTTGATGTTATTGAAGAGCAAGTTCCCTTTGCCACCAATGAAGATGCTTTTGTCTCCTTACGTCCAATTAAACTAAACGCTTCTTTTAGACATCATTTTGGAGAGCGCAACGACCGCCAATCAACTTGTGATTGCAGTATACATTCAAAGACCCGTTCTGAAAATATTGACTATGTAAATGCTGTTGGGGGGCAGCTATTTATGATAAACCGAGCTCGTGGTCCCCAAGTGGCTTTAACTGGTTTTTATCAAAAAAGATTGGGTAATGTTCTTGCTTTAAAAACAACTTATACCATAGATAAATATAGCTTTTCAAATGTTGGATTGGGTTTGAACATTCAAGCTGGTCCCGTAAATTTTTATGTATTGGCCGATAATCTTCTGGGCTATTCCAACCTTCCGGACAGCCATTACGCTTCTTTACAGTTCGGATTTAATATTATATCTTGGAACAATAATTGATTACACTTTTATATGAAGAAGTTATTGTTGTCGGGGGTATTGTCATTGTTATGTTCTATATCAGGTTTTGGGCAGTTGAACAGTTTTAAATATATCATCATTCCTGTTAAATTTCAGGGCTTCTCCAGTGATAATCAGTTTAGGACAAGTACATTGGTCAGTTATCTTTTTACCAATGAAGGGTTCACTACTGTTTACAGCAATAACCTGCCTGATGATTTAAAAAAGAATCGTTGTCTTGGAGCTAGGGTAGAACTCGTAGATAATTCAGGTCTGTTCAAAACGAAGACCCAGTTATCGCTAACAGACTGCAGTGGGGTTTTGGTAATGATGAGCCAAGAAGGGGAAACAAGGACGAAGGATTTAGAGCAGGCCTATCGAGAGGCACTGTCAGAATCATTTGGGAGTTTCAGGGGTTTGAATTATAAATACGAACCCTTAAACGAAGAGCAAGACCAAACTTCCGATACGGTAACGTTGAATTTCAAGGGTGATGTAAAGTCTTTAGAGCCAGAGGTCGATAGTAATACCTCATCTTCTGAAACAGAGAAAACCTCGGATGAAAAGATAGTGGAAACTACATCTGCAAAAAGCGTTGGAAACCAGGAATCGAGCGACGATATCTTATATGCGCAGCCCATTGAAGGAGGGTTTCAACTGGTAGACAATACACCAAAAGTGGTTTATATACTAAAATCAACTTCAGTGCCTGAAGTGTTTATGTTGAATACCGAAGGAAAAAATGGTGTTGTCTTTAAAAATGAGGAAAAGTGGTTTATTGAAATAGACGAGAAGGGAAGTAAGGCTAAAGAATTGAACATAAAATTCTAAAAATCGTATTTGTCTTTCCATCTTTTTTTAAGAAATTCTCGCATGGTGTTTTCCCTTGGATTATTTCCGGGGATATAAAATGATGTACCCACAATTTCCTCTGGTAAGAACTCCTGATCGACAAAGTTATTTTCGTGATGATGAGCGTAACCATAGCCTTCACCGTACCCTAAATCTTTCATCAATTTTGTCGGTGCATTTCGAATATGTAATGGAACCGATAGATTTCCGGTATCACGCACTTTCTGTTGTGCTTTGCCTATGGCCATATAACTGGCATTACTTTTTGGGGAACTGGCCAAATAGATTGCACATTGACTTAGTACTATTCTAGCTTCAGGATAACCAATCGTGGCTACGGCCTGAAAGGTAGAATTAGCTAAAACCAATGCTGTAGGGTTAGCATTGCCAATATCCTCAGAGGCTAGAATCACCATTCTTCTGGCGATGAATTTAACATCTTCACCGCCTTCAATCATTCTGGAAAGCCAATACACCGAAGCATTGGGGTCACTGCCACGCACTGATTTAATAAAAGCGGAAACAATATCATAATGTTGTTCGCCCGTTTTGTCATAGCGAACAGTGTTCTGTTGAATTCGTTGTTGAACCAATTCGTTGGTGATGGTTATTTGATTACTTTCTTCCGCAGTGATGAGCAATTCAAAAATATTAAGGAGTTTTCTACCATCTCCACCAGATAAACGCAACAAAGCCTCAGTCTCTTTCAACTCGATATTTTTCGATTTGAGTATATCATCTTTTTCAGTGGCACGTTTCAACAAGTGAACTAAATCTTCTTTTCCAAAAGATTCCAATACGTAAATCTGACACCGAGATAGTAAAGCTGGAATGACCTCAAAACTGGGATTTTCTGTGGTCGCTCCGATTAGGGTTACCCATCCCTTTTCAACAGCGCCCAACAGTGAATCTTGTTGCGACTTACTGAACCGATGAATTTCATCAATAATAAGAATAGGATTTTTAGAAGTGAACAACCCCCCGATCTGCTTGGCTTTTTCAATGACCTCTCTGACGTCTTTAACGCCGCTACTTATGGCACTCAAGGTGTAAAATGGCCGTTTGCTCTCGTTGGCTATAATGTTTGCAAGAGTCGTCTTTCCCGTGCCTGGAGGTCCCCAAAGTATTAATGACGGAATCATACCTGTCTTAATCTGCTGGTAAAGCGCCCCATCTTCGCCCACAAGGTGATGTTGGCTGATATAATCCTCTAGCGTTTGTGGCCTAATTCGTTCTGCCAATGGTTCGTTCATGACATAAAAATAGTGAAATCGCTTAATGACCTTTTGGCAACTTTTGAAGATTTGGTTCAGAAGTTGTATTACGAATAACATGTCAGATGAGTCCTATTTTAAATTCTCATTAGAATTGCTATTTGTACCATTGTTCGCCTTACTGACTATTTGGTCTGTGTTTTGGTTTGAAATCACTTTCTCGGTCAGTTTCAATTCATATGGAATTTATCCACGAAATCTAATAGGGTTAAGAGGGGTGTTATTGAGTCCATTTATACACGGCTCCTTGGATCACTTGTATAATAATTCGATTCCATTGGCCGTGCTTACTTTGGCCTTATTCTATTTTTATCGACAAAAGGCTGGCTTGGTCTTAGTCACGGGGTTGTTGATTTCAGGTTGTTTGACGTGGTTGATTGGTCGTGAAAGTTACCATATTGGCGCTAGTGGAATAATCTATGTTTTGGTAAGTTTTATTTTCTTTAAGGGGGTTTTTCAAAAACATTTTCGGTTGGTGGCCTTGTCATTGACCATTGTCTTTATTTATGGGAGTATGTTGTGGTATGTTTTGCCCATCGAAGACGGTATTTCTTGGGAAGGGCACCTTTCAGGATTTTTAACAGGTCTTTTCCTTGCTAGGGTTATAAAGATTAACGCTCCAGTAGTTAAGAAGTATGATTGGGAGCAAGAGGGCTATAATGAAGAGGAGGATGAATTTTTGAAGCATTTCGATGAAGATGGAAATTTCATCGAACGGCCCAGTGAAAGCGAGAAGGAGATAAAAGCTGTCTATCATTACAAGAAAAAAGATTAAGAGGACGGTTTGTTTTTTTTTAGCTTAAAACACGAATATGGCTATTAATGTAAGATAATGTTAAGCAACTGTGAATTAACAATAATTACTATATAATAAGTAGTATTATTCTTACATTTAATCAAATACTTAATGATTTAGCGCCCCACATCGTTTTTCCATTGAGTTCCAATTTTAATTTTAAAACCTCAGAGTTTATGGAACAAACACCTGCTTCACTTATTCGCACCCTTTTGTCAAAAAATAACTATAGGATTGATTTTGAAGAATTGAAATTTCAACTTTTAAGCCATCCTTCTTATCCAAGTTTATATGCCATAACCAGTGCTCTGGACCATTTAGGAATTGAAAATTTAGCTTTGGAAGTTCCAAATGATTTAGAAACTTTACAACAATTGCCTCAGTCTTTTTTGTCAATTGCGAATGGTCATGAAGTTGTTTTGGTAGAAAAACTGAATTCAAGTCTTAAGATTGTTTTTCAGGGAAGTAAAAAATCCAAAATAATGGAATACCAAGATTTCCTAAAGATATGGAATGGAATGATTGTTGGCGTTGAAGAAAGGGAAAAAGAAGGTATTGACGACAAAGTTGTTTTGAAAAATATATCATGGTTCTTTCTATTGATTTCAGCAATAACACCGGTATTTTTATTTGTGTTATCCCTGCCCCATCAGTTTCAATTGTTACATTTTTTTGCAGGTTTGGTTGGATTGTCCATAAGTATTATGATTTTCAGGCATGAACTTGGTTCGTATTCAGGCATACTGAATAGGTTCTGTAGTGTCAATAATGCAACCAGTTGTGATGCTATATTACAATCAAAAGGTGCTACAGTACTAGGCCTTTTTAAATTGAGCGATGCATGTGTGGTCTATTTTTCCGCAACAACCATAACGTGGTTTATTTATGCGATTTCGGGATATTATGGAGTAGTATTTCGTTTTTTGTCTATAATGACTTTACCAGTCGTCATTTACTCTATCTATTATCAGTATAATGTTGTGAAGAAATGGTGTCCCCTGTGTTTGGGAATTTCAGGTGTTTTATTGGTTCAGGCGTTTTCCATTTTATTACAAGACGATGGAAGGGCTTTTACTTACGATTTTATGGAAATCCTGATTTTCCTATTATGCGCGCTTGTAGTAATATCTTTTTGGACTTTTGGAAAACCCTTACTGATGGTAAGGCAAAAATATGCTGAACTAAAAATGGAGCATCAGAAGTTCAAACGAAATTTTGATTTATTTCAAGCCGCTCATGATAGGAGTACTCCGTATTTGACTCGATTACCTGATTTTAACGATAAAGAGATTGTTCTTGGAAATCCTAATGCTAAAATCTCTTTACTACTTATTACAAATCCGCTGTGTTCTTATTGTAAGTCAGCTCATAGCGAATTAGAGACAATTTTAAATCGTCATCCCAATGATATCCGTCTTACCGTACGATTCAATATTCCCGTCAACGATATCACCAACGTCGGATTTAAGGTGGCAAATAGACTAAATCAATTGTTTTCTACGGAAAGACATTCCAATCGCTTCATGAAAGCCATAGATGAGGCATTTGATGATGATGCTAAACTTGAAAGTTGGTTAGGACGATGGGGCGAGAATAATGATTTAAATCTATATAAAGCACTTTTAGAGGTTCAGAAACAATGGTGCATAGACAACCAAGTTCATTTTACCCCAGCCCTTATTTTAAATGGAAAAGAGTATCCTAATGAGTACCAACGAATGGATTTGGTATACTTTATTGATGACTTATTAAGTACTGAACTGTCAAGTCATGCTGAAAATCATGAAGAACCTCTTCAATTGGCCATAAATAATTGAATTCTACGCCAAACTACCCTGAATCAATGTGAAAGTAAATCTCCAAGGGAGAAAGAACGATATCTGCTTGCAAGGGAAGGACATAAATCTTGGATGTCCTAAAAGGACCAAGAAAAATAATTTAAAATAGTAAAAATGAAAAATTTATTGAATTTAAAAGGAGTGGTTGCCTTGGGTAAAGAGCAGCTGAAAGCTATTAATGGTGGAAGTCAAAAAAGATGTTCTACTTCGTGCGTTGGTAAACCAATAGGAATTGTAGGAGCATGTTATCATAATGGTTCATGTAATTGTCCTGGAGTTTGTGTACAAGGTGGTGGTGGACAACCACAATGTCAGTCAGCTTAAGTCTTTCTCAATGGTAAAAAGGACTATCCCTATAATGGATAGTCCTTTTGTTATAATACGATGCTTGTCATCTGATAGTTGTCAAAATATAACAGTACGACTGGTTTTGCAAAATGAAGTTTATTTAAAGTGTACTCATATATGAATATGTATCCTATGCCAGTTACAAAACAGAGAATATCTAATATGGTTCCTTTAGAGTCTTACAAAGAAAAATAGTCATCCATTACTTTCATGGCCAGGTTTCCTATTTACCGACAAATTGATCAAAAAGACTGCGGTCCCACCTGTATCAAAATTGTTGCTAAGTACTATGGAAAAGACATTGATATACAGAAATTACGGCATCTCTCTGAAACTACTCGCGAAGGAAGTAGTCTACTCAATTTGAGTGTGGCCGCCGAAAAAATAGGGTTACACACCCTAGGGGTAAAGCTCGATTTTGAGAAACTATTGGAAATTCCACTACCCTGCATTCTGCATTGGAACAAAGAACATTATGTTGTTCTATACAATATAAAAAGAAATAAAATCTATATTTCCGACCCAGCCCACGGTCTCATAACATTTAAGGAAAAAGAGTTTCTTAATTTTTGGATAGGAAATAACGCAGACTACAAAACAGAAGAAGGTATTGCTTTATTATTAGAGCCGACCCCAGTATTCTACAATACGGAACTGGAAAAAAGGGAGGAAAAGAAATTTAATTTTCTTTTTATTTCAAGATACTTGTTAAAGTATAAGAAATTCTTAGCCCAACTTGTTTTGGGCCTGTTAGCCGGAAGTGTATTGCAGCTTGTTGTGCCTTTTCTTACTCAAAGTATTGTTGATGTTGGTATACAAAACCAAAATCTAAATTTTATTTACTTGATTTTGGTTGCACAATTATTCTTATTTGCAGGAAAAACAGGATTAGAGGTCATTCGCAGTTGGATATTACTGCATTTGAGCACACGAATTAACATTTCACTAATTTCTGATTTTTTCATCAAGCTGATGAATCTGCCTATTTCATTCTTCGATAGCAAAATGACAGGAGACCTTCTTCAGCGTATAAACGATCATAAACGTATTGAAAGAATATTGACCATATCGTCTTTAAATACTCTTTTTTCAATGGTGAATTTTATCATTTTTGGATTGATATTAGCATATTATAACTTGTCTATTTTTTTTATTTTTCTTTTTGGAAGCGCATTTTATTTTGTTTGGGTTTTATTTTTCTTTAAAAAAAGAAAAGAACTGGACTATAAAAGATTTTCAGAACAAAGTAAAGAACAAAGTAAGGTCATTGAATTGGTAAATGGCATGCAGGATATAAAACTTCATAATGCCGAGCGGCAAATGCGATGGAACTGGGAGTTTACTCAAGCCCGTCTATTCAAAGTCGGTATAAAAAGCTTGACTCTTGAGCAAGCGCAATCTGTTGGATCTTCCTTTATCAATGAGTTAAAGAACATTATCATCACTGTATTATCAGCTAAGTTGGTGATTGAGAATGAGATTACTCTCGGTATGATGCTAGCTATATCTTTTATTGTTGGTCAGTTAAATACCCCAATAGCCCAACTGATTGAATTTTTAAGGGAGGTACAAGACGCAAAAATTTCACTTGAGCGTCTTGGAGAAATACACAATCTTGATGATGAAGAAGGAATAGGTAAACAAAAGATATCAGTTGTTCGAGATAATGTGAATTTAAAGCTCAATGACGTCTATTTCAGATATCCTGGAATGTTACGTCCGATAATAAAAAATATGAATTTTACCGTACCTGCACGAAAGATAACGGCTATTGTAGGCCTAAGTGGTAGCGGTAAGACTACTTTACTTAAATTACTACTTAAATTTTACGAGCCTGAAACCGGTAAGATAGAAATAGGATCTGATAACTTAACCGATTTATCGCAACGCGCTTGGCGTTCTCAATGTGGTGTTGTAATGCAAGAAGGATACATTTTTAATGATACGATTGCAAACAACATAGCTATTGGTGAAGACCATATTAATGAAAAAAAATTATTGCACGCTGTAAAAATTGCTAATATTCAAACCTATATTGATGAGCTTCCCTTAGGTTTTAATACAAAAATAGGGCTTGAAGGAACGGGATTGAGCACTGGTCAAAAACAACGTTTGTTGATAGCGCGTGCGGTGTATAAAAATCCTAAATTTATCTTCTTTGATGAAGCAACGTCGGCTTTAGATGCCAATAATGAACGAGTTATAATGGAGAATTTAGATAAATTCTTTGATGGTAGAACAGTAATTATAGTTGCCCATAGATTGAGTACTGTGAAAAATGCCCATCAAATTGTTGTTCTTGAAGATGGAAAAATCTCAGAAATAGGAAACCACAAGGTTTTGACTAAAAAAAGAGGTAGTTATTATAATTTGGTCAAAAATCAATTAGAACTTGGAAAATAATATGTCTCATAATAATAGGTTGGAGAGATATGACTTAAAGTTGCGGAGTGAGGCAGTGCAAGAAGTACTGGGTCTTGTGCCCCATTGGATGATACGTTGGGGAAATTCCCTCATTTTTTCATTGGTTCTTGGTGTATTCAGTATATCTTATTTTATTAAATATCCAGATGTTCTGAATTCAGAAATGACAATTACAACCGCAAATCCGCCGCATAATTCCTTTAGTGAAATTAATGGAGAACTTGAACAAGTCTTGGTTTCGGATGGAACGAAAGTGACTAAAGGACAGTTGTTGGCTACTTTGACCGATGGCGGGGATAAAAAGCAGACTTTGGTGTCTTCCACGAATGGGGTTGTTTACTTTTCAAACTTCTGGGAGGCAAATATGTTGGTTAAAAAAGGAAAATTGCTTTTTTCAACCGTACCTGAAAATCACGGTCCTTATATTGGTAAAATAGCCATACAACAATCACAATTAAATGCTGTGTTCATAGGGCAACAGGTGCGATTTGCCTTGTCTGAAAGCTTTTTTTTCGGTGGGGAAACTTCTGCAAAAGGTCACATAACAAGAATTGCCAAAATCGCTAACGAAGAAAATATGGTTGCCTTAGAGGTGGAACTTGATGATGATGGCATATCGTTATTAAAGGAAAAAAAGTTATCATTCCAGCCAGGAATGAAGACGGAAGTGAAGATAATAACTGAAGATTTAAGATTATTGGAACGTTTTTTTTATACGGTAAAAGACATCTTCAAGTAGGCCTACACCTTTGTAGGATAGTATCTAATGAGAGATTAATTTAAACGTTGTCTCACCACTTCATATAAAAAGACCCCACAGGCTACTGAAACGTTCAAGGAGCCAATTTTTCCTGAGATAGGAAGTTTTGCCTGATAATCAGATAGTTTAAGTATGGAATCCGTTATGCCCTTATCTTCTGATCCCATGATAATTGCACACCTTTTCGTTAAGTTGGCCTCGAATAAAGTGTTTTTGCTTTTCTCGTTGGCAGCAATGATTTGTACTTCAGATGCTTTTAGATAGTAGATGGCATCTTTTAAGTGGTCTACTTTGGCTATCGGAACATTAAATGCAGCCCCTGCTGAGGTTTTGATAGTATCACTATTTATGGGTGCAGAGCCCGTTTTGGGGATAATTATGGCATCAACACCCGTACATTCGGCGGTTCGAATAATGGCTCCAAAATTTCTTACATCAGAGATTTGGTCCAATAAAAGAAGAAGTGGATGTTCTTTTTCATTTAATACTTTTTCCGCCAATTCTTCAAAATTCCAATAATCTACCGGGGAGATGGACGCGACAGCACCTTGATGGTTATTTGAAGTAAAGCGATTTAGCCTTTCTATAGGAACATATGAGACGGTAATTTTGTTTTTACGTAATATAAATTCAAGCTCTTTGAATAAATCACCCGACAATCCTTTTTGAAGATATATCTTGTTTATTGGTTTTCGGGCCTCTAGGGCTTCTATTATGGCACGAATGCCATAAATGATTTCATTTTTTTTCATTTGGGATAAAGATATATAAACTGAGGGGTTGTCCATTCCTGCTTTCATTACACATGCCCATTCAGTAAACAATATTTATAGCACAAAAAATGCATCCATTTTAAAATGGATGCATTCATAAAATTACGTTTATCGGGTGTCTAGCTCTGACCGTTTAAGAAGTGAACCACTTTTTGCAGGTCTTGGACATTCTTAATTTTAATATTATTCTCTTTGAGATAAACTTTTAACTTTGAAGTATTATCCGCTCCGACTGCACTTAAAACTTTTTTATTGCTCAATTCTATTTCATCTATTCTTTTTCCGTCAGGCCCTTCCAGATAGTATTCCGTAAACTGCGAAAATTTGGCTGGAGAACTCTGTACTAGGGAATTTTCAGCTTTTTTTGCTTCTTTAAAAACTACTTTGAGATGTTCATACAATTTATAATCTCCATCAGTGAGTAAAGTTACGTAGCCATTTTTAGTTTTTCCCTTTTTATCAATGAATGTTCGGAACATCATCGGTTTCCCATTTACTACCAATCGAATTTGCTTGTCTTTGCTAAGTCCTCTTACAGGTTCATCATTTATATTGGTTTGTTTGATTTCAATCTCTTCGTTGTAAGCATTGTAGCGATAATATACATTACCCACGGACTCATCTCCATAATATAGCTTTGCTTTATCGAAAAGATTTGACATGTAGGGAGAGCCTTCTATACTATTGTCTTCATAGTTTAATTTTGCCAACTTACTTTCTATATCGCCCATGGCATATAAATAGAGTCCATCGGTTTCAGCCCCAACCCCCGGGGTGTATGTAGCAATTTGGCCAGAAGTTTGAGCGAAAGTTTCAAAGGTGATAGTACAGAGTACTAAAAGTGCAGCTAGTTTTTTCATAATAAAAATTTTATTTAAGATACGAAAAAAGGCCTTTGTGTTAATTTAATTATATAAATTTAACAAAAGGCCTGATAGTTTTGTAAAAATTAATGGTTACTTATTTAAATATGTCAAAGCTTTAAGAAGGTCAGATTCATTTTTAAGATTGATACCATTTTCTTTCAAATAGCCTTTAAACGCTTCTTTTTCAGAATCACTGACTAGCTTTAAAAATTTATTCTTTTTAAGTTCTAGCTCATCAATTCTATCCCTTCCCTGTAATTCAAGATAATACTCGGTGAATTTTGAGAATCGAGCGGGTGTTGCGGCAATGAACGAATTTTGAGCCTTCTGCGGTTGTGTGTATTTTACATCACTTCTTTTATAAAGGGTGTATTTGCCAGTAACCATTTCTGCCAAATAACCATTTTGTGTCAGCCCCTTCTTATCAATAAAAGTTTTAAAACCCATTGATTTACCGTTAGACGCAACTAAACCGATGTTTTTGTCTCTTTGTAGACCATATACCGGAGCATCAGGGGTATTTACGTTTTTGATTTCAATTTCTTCACCGTAAGCATTATATCTGTAGAAAACGTTGGTTTGAAATTCATCTTTAAAGAAAAGTTTTCCAGGTAAAAATTCATCGGATGTATATGCCGAACCTTGAATATCAGCTTCTATATTCTGTCTTTTTTTCTTGCTTGAAGCGATATCACCAAGTAGATATGAAACAATGTCATTGCTTCCTCCTGCACTCATTTGATTGTTGGCTAGTTGCCCGGCAGTTTGAGCACCAACATTATAAACTAAACAAAATGTAAAAATTGCAAATAAAATTCTCATTTGATTGATTTTTTTTACTAATCTACCTTTTTTAATTGAAAAAAGCGTTTTCTCAGCGTTAACTTCTTTATAATTTTTGTATATGTTAAAATAACTTAGCAATATGTGAAATATGCTATTGATTATTTGCATTTTATAATCATTTCAATAATTCCATTGGTGAACGGTTAATGGCCCATTATTGGATGTACTGATTAATAAGTTTCTTTCTTTACTGTTAAGAATGGTTAAGTCTTTTATATTCCCTTCTAGAAAGATTCCAGAAGAATTTGTTTTTGATGATGTATAACCATCCGATCCGTTTGAAAGGAGTAAAAGTCCTGAAATAGCATCGAGTCTAGGGGTTTCCACTTCAGTATTGTAAATATTTCCTCCAAGTATGGCGTCTTCGAAACCATCACCATTTACATCTTTAAATACCGTTTTCATCAGTGGAAAAAGCTGTGCTTCAATAGGTAAATAGGTTTTTTTGAATTGCCCTTCACCCTTGTTGATTAAGAGTATAGATTGAAATTCATTGGCTTTTGCTTCATAGGCAGTATTTAATTTTTCTCCATAAATATCTACCAATTTAGCGTTTGCAAATTCGGAATAGGTTTCAAATTTTTGTTGAATGAACGGCATCTGCTGTGATGAACATTCTCGTCCTCGTACAGGAACATATTCGCCATTATATTTTTTGCTCAAGACAATATCGGGGGTTCCGTTATTGTCAAAGTCAGTTGAATAGACTTTGAATTCTTTCTTTTTATCAGTTTTATACTTGATGTTCAACCCTATATTACCGATGATATAATCGGGTAATCCGTCATTGTTGATATCTGTTTCGTTCGCTGAAAACCACCAACCTTTATCCCCATTAAAAGCATTTTTGTTTTCTGATTTAAAAAGCTTTCCGTTCAAATTTTTAAAAAAACCAATCTTACTCCACTCGCCCACAGCAATGAAATCGGCCCATCCATCATTATCAAAATCTGTAGTTTTAATGTCATTGATGATTCCAAAATCGCTGAATTCAGGAATTATGGTCTCTGTAACGTCGATAAGCGTGCCATTTTCGTTTTTCCACAGGGTTGAGGGTGAATGAACGGGATAGTTTTGAGGAATGATTCTGTTACCCACCAATAGGTCGAAATCACCGTCTCTGTCATAATCGATTACATCAACAGAGGCCCCGCTTTTAGGGTTTGAATTGAGGGAATTGATAGTGGCCCTTACAAAATCACCCTGGCCATTGTTTATATAAAGACGATCGGCATATAAAGAGGAGTAGTTTGCAAACTCATTGCCGCCACTTACAACAAAAAGGTCAAGGTCGTTGTCGTTGTCGAAATCAAAGATCACAGATTCCATATCCTCATAATTCTTGTCGTTGATAAAGGCTTGGGTTCCTTTTTTGCGGAAGGTTCCGTCTTTTTTTTGTATGTAAAGTACCGCACTCTGTCCTGATGCACCGCCGATAAATAGGTCGGCCAGGCCATCTCCATTGACGTCTTCATTTGTGATAAAAGGCCCAAGGGTAGATTGTTTGTAAGGAAGTAAAATTTCTTTTTCGAAATCGTCTTATAGGTTTTCTTGATGAATATATCCCAAGCCAAGTTTATCGGAACTAATCTTGCCAAAGAATTGCGAATGGTTTAAATCAGTAATGTCTTGGTCCTGACCATCTTGATTTTCAGAAAAATAAATCGTTTCATTTACACTTACATTATACTTTTCCTGAATTTTTCCATTGGGCCATTCGACGGTGACAGTGTCAATAGTTGCATATTGTTCCAATCCAAAATGGGCGATATTTTCATGTGCCGAGCGGTATCCTCTGACCCTACGATTCTCAATGAACTGTCTCTTACCTGCATACTTTAGTGTGATTTTAGCAAATGACTCAGACAATTTTCCTTGGGTCTTTACTTTGAGATAATTGCCATTATTGTTTTCCATGGTCATATTTTGATATAGAAAACAATTTTCGTCAATATTGTTTACGACTAAATCTAAATCACCATCATTGTCAAGATCGCCCTGTGCAGCTCCATTACTAAAAGAGAAATCAGCTAGCCCCCATTTTTGAGTCAATTCGTTAAATCGTAAATCGCCATTGTTTTGGTATAGGATATTTGGCAGTTTTTCCGATGGCATAGCTTCATAGAGCCGTTTTTTTACTTCTAGGGGAACTTTCCCCTTATACTTCATTTTGGCCTCGTATACGCTTCTTTGTAAATCATTATCAAGGGCATATTTTCGGTAACCATTGGTGATAAAGACGTCTTTATCTGTATCATGGTCATAGTCAGAGAGCAAAACGGACCAACTCCAATCGGTATTGGCCATTTCCGTTGCTTGTGCAATATTGGTGAACTTATTATTGGATTGATTCAGCTGAAGGGAATTGTACATATACTGATGGTGAAACCCAGCTTGATTCACCAAAAAATCAAAGCGTTTGGTATTCATCGATGCCATAAGTGTTTTTGAACGAACATGGTCATTCGCCGCCATATCCAAAACAAAGATGTCTTGCAGTTCGTCGTTATTGATATCAGCAATATCCATGCCCATACCATAGAAAGAAATCTGATTGGTATACGTCTTGATTTCGTCGGTGTAAGTACCATCTTGGTTGTTGATGAAAAGCGCATCTGGGATATAATAGTCGCTGGCAACGTAAAAGTCTAACCAGCCATCATTGTTGATATCTGATACCGATAACCCTAAGCCGAAAATTGGTCTTTCAATTCCTGCTTCTTGGGTAACATTTTTAAATGTGCCGTTATCGTTTCGGTAAAGATGGGAACTGTTGAAGTATTGGCGTTCTTCGTTATTTTCAATAAGTTGATATAGCTGGATTGGGTCTACGCCATAGTATTCATTTTCATTCATCACGAGACAATCCAAATCGCCATCGCGGTCGTAATCGAAAAAGACGGATTGGGTACTGATGCCCTCATCAGCAAGGCCTAGCTCTTTAGCTGATTCAGTGAAAGTTCCGTCTTTATCGTTAATGAACAGTAAATTTTTACGGTCTGAGCGTTGATGTGGACCACCCTGTGAGACATAAATGTCTAACCAACCATCTGCATTGATATCAACAAAAGTGACGCCATTGGACCACGTTTTACGTGTATTGATTTTTGAAAGATGGGTTACATCTTCAAAAATTAAATCGCCCTTATTAAAAAACAGCTTATTGTCAACTTGGTTTCCACATAAAAAAACATCATTGAGTCCGTCATTGTTTAAATCTGCGATACCGACGCCTGCACCATTGTAGAAATAATCATAATCAAATAGATTATGCATAGTTGCAACATCTTCATTTAGTTTGTTCTCAAAAAGTAAGCGACTTCGTTTTGGAGAAATTTTTTCAAAGACGGTTGTAGCGTCACTGTTTTTTTTTGAGGTTTTTTTATCGGAAGGGGTGCAGTTAAATAGAAATACTACAGGCAATAGAACTAAGAGGTAACTACTTGAAGGCATTTCCATTTTTAATGGCTAAAATAAAAAAAAGCGGTCAATTCAATTGACCGCTTTTTACAGATTTAATTAGTCTATTAATACTATAGATTGTCAGGGCAGAAGTCTAATAATTCTGAACCTGATGTAGGTGTAGGTCCAGCGTCTATGACTTCAGTTCCATTTGCAGAAGTAACGGTAAAAGTTACCTCTTCATCAAAGTCTCCTGCAGTATAGGTAATTGAGATGGTCTCAGTACCAGCAGGTACCTCAAAGGTATAATCTTGAACAACCTCAGTACCTCCAGGAACATCGCCGTCAGTATTAACGATAGTGATAGCATTATCTGCATCACCGTCCAATACAATAACTAATTCTCCACCATTCCAGCCATCGCCGAAGCTATCAACTGTAGTTACCTCCCAAGTACCAGCTGTTGGTACAGAGGGCGCACAAACCACGGTAGCAGGATATGACCAAGGTGAACTAAAATAAGATCCGGTCAACGTACCAGAATTATCGGCTGCCGAAAAAGTTCTACCATCCGTAAGATTAGCTGAAAATCGGTGAACAAATTGATCTCCACCAAAACCGATTTCACTATCATCCAACCCTAAAAGTGAGGTCATTTCTCCAGCAGTAATGCTGTATTCAAATCGCGGTAAACCATTTGGTCCAGTGGTGAATTCACTGGCAGAGATAGTACCTATTGCAATTTCAGCTTTATCATTTTCATCATCATCTTCTGTGTCATCGTCACCGTCGAGGTCATCATCAGTATTATCTACAAACGATAAAAATATGTCAATGTCTTGCAATAAAGTGCCTTGTTCTTGATCCTGAAATTCCAAAACTACATTAAAGGTGTCATCATCTGCCAAGACATTAGTTGCACTATTGATATTGATAGCATTAGAAAGTACATCTATCGTTCTCAATGCAGCTCCTCTCTGCTCATCTTCAAAAATGGAATCAATAACTTTATCTCCATCCTCACAAGCTGTGAATAGCAAACCTACCATTCCAACTATGAGTAAACTATTTTTAATATTTATTTTTCTCATTGTCTTTATATATTTAATTAGCAGGAGGGAATGATGGACTTGATGGATTCGTATCCCAAAATACCTGAGTGCCCAAATCCGCACGTTGTGTAAGATTTGGATTATTCAATACCTCGTTCTGTGGCAACAAATATGTTCTTGGGAACGCTCCTGGATCAGGCTCCCAGTTAGGGAATACTGTCGTCGGGAATCCTGTTTTCCTATAATAATTATATGATTCAAAGCCACCACCGTACAACGTAGTGAAATATTGCTCGGCAAAAATATTTTCTTGGTCATCACCGCTTGCAGCATTAAAGGCTGCAACAATACCATCAATATAAGTTGTTACATCAGTTTCAGAAGGCTCAAAGGATAAATCAGCAGAGCTATCACGTGAACCAAAACCTTGTACCTTTTCAATTGATTTTTCCAATCCTGCCCTCATCGCTGTAGCTCTGTCAGCCGTAGATGTGGCCATTTCTCCAATCCAGAAATCTATGTATAAAGATAGGATAATAGGTATTATATTTGTAATTATTGGTCGTTGTCCTAGATCTACACCAGGGGCAATGTTAACTCCGGTAATAGCGTCTTCCTCGTTAAATTGGCTGTCGTCAAACCGACCACCAATAGGATAAACACCTGGAGCAGCCTTTAAGAACCCATCTGGTGGCCCACCTTCGTCATTACCATGACTTCTACCCCAATATCCATTATCTACACTACAGTATACAAAACCAGCATAGTGCGGTGGAGGCGTAAACAAAGAACATGAAATGGTTTCCTCGTTTGGCGGAACGGCAACACCACTAACGTCAAGGGCACCAGGAGTTCCATCGGCTTGACGATAGAAATAATAGCGTAATCGAGGATCATTATTTCTTAACATCATATCCATTAGATAATTAGACCGATAAGATCCAACACCAGTCGGGGTATAGTCATCTTCGTAAAGAGGATGTCTGTCACTTGGCTGCAATTCGCTGGTTCCGAAACCAAGTTGGAAATCATCTTCTTCATCTTCAATGTAGTTTCCACCAGCAACGACAGCATCAAACGCCGCCTTGTTACCAGTATTCTTATAGGTCCTTAAACGAATGGAGTTAATCAATTTAATCCACTTTTCGGTATCGCCATCGTAAAACATGTCCGTTGCTCCAACTGCATCTGGTTCAGATGCCAATAGGGCTTCTGCTTCACTCAAAAGTCCTAGGGCTCCCGCATATACATCTTCTCCACTATCTAGAATCGGGGCAGGAAACTCCGCAGGATTACCCGCTTGGGAGAAAGCTGCACCACCAATAACATCTACTATTTGAAACAGACTGTGAGCATACATGATTTTCCCTAAGGCAATATGAAAGGAGTAGTCCACATCACTTATAGCATCAATCTCTTCGAGGGATTGTAAATTGGTCAAAATACCAACATCTACATTACCTGCACCCAGACCGGCAAGTTCCCCAATGATAGTGCCTTCAGAACTATAGGTCCTTGCCCATACAAAGTTTAAAGTATTACCTGGTAAAGCGTTAAAGTAATCACGTCCGTTGAAGTATTCGATACGGGTCAACTCCGCAAGGTCCTCATTTAAAAAGAACTGGTTCGAAGCGTATGCCAATTGAATTGAGTTCAATAATAAATTGGGATCAGACTGTGTCGGAGACAGTTCGTTTGGACTTATGGTCAAGTCCAATTCAGTGGTTTCGCAACTCGTCATAACAGCTCCTGCTGCAAAAAACAATGCGATTTTTTTAAATATATTATTCATGATATCTTCTTCTTATCAATTTTAATTAAAAGGATGCTCTAACAGTGAAGCCATATCTTCTAGCACTAGGTCCATTCAAGAAATCGAATCCTTGTCCGTTACCGACACCAACACCTTGAACGTTAGGATCAAAATTGGCCCCGTCTGGGGTGTTGTAAGCATCATACCATAGATTGAAACCTTGTACAGTAAACGTTAAGGCTCCAAAAGGTGTTTTGTCCAAGAATTTTTGCGGAACTCGGTAGGCTAGAGAAACTTCTTGCAAACGGATAACCGAGGCATCATAAATTCTTGTTTCGGTAGGGCCAAACAGTAAATTACTAAAGAAGTACTGCGAGTTATTAATTTGTGTATTGTTTACAGAACCATCCGCTTTCACCCCTGGTAAAATATAGGTGCCAAGACGATCTTCCGTTTCAACAATAAGACCCCTACCCAACAGGGTAGCTACTGTACTGGAAAGAATATCACCACCTTTGGTGTGGTTAATTTGAAAATTCAGACTCAAGTTCTTGTAGCTGATGTTGTTGATAAAGTTCATTTGGTAGTCAGCGATAGCATCACCAACAATCGGCGCTAAACCTTCCGCATCTTGCTGTGCTACCACGTAATTACCAGCAGCGTTCACTACGAAATTACCATTATCATCGCGTTGGATTGCAGTACCGTAGATAGAACCTAAAGATTCACCTTCTTGAGCCACGTTACCCCCTCGCAAAAGAGCTCCTCCAGCAGGAATAGAACCAGAATAGAATATTTGTTCCTGGTCTTGTTCCTTAACTATAATGTTATTCGTAAAGAAATTCACACTTGAATTCCATGAAAAATTCTCTCCTCTAAAAATGTCAATACCTAAATCCGCCTCGAAGCCGGTATTTTCAATTTTACCAATATTACTTTGCGTTAGGGTAAATCCAGTGGAAGGTGCCAATGGCTCCTCTACAATCAAATCATTGGTGGTTTTCACAAAATACGTTGCATCCAAAGAAATTCTGTTCTTCCAGAATTTTGATTCAATCCCGAATTCAACCTCTTCCAAAAGTTCAGGTTTCAAATCAGGATTCGCACGGAAGTTGGCCACCTGATTGGTAGTGATTGTTCCTCCGTTAATAGGATCGTTGAATATCTGAGTGTTTTGCTCAGTAAAGCCGACCGTTGGATAAGCGGAATCCGTATCAAAGTTCGCAGAAGTACCGTAACTGGCTCGTACTTTTAAGAAATTCAATCCGTTTTCAGATTTCAAATCTGGAAAAGCATTTGTTGGCAAGAACGATAAACTCGCTCCTGGATAGGTGATACTATTGTTAGCACTCTGGAAGTTAGAAACCCAGTCTTTCCTTGCACTTATGTTCAAGAATAGGTAATCATCATAGTCTAATGTAGCTTGACCTAAGAGACCTACAATGTTTCTTTTTCTTGAGAATTGTATTGGTAATTGGTTTTGGTAATTGAAATGTCTCTTAACACCGAATACCAACTGTCCTGTACTGGCAACACCACTTCTGTCGAAAGAATCCGATCTAGCTGTAGCCCCTGCGGTAAAAGATAGTCCTAACTTTTCCGAAAGATCATAATTACCATTAATAGATACGAAGTGATCCCAAATTGTATTGTTGTTGTCAAAAGTGTCTAAAAACCCAAATATTGCTGAGTTAAATTCTACACCACCCTTATTTGAACTATTGATGTTTCTCTCATTGTAGAAATCCAAACCAGTTCTCCATGTAGCAGTAAGATTATCACTCAGTTCGTAATTAGCTGACAAATTCCAAAAGAAACGGTTTGTTACCTGTCTATTGGTTACGTTTTTGGCTGTCCAGCGTGGATTGATAATACTGTTGTTCTGGCGATAGTAAACACTTTCTCCTGTAATAGGGTTTTCAAATGGAAGCCCCATTAAATCCACACTTAAAGGTGTAAAGAAAACGTTTCCATAAATGGAAAGACCATCGGTACCATTACCCCTACTTGATGCAATAGGTGGTGTTCGTACGTCAGACTTCGCGTAGTTCATGGTTCCTCTAATGGTAAACTTGTTACTTAGTTTGGCTACACCACCTAAGGAAACATTTAATCTTTGGAAACTGTTACCTGGTGTAAATCCTGTATCGTCAAACCATCCAACATTAGCATTGAAAGCAGTGTTTCCATCCTCAGAAGAGCCTGATACGTTAACGTTGGTATTTAGGGTGTTCCCTTGTCTAAAGAAATTTTCTACCGAATTGTAGGGTCTCCAATCATATCGAGCATTAGCAAACTCTGGAAAAGCCTGTGGAATTCCTGTTGCTGATGAAGCCGTAGAGTAAGGGTGTGCTAAAGTACCTTGATCATCGATAGCAGATTGTGCTCCCCAACCAGCAGTTCCTACCCTATCAAAACTAGGTCCCCAGTTACTGAAGAACCAACCATATGCTTTGTCGAAACCATTACCAAACTGTTGTTGGTAATCTGGCAATGAAGCAATTTCATTAGAAAAGAATGATTGACTAACAGTGATCGCTGTTTTCTTTGGACCTGTACTAGCAGAACCTGAC
>JBHJJC010000128.1:0-19211 GCA_050042945.1 Croceivirga sp.
GAAGTCATCGTCAAGATGTCAACAGCTTCTTCTTCTAAATCTTCTTGGCTTACATTTTCAATCCACTGCCAAATTCAATCTGTATGCTATCCAATTTGTTCATAACATCATTCCAATCTCGCGCTGAATACACCATAAAAGTGGAGTCATTCTTCATTTCAAAATCTGAAACATCTTCTCCATTCAACGTCTATAGATACATTTCATTCCAAAAAATGAGATGGGAAACAAGATCACCTATGGAATGATTTTGGGTACCACCCTTCCAATTCACTTGCTCTGGCGAGAGATTCTGTAAAGCGACCTTCATAGGAACAAACCAATTTTCTTCAGTATGGGAGTATTTTAATTGTTCTTGTAACCGTATTCTCAATTCATGATGATTCCCCCTTTCAGTGCAACCCAAACAGAACAGAATCATTATTACCACGAATTTTTTTATCATTTCCAATACTTAAAACAACCCATATCCACTAAAAATTGAATTACAATCACACCAGACATCAATAATGTAAGACTTAGGTTGAGTGAAAATCATTATCAGAAGAAATACTAAACAAAAATAACTTTATTTATATTAAGTCTAAATAAATTTGAAATTTAGTGTAATAATTCAACATATAGGATTCAACATTTGTAACACCCATAGGGTTATCAACCACACTAAAAATGGATTTATAGTGGAGTGTAAGAAATGTAAATCGTACCAACTATCTTTCGAAAAAAAATTTTTGGAGCTAACCAAAAAAGAATTGAATCACTTTCAAAAATTTTTGAATAAGCTTGACGCAGACTATTGGGAGCAAGTCTATTATGGTTGTCAAGTGAAGCGAAAAATTCCTATACCCACCCTTCAAACGGATTTGCAAATTATGCTCACTCGAAGTGAACTTATAGAACTTCGGTGTCTTTTAGGGATTTCAAAAGTTGATCAAAACGAGCTATTGGATTCATCAAAGGTAGACTACACTGTGGTCTTAAATTGAGAGGTCGCAATACATATCATGAGATGAATTTACTTCAATTTTGAGAAAGTTTTCTTCAACTAGAATGTTCATTTCACAGACTGTTTTACTGAACAATAATGAAACCTTAGGAAATTCATTACTGTTAATAAATGGTCTTGACATGTATTATGCAACAATTTTAAGTACCTTTAAATCAACCACTAATAAATAACCACTGATGCCTTCCAATAGAAAAAAGAATTTATCACCTTTCCAAAGTTTGGATTTTTATTTACCTACCTATCATGCGTTATGTAAAAAATTGAAACTTGAAAACGATCTGGCCGAATTAAAGAAAATTTTAAACCGGCCACTGGAGACATCAATTATTGATGTTTTGCATGCCTCAGATTATGAGGCTTTGGTCGTCACCAACTCGGAAATAAAAATTATCTGGGCCAACAATGGTTTTCAGGAAATGACGGGATACGCAAAGCGGTTTGCCATTGGTAAAAAACCCTCTTTTTTACAGGGTGTAAACACCTCAGAGGAGACGAAATTGGAAATTAGGCATCTCTTTGCGCAACAACGACGATTTTCCGCTTCTATTATCAATTATCGAAAAAACGGCGAGGAATATCATTGTCATATCGAAGTATTTCCCTTATTTGATTCGAATAATGTGCTGACTCATTACATGGCCATGGAAAAGGAACAGATAGCAGCATAGTACCTTAACAATACTGTGTAATAGAATTAAATCAACTTCACTACGTCCATAGTTAGGGTAAACGCTAAATTTTTCACAAAGCCTTTAAGGTGCAGTAGTATGTCTTATTCTTTTTATTTATATTTATTCTAAATAAAAGTTATAGCTAAAAAATTGAAGGTACCCTATTGGTCACAAATTCAATAAAATATTTTTTTAAAGGATTAAGGCTAACTAGGTTTTCGTTAGGCTCCCGTAATGGGAGCCTTTTTTAGTGATATTTAGAAAATAATTCAGTGGCTTTGTTGTATGCGGCCTCAAAAACCATCCAATTCACTCCCGTATTGGCTTTTTGTTCCGTAAAATAGGATAGCATCTTTTCGGTCGGCATATTGCCCGTCAGTTCATCTTTTGCCATAGGGCATCCTCCAAAACCTTGCACTGCCCCATCAAACCGGCGACAACCTGATTGGAAAGCGGCTTCTACCTTTTCGTGCCATTTCATTGGATTCGTATGTAAGTGGGCGCCAAATTCAATGTGCGGATATTTCGGAATTAGATTAGAGAACAAATACGTAATATCTCTAGGCGTTGAACTACCAATGGTATCAGATATGGATAAAATATCCACACCCATATCGGCCAACTTTTCGGTCCAAGCCCCGACAATGTCAACATTCCATGGATCGCCATAAGGATTTCCAAACCCCATGGAGATATAGGTAACCACTTTTTTATTGGATGTATCAGCAATCTCTAAAATCTCCTTTAACGTTTCCACAGATTGTGCAATGGTTTTATGGGTATTCCGCATTTGAAAATTCTCTGAAATGGAGAAGGGAAAACCTAGGTAGTCAATTTCAGAGTGTACGCTTGCATTTTGAGCACCTCTAACATTTGCGACAATTGCCAACAACTTGCTTTGGGTCCGGGATAAATCCAACTGCGACAACACCTCAGCCGTATCCCGCATTTGAGGTATGGCCTTGGGAGAGACAAAACTTCCAAAATCTAGGGTGTCAAAGCCACAACCCAATAGAGATTGAAGGTAACGAACCTTTTCAGCGGTTGGAATCATGGTTTTTATCCCCTGTATGGCGTCGCGCGGGCATTCTACAATTTTGACCTTATTTACGGACATTGCATAAAAATACAAATAACCCCCAACCCTAAAAGCGATTATTCATGTTTGGTCTTTCTCCATGCTTAAGCCAGCGAACTGGACCATTTATCAATTACTGAACCACCTTATCCCCATCTAACATCTAACATCTAACATCTAACAAAAAACTATCCCACGATTAAAAAAATAGCGATACCTACAAAAACCAGAATCTGTACCCATTTGAAGAATTGGCCGACTTTTGGTGTTTTTTCAACATAGTTCGAAATACTACCGGCTGCCAATGCAATGCTACCGAAGATGATGGAAGAAACAAAAATAAACAACAGCCCCAGGGTATAAAATTGTACTACCGTCGGTAAAGTAGTACTGAACAAAAAACCGGGAAAAAAAGCCAGAAAAAAGATGGTGACCTTTGGGTTTAATACGTTCATCCAAAATCCTTTTTTGAACAGCGCAGTCCACTGTAGTTCATCATGGTTATTGCGAGACAGGTCTATCCCCGTGCCCGCTTTTAAAACTAAAAAAGCCAAATACAAAAGATAAGCCGCCCCAAATAATTTTAAGACCCAAAATAACGTATTACTTCGTTTAATAATTTCTGAAACACCAAAGGCCAAAAGTGTCGTATGAACTAAGCAACCGGTCATCAACCCAGCAACCACTGTCAATCCGACTTTTTTACCCTTCGCCATACTAAGGGTAAGCACAAAAATATTATCAGGGCCGGGTGAAACGGCCAATACAGCCGTAGCCAAAACAAAAGCCATTAAAATCTCGTAATCCACGTGCGTGTATTAGAACCACGACAAAATACAAATTCACACCATGGTTTTTTGTACCTTCAAAAATAAAACCATGAGACTAACTATAACCCAAAATAATATTTTACCGTATTTAGGTACTATCGGAGTTGTTCTGTTTATTGGATTTACGATGAAGCTAATTGGAAATTTTAAAACTAATTCAACAACAACAACCCCAATTATTGAAAACACAAAAACGCTGCGCCACGTGGTGTTATTTAAATTTAAAGAGAGTAGTTCTGATGAAGATATTAAGGTTGTAGAAGCCGCCTTTGCTGAATTACCGGCTAAAATCCCTGAAATTGTAGACTTCGAGTGGGGCACAAATAATAGCCCTGAAGGGCTCGAGAAAGGGTTTACCCATTGTTTTTTCTTAACCTTCAAAAGTGAGGCCGACCGTGATACCTATTTACCACATCCTGACCACAAAATTTTTGGGGACATTGTTTCACCCCATTTAGAAGATGTGCTGGTTGTGGATTATTGGGCCAAATAAACTACCAGGTATATTTAGGCGGGTCAATATTATTTAGACGCAAATAAAGATTGGCTTTTGCCCTATGGTTCGTTAGATGGTCTTGCACGTAAAAAAAGGCAAAGGCCCTACTCACGGTATTACCACTATGGTACATAACACAGGTTTCTTCCAATTGCTTTTGTTCAATGGACTGAATTACACCAATGGTATAGTCAAAGCCGTCTTTTACCAGTTGAAGTATTTCCGTTTTTGTCATTTTTGAAGCGTCCGGGGCATTGGGCTTTACCTCCATACCCTGTACATATCGTTTTGTCAATAACTCAATCGTATAGCCAATATGCACCATTTGTTCTGCAAATGACATGCTTACTTCGGTTGGACGATAGGTATACAATTTTTCCGGCATAGCCTCTGCAACCTCCAAGCAGTGCTCCTTGGCTTCCAACCAAACGGGAAGGTACATTTTGGTAAATTCCGTTTTCGGTGATGGATTAGACTGAGCAGTCATCGTCACGGCAAACAATACAACAAAAAAAAGCAATAGGGTTTTCATGGAAGGGTTTTTAACGTTCCTGTTCCAAGATAGCTTTATTGATGCGTTTAATCAAACCTGGGCCTTCATAAATAAAACCGGTATATAACTGTAACAGGGCTGCGCCGGCCTCTAGTTTATCCAATGCGTCTTGAGCGGAATGGATACCCCCTACCCCAATAATCGGAAAAGCTCCCTTACTTTTTTGAGAGAGAAATCGAATGACCTCGGTACTTCGACTTGCCAAGGGTTTTCCACTTAGTCCACCCTTTTCTTCGACTAAGGTAAGATGCGATTTTAAACCTTCTCGAGCAATTGTTGTGTTTGTTGCAATGACTCCATCAATTTTTGAATCTTGTACGATATCAATAATATCTTGTAGCTGCTCATCGGTCAAATCAGGGGCAATTTTGAGCAAGATAGGTTTTGGTGCTATTTGGAATTTGTCCGCTAATTTTTTGTTTTCCCTTTGTAGCTTACTTAAAATTTCGGTCAATGGCTTTTTATCTTGTAATTCACGCAGACCAGGGGTATTGGGAGAACTCACATTTACAACAAAATAATCTACATGCTGAAAAAGGGCATCAAAACAAATGAGATAATCTTTAACAGCATCTTGGTTAGGGGTTACCTTATTCTTACCAATGTTGCCACCAATCAAAACGCGTTGGTCTTTCTTTAGTCGTTCAACCGTTTCGAAAACCCCTTCGTTATTAAACCCCATTCTATTGATAATTGCCGTATCATCAAGCAATCGGAATAAACGTTTTTTAGGGTTACCGGGTTGGGGTTTGGGGGTAACCGTTCCTATTTCTATAAAACCAAATCCAAAGTCCGATAATTCATTAAATAGTTTGGCGTCTTTATCAAATCCTGCAGCCAAGCCCACGGGATTCTTAAATGACAATCCGAATACCTCACGCTCTAACTTCACATTTTTTGTAACAAACAACTTTCGAAAAACAACTGACAAACCTAGTCTCGAGAAAAACTTAATGGACGCGAACGAAAAGTGGTGGGCCGTTTCGGCATCAAGTAAAAATAAAAGGGGCCGAATCAACATCTTGTACATTAGCACATAATTTCGGTAAAAATAGGAAGTCTTCTGGGAGCTCCCTTAAAAAAGAAACTATTTTTCGTTGATTGACCTGGTTGTATAGATTGGGCTCAGAGATACCTGATTACATAGCATAATATACAAGTTATATTGCTCATCGGTAAAAATGCCCAACAGGCGTTTATCCAATAACTTTATATTGGCCTGAATACTATCCAACATGGCCTTATACTCAAATGACATTTTCATTAAATCTTCAGGAGAACTTTGAGCATGCATCTTCAATAGGGTATTGGCCCTCCTTTCAAAAACCTCGTTTCTAAACTGTAGTTCCGCAGCCCAGTTAAGCATATTTTCCGATTGAATTTCAGATAACTGAAATACCCTTCTAATCGTTTCGTGGTCCTTGCCTCCGATGCCCAATAAGCAATCATTCTGGGAATTTAGTGATACAGGTAGCCAGAAAAAGAAAAGTAAAAGTCTTGTCAAATCGGATAGGTTTTAGATATACATATTCCACAAAAAATAAGGGTTCATTCCGAGCAGCACCAAAATCATGGACGAATTAAACAGTATTTTTGATGAAAAGACTATGGTATGGAAAAATTACTGCCCCGTTTTTTGGAATATGTTTCCATCGATACCCAGAGCGACCCTAAATCAAATAGTACCCCTAGCACAAAGAAACAGCTGAATTTGGCCAAAAAATTGGTGTTCGAACTACACCAAATAGGGATGGAGGATGTCTCTATTGACAAAAATGGTTACATCATGGCCTCCCTTGCTAGTAATATTGAGAGAAAAGTACCGACAATTGGTTTTATTTCGCATTATGATACCTCACCTGATTTTACAGGAACAAACGTTAAACCAAAGGTTATAGAAAATTATGATGGTACCAGTATCATTTTGAATACCACTAGAAATATCGTGCTCTCACCTGATTATTTCGAGGATTTATTACAGTACAAAGGGCAAACATTAATTACGACCGACGGTACAACATTATTGGGGGCAGACGACAAGGCCGGCGTTGCCGAAATCATAACGGCAATGGAGTATTTGGTACAACACCCCGAAATTGAACATGGTAAAATATGTATAGCCTTTACCCCCGATGAAGAAATTGGTCGAGGGGCACATCTTTTTGACGTGGAAAAATTTGGTGCAGAGTGGGCCTACACCATTGATGGAAGTCAAATTGGTGAGCTTGAATACGAGAACTTTAATGCAGCAGCAGCAAAAGTACTTTTTAAGGGTAAAAGTGTTCACCCTGGTTATGCAAAAGGAAAAATGATAAATGCCATCGGATTGGCAAATCAATTTTTAAGTCTCTTGCCAAAACACGAAACGCCAGAAACCACAGAAGATAGGCAAGGCTTTTTTCACACCCATACAATTAAAGGTAGCATTGAACATGCGGAAGTAGAACTTATCATTCGTGATCATGATGAAGAACAGTTTCAAGCACGAAAAAATTTACTCTTTGATATCGTTCAAAAAATAAACGGTCAGTATAAAGAAGAGCCTGTTACACTTGAAATCAGAGATCAATATCGCAACATGCGTGAGATGATAGAGCCGATGTTTCATATCATTGAAATTGCGGAAGAGGCCATGTTGGTATTGAATATTGAACCTATAATAAAACCGATTCGGGGAGGTACAGATGGGTCACAATTAAGTTTCATGGGGCTGCCCTGCCCAAATATTTTTGCGGGAGGCCATAATTTTCATGGTAAATATGAATACATCCCTCTGGAAAGCATGCAGAAAGCAGTGGAAGTCATTGTAAAAATTTGCGAACTTACCGGTGCAAAATTCATTGAACATGGAAAAAAATAAAACAGCTGACGCCTATTATGAAATAAAACACCATTTCAAAGATGCCATTGCACACCTACGAAGTCTTGCAAAACAAACGGAAGCTAAAGAAACCTGTAAATGGGGAATGCCAGTCTATACCTTAAACGGCAAGAACGTTTATGGCATTTGTAGGTTTAAAGATTTCTTTGGTATATGGTTCTATCAAGGTGTTTTTTTAAAGGATTCGAAAAAGGTCTTGCGAAATGCCCAGGAAGGTAAAACCAAGGCTATGCGACACTGGAATTTCAAGACCATTGAAGAAATTGATGATAAAAGCGTTATGGCCTATTTACAAGAAGCTATTGAAAATCAAAAGCTTGGTAAAGAAATGAAGCCTAGCCGCAAAAGTGCGGCATTTGTTATGCCAGATATGCTCCAAGATGCTTTTGAAAAGAATGGAACGTTAAAAAAAGCATTTTACCAATTTTCCCCATTTAAACAAAAGGAATTTGGAGAATACATTACCGAGGCGAAACAAGAAAAAACCAAGCTCAGAAGATTACAAAAAATAATTCCTTTAATACAAGAGGGTATTGGTCTGAATGATTCGTATCGATAATTTCTTTAGGATTGGCTGATAGTACCCATCAATTGGTGACATAAAATATTCGCATCATCTGATTTGAACTCACATTACATCAAAAAACCCTGACGTTGTCGCCAGGGTTCTTCGTTTCTAAAACTTTAATTTATTTCTTGGCCGGGGCAGGAGCCAATTTACGACTTGCTTCCATCGAAATGGCCGAACGGTCAAACTTCAGTCGACCAGCCATGGTCTCAATGACGCATGAATTGTCTTTATCATGAAGATCGACAATTTTACCGTGAAGACCGCTTTTGGTGATTACCTTATCTCCCTTTTTAATGTCCCCTAAAAATTTCTTTTCATCCTTTTGTCGTTTCATTTGCGGCCGAATCATAAAAAAATAGGCCACTACAAAAATCAACAATAGCGGAAAAAATTGTCCTAATTGTTCCATTCAGTTTATTTCACCGGTCCCACGGGCATTTGGTCTTTTGGATTGACCATTGCCTTAATTCGAAGTAATTCAGAGCCTTTTTCAGTATTGGCCGTAACCGTTACCTGTTTGGTTACTTGACCTTTGCCGGACCCATTGAACTTAACAACCAATTCACCAGTCTCTCCTGGGGCTATTGGGGTATTTTTTGGATATTGTGGTACGGTACAGCCACAGGTACTTTTGGCATCGGTAATAATCAATGGGGCTTCACCTGTGTTCGTGAAAGTGAAAACAGTTTCCTGAGGCGTTCCCTGTACAATGCTTCCAAAGTCGTGCTCTTGTTTGTCAAAAGCCATTACAGGAAGTTTTTTTGAGACCTCATCCCTTGCGGAGGCCGTCTCAACATTGTCGGCAACTACCTTACTACTTGCCTTATCCTTGCAGGATGTTCCCATCACTAGCATTCCCATCGCAGCAAATGCAAAAACTATTTTTTTCATTGTATTAAATTTTTTTATTTCCACAAAAATACAAATTACACCTAAAGCAGACCCCTACCCATCTTCTGCATTTTTCCATTCGATTTATATTCCTTCACAAGCTTATCCAAAATACCGTTAATAAAAATGCTACTTTTTGGAGTTGAATACTCTTTGGCAATCTCTAAATATTCATTTATGGTCACCCTTTCTGGTATTGAAGGGAAATGAATAAACTCACAGATGGCCATTTTCAATAAAATATGATCGATTTCGGCAATACGGTCCTTGTCCCACTTCGGGGTCTTTATTTGAATTTCTTTTTCCCACTCTGCATTGTTCAATAAGGTCTTTATCAAAAGGTCTTTTGCAAAAGTCATGTCTTGCTCGTCTTTCAACAATTTTGGAAGAAAGAAACGTTCCATACTTTCTTTTTTTACTTTTTTCAGTCGCTTGACCAAAAATGTATTTACAATGGGTATATCATCTACCCAAGTCAGTTTATCATCTTCAAAATAATCATAGACTTTCTCATTTGGAGCTATAATATCCCTAAATAGATTCACTACAAAGTCACGGTCTTTCTCAAAATCCGTATGCTCGGCTCCCATATAGTCAGTGTACAATGTACTCTCCAACATCGCTTTATGCAGTATTTTTACATATTCTTCATTCAAATACCAATTATTGAGCTTTCGTTTAGAAATCTCGCTTTTCAAAGTTGCATTATTGACCAATTGAAGTAGTAAAGCATTGTTCACCAACCGTTGAGCATCCGAAAAATGCTCCTTCTCTTCGGACAGATACTTTTTTTGGTCATGTTCGGCATGCTTTTTAACAAGGGCATGAAGTTCTATTAAGAGGCCCAATAGCAGTAAATAAAGACTGTAAACATTAGCGATGCTTACATTAAGAAACTTTTGTTGTTTTTCAAGGGAATCATCTTCAGATTGGGTCAGGGCGTAAATGCACTGCATAACTTTAACCCTAATGTGCCTTCTTGTAAGCATTTAAAAGAACTATGATTGGTAATTGATTCATTCCGCGGCAAAAGTAAGGCTATATTTTTACCGAGCCTATGGCAATCATACTTCTTATAAGTTTTATAACATTGGCATTAATGGCAATCGCATATCTTTGGCACCTTATCAAAAGGCCAACCCAAAACGGCAAATGAAAGAATTAAGACATCTCAACAAATATTTTAAGAAATACTGGTTCAAACTATTGCTCGGTATCATCATTACGATAATAGCGAGGGTCTTCTCATTGATTATGCCTTCTTATGTAAGCAAATCAATTGACACCATTAAATCACTTTCAACGAATATCATAAACGCGACTGAGGCCAAAACGCTATTGTTCGAATATATTCTAATCATAATAGGTGCCGCAATCCTATCAGGACTTTTTACTTTTCTCATGCGGCAAACGATTATCAATGTTTCAAGATACATAGAATATGACCTAAAGAATGAGGTTTTTGACCACTACCAAATACTCAATCTAGATTTCTACAAACGTAATCGGATCGGTGATTTAATGAACCGTATCAGCGAAGATGTTACCCAAGTAAGAATGTTCGGTGGTCCTGTCATCATGTATGGTATCAATACCTTGACGACCTTTATTTTTGTCATTTCGCTAATGTTTATTAAAGCACCGACCATTGCCTTTTATAGTTTAATTCCGTTACCCATACTATCAGTTCTTATATATCAGATAAGTCGGATTATCCATCAACGAAGTACAAAAGTTCAAGAGTATCTATCGACCCTTTCCACATTTTCCCAAGAATCGTTCTCTGGAGTTTCTGTGATTAAGGCCTATGGCTTAGAACCAAAAATCAACCGACAAATTCGTGAATTGGCCCTAGAAGGAAAAGATACCAGTATGGATTTGGCCAAAGTTAATGCATGGTTTTTTCCTTTGATGATTCTGCTTATAGGGATGAGCAATATCATTGTGATTTATATTGGCGGAAGGCAGTATATCAACAACGAGATTACTTTAGGCGTCATAGCTGAATTTATCCTTTATGTAAATATGCTGACATGGCCGGTTGCTGTTGTCGGATGGTTAACTTCAATTGTGCAGCGCGCAGAGGCCTCGCAAAAAAGAATCAATGAATTCTTGAGTATCAAACCAAAAATAAAGAATGAACGTCTTGACAAAACCCCAATTAAAGGTAAAATTCATTTTAAAAATGTATCGTTCACCTATCCAGATACCGGAATAAAGGCATTAAATGACGTTTCTTTCTCCGTAAATATTGGGGAAACATTGGCTATTCTAGGAAAAACTGGGGCGGGAAAATCTACCCTACTAGACTTGATTGCACGATTGTACGATGTCGATAAAGGTGAAGTTTTGATTGATGGCAAACCCATTGAAAAGATTAACCTAGATAATTTACGCGGAAGCATAGGTGCAGTTCCACAAGATGCCTTTTTATTTTCTGATACTATTGAAAACAATATTCGTTTCGGAAAGGAAGAAGCTACCAAAGATGAAATCATCGATGTCGCTAAAGAGGCTGTTGTTCACGAGAATATCATTGGGTTCACCAAAAAATATGATACTGTACTGGGCGAACGTGGCATTACGCTAAGTGGAGGGCAAAAGCAACGTGTATCGATTGCTCGCGCCCTACTAAAAGATCCCAAAATCTATTTGTTCGATGATTGTCTTTCAGCGGTCGATACAGAGACGGAAGAAGAAATACTGAAAAACCTAAAAAGGGCTTCTGAAGAAAAGACAACGCTAATTGTAAGCCATAGGGTCTCCTCCGCAAAAAATGCAGATAAAATCATCGTATTGGAAGATGGGAAAATTTTACAGGAAGGCACCCACTCAGAATTGAACAATACAAAAGGATACTATCAGCAATTGTATAAAGACCAATTAACAGAGAAAGAATAATCAAAAGTTGTCCTTTTATGATTTTTTTTACATTTTTACTACAATAATCTAACATTAGACTAAAGAACACTATACCAATGGGAGACAGAGATTTAATGGATCAAGAAGAGATTTACTCCAAAGTCTTAAGGGCAGGGAGAAGGACATATTTCTTCGACGTAAGGAGCACTAAGGCAGGAGACTATTATTTGACGATTACCGAGAGCAAGAAATTTACCAACGAAGATGGCTCTTTTCATTACAAAAAGCATAAAATCTATTTGTACAAAGAAGATTTTGAATCGTTCCGAGCCATCATGGAGGAAATGATGGATTACATTATTGATAAAAAAGGACTCGAAGTGATTTCAGAACGTCATCAAAAAGATTTCAAAAAAGAGGAAGAACCAACACCTAGCGAAACGGATTCATCAGGTAATTTTACTGATGTTGACTTTGATGATATCTAAAATCAAACTAAAAAATATAGTTAACGGTTCCGCAACAACGGAGCCGTTTTTTATTTTTAGCAATGACGAACCACAAAAAACTGAAAATGAAATTCATTCTAACATTACTTTTCACTTCAATTGGTCTAGGCTTATGTGCACAGACCAATATCACTCTTGATTACTATCTACCGAAAGGGGTAGCCTATAATTCCGATGTTCCAAAACCATCAGAAATTATAGGTCATGAGGTGGGCCAATGGCATGTTAGCCATGACAAATTACAGTTCTATATGGAGCGTTTGGCGGAAGTGAGCCCACGAATTTCAATCGAGCATCGAGGCGTATCATACGAAAATAGATCTCTGTTTCTATTAACCATTACTGCCCCTGAAAACCATGAGAATATTGAAAAAATACGAAAAGAACACGTGGCTTTGACCGAATCTGGAGCTACTTCATTAAATACCGATAACATGCCCATTGTGGTCTACCAGGGTTTTACGATTCATGGAAATGAACCCAGCGGTACCAATGCTGCTGTCGCTTACGCCTATTACCTTGCCGCCGCAGAAGGTCCTGAAATAGAAGAACTATTGAAAAATACAGTGATATTGTTGGATGCGTGTATGAATCCCGATGGGTTTCAGCGTTTTGCGAACTGGGTCAACATCCATAAAAACCAAAATTTAAATCCTGATAATAACGACAGGGAGTATCACGAGTCATGGCCCGGCGGTCGTACCAATCACTACTGGTTTGACATGAACCGTGATTGGCTGCCCGTTCAACTCCCAGAGAGTCAGACCAGAATAAAGACCTTTCATCAATGGATGCCCAATATTGTCACGGACCATCACGAAATGGGAACGAACTCCACCTATTTCTTCCAGCCTGGCGTGCCTTCAAGGGTACATCCCCTCACACCAAAAATCAATCAAGAGCTCACGGCCGAAATTGGAACCTATCACGCCAAGGCTCTTGACCGCATTGGTTCACTATACTATTCTGAAGAGAACTTTGATGATTATTACTATGGTAAGGGCTCTACCTTTCCTGATGTCAATGGCGGTATAGGCATACTGTTTGAACAGGGTAGCTCTAGAGGGCACGCACAAGAGAGTGAGAACGGTATTGTTACGTTTCCCTTTACGATAAGAAATCAATTCACCACAGCCCTATCGACGATTGAGGCCGCAAAGAATATGCGGGTAAAAATCTTGAACTATCAACGTAAATATTATCAAGACATTCGAAGGGAAGCTGATAGAAGTCGAATTAAAGGTTACGTCTTTGGTGATGCCAAAGACAAGACCAAAACATGGCACCTAGCTGAAATTTTGAATCGTCAGAAAATTAGATTTCACGAACTGAAGGGTGATGTTAGTTTGAGAGGAAAGGCTTTTAAAAAAGGAGCTGCCTATGTTGTACCCTTAAATCAAAAAAATCCACGATTGATACGGGCGATGTTTGAAAAACGTACCACGTTCAAAGATAGTCTGTTCTATGATGTCTCAGCTTGGACATTTCCGTTGGCCTTTAACGTAGATTATACCTCGGTCAACGCATTACTAAGTGCTGGAGAGGAAGTCACCGAATTTAAGCCACTTTCAGGTGTTGTAAGTGAAAAGAGCAATTATGCTTACTTATTTGAATGGCATGAATATTACACCCCAAAAGCACTGAATGCTATCACCCAAGGCGGAATCCGTGCAAAAGTTGCCAAATCACCATTTACGTTGGAAGGGAAAACGTATGACTACGGGACTATAATGATTCCCGTTCAAAATCAAAAATTGGATGCTGATGAACTTTATGGTTTTCTTCAAAAAGTGGCCCAAGAGAGTCAAATTAATATCAGTGCTGTAGGCACAGGACTTACCAAAGGAATCGATTTGGGAAGTAACGATTTCGACCCCGTACAAAAACAGAAGGTGGCCCTTCTCGTTGGCGATGGTATTCGACCTTATGACGCTGGTGAAATTTGGCATTTATTCGATACCCGCTACAACATGCACATCACAAAAATTGATACGCGCTATTTTAATCAAGTCAATTTGAGCTCTTATACCGATTTAATCATCCCAAGTGCATGGGGCAGCGATATTCTGGATAAAAAGGGAACAGAAAAGGTAAAAGCTTGGGTCCAAAATGGCGGTACTGTAATCGGATTTAGAAACGTAGCACATTGGTTCAAGAACAATGAACTCCTCCAAATCAAAATGAAGAAGGATACAGTTAATGCCACGAAGATACGTTTTGACCAGAAGCAAGATTTTTTAGGTGCACAGGTTACGGGCGGATCTATTTTCGAAGCAAAGCTTGACCGCTCACACCCTATTGGGTATGGCTACAAAAACAATACGATATCACTCTTTAGAAATACCAATATTTATTTGGAACCTGAGAAAAACAGCTATGATAATCCCATTCAATATACCAGTACGCCTCTTCAAAGCGGTTATATCTCAGAAGAAAACTATGAGCTACTGAAAAATAGTGTGCCATTCAAAACCAAAAAAATAGGTCAAGGCCGTGTCATCTTATTTACAGACAACACCAACTTTAGAGGATTTTGGTACGGTACAAATAAATTAATGATGAATGCTATTTTCTTTGGGGATATGATGTAATTCCCCATTTCACAAGCAAAAGATTTAAAGCGGCATGTCCCAAAACAACAAAACATGCCGTTGTCATATTGTAGCCGATACTCAAAACAATAACTGCTATAGCGTAAAATGTGGGGTAGGCCAATAGTGCGAATCCGAGTCGGAATGTTCCCTCAAATTCAGGTTCCGGGACTTTTGGCTTAAGCCATAAACGCCAGAGCACCAGTAACGGTAGATTGTGTAACCTAAAAAGAAGCCTGCGAAATACAAGAAGATTAGTGTTTTGGTATTGTCGATCAAGTTCAGAAAGTCCTTTGGCCAAAAGGGAATTCACTTCTTCGGGTTTCGTGAAATCTACTTTACTACGCAATAACTGCTTCATGAGCATGTCGTAATCTTCATCCGGTTGCACATGTGTGGTGAGTTGTGTCAACGCATTAAATACAGCATCCTTAACTGCTCCCACAAAATTATTCTTATGTTTAAAGTCTTGAATGGAGATAGGTTTTCCAAAATAAATTGCAGCTTGGTCTCCGGCCACCTTTGGCAGCTGATAGTTTTGGCCAACAGGAACCAATTGCAGATCAATATTAGCATCTAATTCAAGTGATGCATCAATAATACGTGTAAAACCCTTACTCAAGGGCCGTACCCTGCGTCTTAAGTTATGATCCGCTTCTGGAAATAGTAATATGGCCTCATTACTGTTCAAAAGTTGGGCACAAGTCTCAAAGATTTTTTTATTCTTGTATAGATTGGCTTTACCATCTCGAATACGATAAATGGGAAGCATTTGCAAAAATGAAAATAACCTTCTGAACCACTTACCCCTAAAAACATCAGCCCTTGTCAAGTACCAAGGTTTATGATTACATCGCGTTGCTATCAACAAAATATCGAGAAGCGCATTTTGATGGTTGGATAAAAAGAGAACCGGTTTGTTCTTGGGTATGTTTTCTAAACCTACCACTTCAATCTTCCGATAGTAGCAGAACAAGGCCAAAGAAATCCAATTCTTCAAAAAGAGGTACACAAGGCGTCTCAAACCAGTTTTTTCTTTTCAATTGAACGGTATCCCCAAAAGCCACCTAATAACAAACCCGAAATCAGATGCCAAATACCCCAAAAAGCGGTCAACAAAGCCATTCCCCCCAATCCATCAAAGAATGTGAAAATTAATAGTAAACCAAGACCAGAGTTTTGAATTCCTGTTTCAATCGTTATACTTCGAACATTCTCTTTACTTAACCCCATTGCTATTGCCAAAGAGAAACCGGTCAGAAAGGCGACCAAATTATGAAGTAATACCAACCAAAACACATAGAAGATGTACTCCAAAAAAATATCTATGTTCTTATAAAGCGCTAAAAAAACGAGTATTACAAAAAAAACCAGCGAACCCACTTTAAATACCTTGGTCATCCTTTTGGCCAATTTAGGTCGAATGTGATTTACCATCATCCCTATGAGTAAAGGTATTCCCAATAGCAACGCAACCAACTTTATCATCTCAAGAGATGCAATGGAAACTTCTTTCAATATCTGCGCCGAAGGCGGGTATAGCGAACCCCAAAACTGTAAATTCAATGGTGTCATCACTATGGCCAGTAATGTGGCAATTGCAGTCAAAGTAACAGATAGTGCAGAATTCCCCTTGGCAAGATGAGTGATAAAGTTAGAAATATTACCACCGGGGCAAGCGGCTACCATAAACATGCCTAGGGCTATACTGGCAACAGGTTTCAAAGACCAGACCAAACCAAGAGTAATTGCGGGTAAAAGTACAAACTGACTGAACACCCCAGTGAGCACCAATTTAGGTTTTCGGGCAAGTTTCTTAAAGTCACTCAGTTTAATTTCCAAAGCTACACCAAACATCACCAAGGCCAAGGCAATATTTAGGGGCCAGAGGGAATCTTTATCGAAATCAATATGAACATTGTCTATAATCTGTTCCAAAAATCAAGGTTTTGAAACGCACAATATACTGTTACTTTTTTTGATGTAAGCATCAGGTGAAGAACTGAACGATTCTAACTATATTTATAATAATCTTGGTTTTCACGAATTCAATTATATGCTTGCCTTTTTTAGAAAAATCCGCAAGAGTCTCCTTTCCGAAAATAAACTGACCAAATACTTTTTTTATGCCCTTGGTGAAATCGTGTTGGTCGTTATTGGCATACTGATTGCCTTGCAAATCAATGAATGGAACAATGCAAAAAAATCTCACGAAAAGGAATTGGTCTACCTCGATGAAATTCGCGTGAATCTGCAACAAGACATGGTGAACATTGATAATGTCTTGCGTTTTAATGAATCAAAGATTCCCATAATTCAAGGTATGATGCAAATATTCAGTGATACCCTTACCACTTCTGAAAGAGTAGAAGTTTTTAATGCATTTTCAAAACCGTTTACAAATTATGAGGTTTTTAGCCCACAAAGAACAGCGTTTACCAATATGATTGAAGCTGAAACAATAGACTTGGTCAGAGAAAGGGAACTCAGAAAAGCATTGATCAATTACTATGAATTTGATTATGCCGGAGGAGTACAGTATAGGGTTCGCCAAATGAACAGACGAATCATTGACAAAGCATACCCTGAATTCTTTACCCGTGAGAACGCAAAAGCCCTTTTGAATATATCAACAGTTTTATCCACCAATGAGGAGTTGAATATTCATAAAGACAAATGGTTGCTTTCTGAGTTTTACGGCCTGATTTACATCATTAATTTACAAAATCAGGGCTTACTGGGGTTCAAAGAGAATATTAAAGAACTTATTGTTCTTATTGATAAAACTTTAAAAAACTATCGGTAATGGCGCGTACACCAAGTAATATGTTGGCCCTAGGCACCAACGCCCCTGACTTTTCACTTTTTGACACGGTGAGCAACCAAACCCAAAGTTTAGATGAATTTAAGGGGGATAAAGGAACCGTTGTGATGTTTATTTGTAATCATTGCCCTTTTGTCATTCATGTAAATCCAGAAATTTCAAAATTAGGTAGGGAATATCAGAAAAAGGGTGTTGGCTTCATCGCTATTTCAAGCAATGATGAAAAAAACTATCCCCAAGATGCCCCGCATTTGATGACCAAAGTTGCCATAAAGGAGGGCTATCCCTTTCCTTATCTATATGATGAAACCCAAGAAATAGCACAAGCATACGATGCGGCCTGCACCCCTGACTTTTATCTTTTTGACGATAAACTACAACTGGTATATCGTGGCCAATTGGATGATTCACGACCAGGAAATGGAATTCCGCTGAATGGTAAGGACTTACGCAGGGCTATTGATGCACTTTTGGAAGGAAAGCCAATTGATGAAAACCAAAAACCGAGTATTGGTTGCAATATCAAATGGATTTAGGTATTATTTGGACTTAACACCATTTTGAAAATCAATGGAATCAAAGCCCTTGAAGTGCTAACTCGAGAAAAAATGAATTCGAAACACGTTCTGAACACGGTCCACTTTCCGTTGAGGTCTATCCGCCCAAAAAAAGACAAAACTGCGTGAACCCCATAAACAAGATGAGATGTGCGTAATGACCTCCGTAACAGGAAAATTTTTAAACAAAGGAAAGCGCTGTAGTTTTGAAGCAGATGATTTTTTGCTATTTCCAGCTGATGTAGAACATCGATTTGAGAGCTTTGGCGATTGGGTTATTTTACACGATAAAAATGGCTGAGAAAACGAGTCGTACTGTCATGGGTACCCTTTTTGAACCAGTGACCCCTGAAACGATGGCTACGTATATTAAAGTGGGTACCCAATCTTATTTAGAGCATTATCTCTACTTGTGGAAAGATCAAAACCCGACATACTTAAAAGTTAGCTTCACACCAGAAGTGGTTCAAAGTGAAATCGATAATCCGCACTGTTGCAATTACCTCATCAAACATAATCGGACAAACGCTGGAATACTGAAAATAACAATACATCAATCATGGGGGGATTGGACCTCTAAAGATGCACTATATCTGCACAGACTTTATTTGCTGGAGCATGCCACTGGGAAGAACATTGGTGAAAACAGTCTCCATTTCGTTGAAAATCTTGCTAAAAGACATAAAAAGAAAGTGATATGGTTAGAGGCTATGAAAAAAGGTTTAGCCAAACAGTTCTACCAAAAAAATGGGTATACCAGTATCGGAGAATCTTGTATTTCGCATGAAGGAGTATAAGTAAGTGAGAAGGAAATGTTGGTGATGGGCAAAACGCTTTAATTACCAACCTTTTTGTTTTATTAGGTTCTCAATATGGGCAAAATGATGA
>JBHJJC010000129.1:0-13816 GCA_050042945.1 Croceivirga sp.
GGTCATTAAAAATGCTGAACGAATTTTTCCCTCCAGCAAGGGTCGCAACCATGTATCTTGTTGTTCAGCAGTACCATATTTCGCTAAAACCTCCATGTTGCCCGTATCGGGAGCACTGCAATTAAAAATTTCCGAGGCCCATCTCACTCTCCCCATCTGCTCAGCCAAAGCAGCGGATTCCAGATTAGTCAACCCCGGACTTAAATCTCCATAAGTTTTTGGTAGGAAAAGGTTCCATAAACCAGCGGCCCTAGCTTTTTCCTTTAAATCTTCAGTACCGTGCCAACGTTTCCAAGCATTACTTGGATTGGAGTGAAAAGCTTCCACTTCTTCAGCTACAGGTTCAAGATGGGTTTTAAAAAAAGCTTTAAGCTTGGCCTGCAACTCCAAAGATTTTTCGCTGTATTCGAAGTTCATTTAATTCTCGTTATAGTTTTACAACATATGCATGTAGCTCTTAGGACTGCACCTAGACTGCACCTTCGACTGCGCTCAAGGTGACAGTTTGATATGAAATGTTTTAAAATTTATTTTTCGCTGTTTTGATGGTCTATGTGGATTTCCACCTCTGCGGGAATGACAAAAAACATTACAAATCATTACCCTGAGATTAAATAACCGCCATCGGCAGTGTATACCCCGCCTGTCATGTAAGAACCAGCATCTGACGCGAGCAGCATTACCAAACCAGCCATCTCTTCAGGGTCTGCCATTCGTCTGAGCGGAATGGTGCCCGTATACATACCCAAGGTCTTTTCATCACTCCATAGGGCTTGGCTAAACTTGGTTTTTATCAGTCCAGGACAAACCACATTGGCACGAATGCCCAGTTTACCCCATTCTTTAGCTTGGTTCTTGGTCAACATAATCAGTGCTGACTTTGACATGCTATACAATCCTAATCGAAATCCGGGATGTATCCCTTCAACAGAAGAAATGTTGATGATACTACCACCTCCATTTTCCTTCATATGGGGCTGTACCAAATTCGATAGCAACCAAGGTGCTTTAACATTAACATCCATGATTTTATCGAAAACTTCTTCGCCAGTAGCTTCCAAAGGGCCATAAAAGGGGTTGATGGCTGCATTATTGACCAGCACATCTATCCGCCCAAATTTAGACGACGTCTGTTCTACCACACTTTTTCGCAGATCTCCGTCAGCGATATGGCAAGCAATACCTATGGCGTCAAAACCTTTCACCTGAAATTCTTTGGCTACCGTATCAACCGCATCTTGTTTACGACTACTAATGACCACCTTGGCACCGTTCTCTGCCAAACCTTGGGCAATGGAAAGACCAATGCCCTTGCTAGAACCTGTTACAATCGCAACCTTTCCCGAAAGGTCAAATTTTGATTTTATATCAGTCATTTAGGCAAATATCTTTTTATCAGAATTTAAGGTCAACGCCTCTTTATCCATTAAAATTTCTGATAACCCTTGAGTCTTTGGTAACTCATACTTGAAATAAAACTTCATGGTATGCAGCTTACTTTCATAGAAATCTTCGGAATGGTCTTTGGAACCTATGATCAAAGCCTGTTGGGCGTTTGTTCCTATGACCAACCACTGCCATGCCACTACTATCGTACTAAAGAATTCCATAAATGGGGTAGCATCGGCTAAGAAGCGTTGATAGTCCCCCTGCATGGCATACCCCATTAAGGATTGTAGTACTTGTTCGGTCAGCCCTAGTTTTGCTCCCAATTTTTTGGCGTAGGGCGCCAAAGATTCATGAGCCATGGCCTCACCAATCGACTGTTTGATTTCTTCAGACAATAGCATTAGCGCTTTACCATTGGCCATTGTTACTTTACGGCCTAAAAGGTCTTGAGATTGAATTCCTGTGGTTCCTTCATAAATGGCAGAAATTCGGATATCCCTCAAATACTGTTGCACTATATACTCCGAACAAAATCCGTAGCCGCCCAATACTTGAACACCGTTGTTGATTGAGGTGATACCCATTTCAGAAGGATATGTCTTGACGATAGGTGTCAGAATTTCCAAGAGTAGCTTATACCTTTCCCTTTCTTGTTCATCTGCGGCAGCAACCGACATATCATAATATTTTGAACAAAGGAACACTAGACTCAATGCCCCTTCAGTTATGGCCTTTTGAAGCAATAGCATTCTTCGAACATCAGGATGGTTGACAATTAAGGTCTGTTCGGTTGAAGCGTCTTTCTTTCCAGAACTTTGCAGTTCACGGCCTTGTGGACGCTCATGGGCATAGTTCAAGGATGCATGGTATGCACCAGTTGCAATAGCTGCAGCGCCTCGACCCACGGCGATACGGGCACCATTCATCATCAAGAACATATAACGTAACCCTTGGTTGGGTTCACCGACCAACCAACCGTTACAGTCTTCCTTATCGCCGAAAAACAGATGGGTGGTGCAATACCCACGCTGACCCATTTTTTGGAAGTCGGCTACTGTAGTCACATCATTGGACTCCAAAGTTCCTTCTGAGGTTGGTCTATTCTTTGGAACGACAAACAAAGAAATACCTTTAGTACCGGCAGGTGCGCCCTTGATACGGGCCAAAACCAAATGAACAATATTCTCAGCACCTCGGTAATCGCCTCCCGAAATGAATATTTTTTGTCCGTGTATTTTATAGGAATCGCCATTAGGAGTTGCCGAAGTCACAATATCGGATAATGAACTTCCTGCTTGGGGTTCGGTCAAACACATCGTTCCGCCCCATTCGCCAGAAATCATTTTGGGAACATAGGTTTCGTTCAGTGATTGGTTTGCAAAATGGATAATCAATTCAGCCGCCCCAAGTGTCAAACCAACATAACCAGGCAAATGGTTGTTGGCAGCTTCTTGTATAAAGGCAGAGGCGTTTACAGCCATTGAGGGCATTTGAAGTCCACCAATATCATAGTCAAAAGGGGCACTGACAAAACCCATCTCACCTGCCTGCTTCATATATTTAGTCACCTGGGGATGCACCACTATCTCCCCATCCTTGAAATATGCCGGATGTTCATCCATCTCTTTGAAATAAGGATACATTTCTTTATCGGCATAATCCTTTACCGAATCTATAAACATTTCAACCGCCTCTTCGTCATACTCCGAAAACCGTTCTTGCTCGAGTACTTCCTTTACATCCTGTACCTTAAATAGTAGATACTTCAAGGTTTCTAAATCCATGTACTGATTTGTCATAACTGTATTTTTTGAACAAAATGAAATTAGTATTAATTCATATCAAACTCATTAAACCAGTATAATAAAAACGCATTAAAAAAATAAATTTGTTATTGTTAGATATGATTATTTTTTAATCCCTTAACAATAACCATACTTCATTTACAAAATCACAAAATGTGGCTCATGGATCAAACACTATACATTTTGTGCTTTCCTTCGCCATAATCATGTTGGATTTGAGCGCAACATTTACGCCTACAGATTTTGAAGGATACTGAAAATGAATATACCCACAAACTTTCAGTCTACTGGGATGTAGGTTATGGGAGAGATTTTATTGTAGGTTATGGGAGAAAGGAAAAAAGAATCAATTTCACTTCGATTAGTTACTGGAAATACTGGTACGAAGTCGTTTTCTTAATTTAGAAAGTCCCACTGGGGTCATTCCCAGATAACTTGCTATAAGGTAATTCGGCACCCGTTGAAAAAGATCTGGGCGCTTTTCCAACAAACGGGAGTATCGCTCTTCATTACTTCGAATACTCATGCGCTCTACACGGGTAAATAATTTTAAGAATGCTTCTTGCATCGAGAGTCGACCAAAACGCTCCAACTGATGCGAATCATCAAACATCCGTTCCGCATCCAATTTTTGAATACCAAAAACTAAAGTGGGTTCTACAGCTTTTAAATAATAACTCGATGGCACCTCATTTACGTAAGAAAGCAAGTCAGTAAAAAAAACATCTTCGGTGTAGAATTCCAAAACCTTGGTCTCACCACCTTCCACTTTATAATAACAAATACAACCAGTGGCCAAGTAATAGAAGTATTCCACTTTTTTACCGGGGGTGACCAATGTTTCCCCTTTTTTCAACCGAAATCGTTCGTACTGCTGCACCTGATTGGTCAGAAACTGTTCCTCAACAAAGGTGTAGGATAAAATTTTCCTTTTAAGATGTTCTAAATGCAATTCCACCCGTTATGGCTTTTATTTAAAGGGATATCCCCTCAAATTTACGGATTAATGACCACCTATTATTTGTTAAATAAAAGTTAAATCATAGTACTTTGTTTTGCATAGTACCATCTTTTGAATATATATTTGCATCGTAAGCTAATAGGCAATCAACAATCAAATGCCTCTAATCAGGGCAAAATATCAAAAAACGAACAATGGCAACAGTATTGACCAAACATGAAAGAAACCTCTCGGCAATTATACACGCCTCGACCTTTTCAAAGTATTTTATTCCTTTCGGGAATTTTATTTTACCCCTTATACTTTGGACTGCCAACAAGAAAGAGAATGAGTTTGTAGACTATAATGGAAAGCAGGCTTTAAATTTCCAAATTAGTATGCTGTTGTATTCCATTCTTGTGGGCTTAATTAGTATTCCATTTTTCATAGGCTTTTTACCCGACCTATTTGATGGTAATTTCTGGGGATTTCACGGGCTAAGTGACCTGAACAACTTAGATATTAATATCAGTAGTGATGATTTTAGGTTAGGACGTTGGTTGTGGCCCGCTGGCATCAGTGGTGTACTACATGCTGGACTAGTAGTTGTAAACATCGTATATACTATTCTTGCCACCATTAGAACAAACGAAGGTCAACGATTTGAATATCCAATAACCATTAAGTTTATTAAGTAATGAGATTATTGGGAAAAATAGCGCTGTTGGGTTTTATAATCTTCAGTATAGATGCAAATACTCAGGTTACCGCCAAAAATGATTTGTTCAATACTTTAAAAACAAAAGACAGTATTTTGTTTGATGCCGCCTTTAACAATTGCGGAATACAAGTGTTGAAAGAAATGTTTACCGAAGATTTTGAATTTTACCATGACAAAGTGGGAATCACGGAGGGTCGTGATGCTTTTGTCAGGAATATTGAAAACGGGTGCAAAAATTTAAGTGATAATGATCTGCAGCCGGCCAAGCGAATATTGATACCAAATAGTCTAGAGGTTTATCCGATGTATGCCCAAGGAGTATTGTATGGCGCTATTCAGCATGGAGTCCACACCTTTGAATTTTTAAATGAAAATGGCAGATACGAAAAAGGGGATATTGCTAAGTTCACCCATGTTTGGGTCTTAGATAGAGGGAATTGGAAAATTAAAAGAGAACTGAGTTATAATCATGAGGAACAATTGAATTAATAAAAATAGGAGTTTAATCATCAATCTGGGCTGAGCATGTCGAAGTAGAGCCAAAGTATCAAAAAACGAATCAAAATCAACTCGCCCAGCGCATAGTCGAAGGGCTCATCAATCATGAGATGCTCATCACATCAAAAACCAATCAAAACGAACTCACATACCCTCTCTTTTTTAAAGAGGGTGTTGTAGAGGTAAATTACCCAGAAAAAATGGGACAAAACGAACAGTAATTAAATTAAGGAATCCTACAGTTATGAATATAGAAAACACAAAAGCACAGATGCGCAAAGGGGTTCTCGAGTATTGTATCCTATCTATTATCAAGGATCAGGATAAGTATGCATCAGAAATTCTCGGGGCCTTGAAAGATGCAAAAATGCTTGTCGTGGAGGGTACGATCTACCCACTATTGACCCGCTTAAAAAACGCCGGATTGCTCAACTACCGTTGGGAAGAATCCACTTCAGGACCACCACGTAAATATTATGCACTCACCGAAACGGGCCAGTTATTTCTGAAAGAATTAAACGGCACCTGGGATGAACTTAGAAATGCAGTAAACTTGGTAACCAACAACAAATAGTCAACGAAAAATGAATAAGACAGTAAAAATAAATTTAGCAAATACCTTCTTCCACATTGACGAAGAAGCGTACAACAAGCTTAGGCGGTAGCTTGAAGCCATAAAGAGGTCCTTTTCAGGCACAGCCGGTAGCGATGAGATCATAGCCGATATCGAAGCCCGTATATCAGAACTTTTTTCTGAAAAAATGGAGCACGACCGTCAGGTAATCACCCAAAAGGAAGTTGACGCTGTTATTAGTGTAATGGGGCAACCTGAAGATTATATGGTCGATGAGGATATTTTTGAGGATGAACCAAGACCAAAAACAACGACAGCTACAACCGGTAGGGTGAAGAAATTGTATCGTGATACCGAAACAAAATACATTGGAGGAGTATGTGCGGGCTTGGAACATTATTTAGGATTCGACGCGCTTTGGATTCGCCTGATTTTCATTCTTCTTGGAGTATTTACAGGCTTCGGATTGATTGCCTACATTCTGCTCTGGATACTGGTTCCGGAAGCCACGACAACCTCCCAAAAATTGGATATGCGGGGAGAGCCCATCAACATCACCAATATAGAACGCAAAGTAAAAGAGGGGTTTGATGATGTTGCAGATAAGGTAAAGAACGTTGACTATGAAAAAATGGGCAACAAGGTCAAGAGCGGCTCCAGGACCTTTTTCGATACCATTGGGGATATTTTTATGTTCCTTTTCAAAGTGTTTGGTAAATTCATTGGTATCATATTGATTATTGTCGGTGCGGCTACCTTGATAGGGCTATTTATTGGGCTGGTTACCGCCGGAGTAGTCGATTTGGTACATTTTCCTGGAATTGATTTCTACGATATCGTAAATACGACCGGTGCTCCTGTTTGGTTGGTCTCTATCTTGGTATTCTTCGCTGCCGGAATTCCGTTCTTCTTCGTTCTCTATTTAGGATTGAAGATATTGGTCAACAACCTAAAATCAATTGGCAACATCGCTAAGTTTACGTTGCTTGGATTGTGGTTACTATCCATCGGAGTATTGATTGCCCTAGGCGTTAGACAGGCAGCGGCACGGGCATTTACAAGTACGACTACCATAAATGACAGCATACAAATGGTTGGTGATTCCATTAAAATTCGAATCAATGCCAATGACGAATTTGACCTAGAAAATAAACCTTCCATAGACGGAATGTACTTTGTCTATGACGAAAGCGGAAATGCCCTGTTATACTCAAAAGATGTACGTTTTAGCCTTAGAAAATCTGAGGATAGCTTATTACGCATAAAAATTAAAAAGGATGCTGATGGAGCTTCTTTCGAGGAGGCCAAAAGTAGGTCTTCCCATATTGATTACGAATACGAGCTGTATAATGATGAAGTTTTTTTGAATAATTATCTGACCACCGATCGAGAAAACAAAGTGCGTAACCAAGAGGTCAGAAATATCGTCTACGTGCCAGAGGGAAAGATTATCATGTTGGATGCTTCTGCAAAAGGAACTATTGGTCGGGGTATTAAAAACGATAAAGACCTTTACCGAAAAGATATCGTTGATTACCTATGGGTCATGGGCAGTGATGGAGAATTAAAATGCCTAAACTGCCCTAATAACCTGAATTCAGAAGATGATGAAGCGGGAAGTATCATTATCAATGAAGATGGCATTGATATCAATGTGGAAGGACGTAATGAATCGTTTAAAATGAAAATCGATGAGGATGGTGTGGAAATCAAGGCAGAGGAAGAGAACTAGAAAAGGAAGGAAATGACAAAAATTTTAGCTCTTTTTGCTTGTTTTATTCTCTTGTTCTGGCCTACCGATGTATTCGGTCAAAACCTACCAAGCCTATTATATGGGAAAGACATAAATTCTACTTTTTCCATTGTTGCCTATGACCAGACAAGTGAAGAGTGGGGAATTGCCGTAGCAACTGACAATATCTACGTGGGTAATTCGACCATATACATAGAACCAGGTATTGGAGCTTTCTCTGTGATTGCCGAAACAGAGCCACTGTACGCTATTGAAGGTCTTAAACAACTAAAATCAGGAGAGTCTATTAATGAGGTCATTGAAAATATCAGATTAAATGATGAAGCATCGCATTATAGACAGGTTGGAGGTTTGGATGCAACAGGTAAACCTTATGCCTTTACTGGGGAGACATTGAAGTATTGGAATGGTAGGGCAGGTCATATCATTGGAAAGAACTATTTGGTCATGGGCAACCAACTGGCGGAAGGTGTTTTAAGGGATATGGCAATGACGTTTGAAAGTTCTGAGGGTACCTTGGCGCAACGACTACTGGAAAGCTTAGTCTCGGGTCAGCATGCTGGTGGACAACTATCAGGAAAGCAATCTGCGGCTTTAGTGGTAAAGGGCATAAACAATGAGTGGTTCAATCAAGTAGATTTAAGGGTAGACCATTCAAAAGAGCCGATTAATGATCTAAACAACCTTTTGAATTATCATTATGGTAGAATTCGATTGAATCAAGCACTTTTTGCCATAAATGTTGGGAACAAAGAACTTGGAACAAAACGACTTACCATGGCCCAAAGCATGTTAAAAGGATGGTATGGAATGTATGGAAAATTAGCATATGCCTATAGTATGGTCAAAAACGATGATAAAGCCATTTCCATAATAAAAGAAGCGCTAAGAGAAAAGAATGGATGGAAAGTAAATCTTCCTGCTTTTTATTACTTAAAATCAAATCCAAAATTTAAAAATGAAATTGACACAAAATCATTTTCTCCAAAAGATTGGCAAAATGCTTTAATGATGTTATCAAATCTCAAAAGATTTAATGAAGCAATTGATTTAGCAGGTGAGGTTTTAAAAAAGAAAAGAGAGCACTCCTATTCCTATTTCATACTAGGTCAAGTCTATGAACAATTGGATAAAGCAATAAAGGCCCAAGAAAGTTATGCGGTAGCATATGAACTGGACAGCAATAATATAGAAGCTATGAAAAAGCTTAAAAATGAATGAATCACAACTCAGTCTCTTTATTCAACAATTGAGAAGATAACAATAGTATAAACAAAAGACAAAAACGAATTTTAATCAATCTTAAAACAACAATCATGACAACACTAGCAAGAATCGCAATCGCAGCCCTTATGGCACTTTTTACTTCTTCGTGCGCCTTTGACATCAGCTTTGGCGAAGGCAAAAGGGGAAATGGAGAAATCGTGGAGGAATCCCGTCAGATATCTGATGAATTCACTGCGGTTTATGCCTCAGAAGGGTTGGATGTATTTGTAACACAAGCGGATAACTTCAGTATTACCGTGGAAGCCGATGAAAATATCATCGACCTTATTGGTACCGATATCAGGGATGGAAGATTAAAAATACATGCCATTGAAAATATAGGGAGAGCAACGAAAAATGTGTTCGTGACGCTACCCGAAGTAAGCTCATTGAGCACTTCAAGTGGTGCTGACCTTATTGCACAAAATACCATAAAAACCGATAAAATTGAGCTGGATGCCAGCAGTGGATCTGACTTGGAAGTAGAGTTGGATGCCAATGAAGTTTCTGCCGATACCAGTAGTGGTGCCGATATTAAAATCTCTGGAAGAACCGATTTGTTTTATGCAGATGCAAGTAGCGGATCCGATATCAAGGCGCGAGGCCTAATGGCAAAACGATGCACTGCAGATGCCAGCAGCGGTGCCGATATCTCGGTTAATGTTTCAGAATCCCTTACTGCTGATGCCAGTAGCGGTGCTGATATATCGTATACGGGTGATGCTGCCGTTCAAAAGAAAAAATCTGCTTCGGGGAGTGTACACAAATACTAAAAAATAAATAATCAACCATAGAGGTAAAAATCCCGAATAAATCGGGATTTTTTTATGCTAATATTTGCACTCATTTTTACCTAAATTAGCATTATTGTAATTTAATAGGTTTTTTATTACACAATTCACATAAAATAAGTAACTTATTAGTGTATTATTTACTTCATTAAAACCATTACAATGAAAAAAGTACTAGGACTCCTTTTTTTGATGCTGATATTAATATCGGCGACAGAATTGAACTCTGACCAACCCGATGCTTTTCATTCAATAGAGGGAACTTGGGAACTGGTTAGCTTTCACCATTATGATGATGGTATCAACATTTCAAGTACTGAACCCATGGCTGAAGGCTATCGACAGGTAAAAATGTATTACAATGGCAAAGTCATGTGGTCTCGCTATGTTCCCAACGAGCCGGAGGGGCGTTTTGGCTATGGCAACTATTTTATTACCGAAGATGAGTTACATGAAACCATTGTTTATGGGGATCATGAGATGATGAAGGCATTGGATACATTGACCGAGTTCATTTTTGAATTGGACCTCAAAACAGATACCTACAGCCAAATCAACTTAGATGAAGAAGGCAAACGAACATTTTCGGAGAATTACAAACGCATCGATTGAGTATTTCTTCTTCTTAATTTAAGTCAAAAAAGCGCGTTGGACCGGTCCAACGCGCTTTTTTGTGTATAGATAAAATGGTAAAGTGCTTTACACCGCTACAGCTTCTATCGTAGCGAGATAACGTTCTGCATCCAATGCAGCCATACATCCCGTTCCAGCTGCAGTGACTGCCTGTCGATATATTTTATCTTGCGCGTCTCCACTAGCAAAAACCCCTGGTTTATTTGTTTTGGTTGAACCAAGCTCAGTAATGATATATCCGGTCTCATCCATATCTAACTGTCCTTTAAAAACATCGGTGTTCGGTTTGTGGCCTATGGCGATAAAAAGTCCGGTAATACCGATTTCTTCTTTTGCACCTGTCTGGTTGTTAACCATACGGAGTCCTTCCACTACTTGGTCTCCCAATACTTCATCAATTTCAGTATTGTAACGGATGTCGATATTCTCCAAGTTATTTACCCGATGTTGCATCGCTTTAGAAGCCCTCATATGGTCTTTTCGAACAAGCATGGTGACCTTTTTACAAATATTGGCCAAATATGACGCTTCTTCAGCTGCAGTATCACCACCACCAACAATAGCAACATCTTGGCCCTTGTAGAAGAATCCATCACAAACGGCACAGGCTGAAACACCACCACCTCTCAAGCGCTGCTCACTGGGCAGTCCTAAATACTTTGCTGAGGCCCCTGTTGAAATGATTACGGTCTCGGCTTCAAGTTGCTTGTTATCATCAACGGTTATTTTATGTATGCCGCCCACCTCATCGCTCAAATCGACTGCAGTAATCATTCCAATTCTAACTTCAGTACCAAAACGTTCCGCCTGTTGCTGCAATTCCACCATCATGGATGGCCCATCGACCCCTTTTGGATATCCAGGAAAATTGTCTACCTCAGTCGTGGTGGTCAATTGTCCACCTGGTTCCATTCCCGTATATACCACTGGCTTTAAATCTGCCCTAGCCGCATAAATCGCTGCAGTATACCCTGCAGGGCCAGAACCGATAATCAAGGTTTTTATTCGCTCTACTTCTTCTGACATAACGGTATTCCTTTAAAATAACATTTGTGACAAAAGTAGGTTTTTTGATAAAATCCTTACAGTAACTTATTAAGGCTTTTCAACAAAAAAACAGGTGCTTCCTCTGTTATTGAATTTTTTGTTCGCGATTTGTTTGATTTAATTGATGTTTGTTTGGCTTACAATACAAAAACCATCATTCGAAGACATCTTAGTTGAAGATTAAAATTATATTCAAAAGTGCTCTAAGGTTATTTATCCGGAATACCAAAGAAGACCAAGAATTAAACCTCCTACCTCAGAGATTACTCAATTCAGTATGGTACGCTTTTAAGCTCTTTTACCTCAAGTAGACTAATCGAAAAAGACTGGAAAGACTGTAGAAACCCAAAGTTTGCTGTCTAAAGACCGGTAGGCTCTTTATTACGCCATTTGAAAATTAGTGATTCTTCTTTTTGAGACTGCCTTAGTACTTCACTGGTCAATGTTTTCAAAGATTTATTCTAGCGAATTTTATATACCTGATGCTTATCATTATTATTGACTATAAACAATAATTTATCGTTTCCCTGCCTAATCAAAGACATCGCCCTAACGTCACCATCAGCAAACAGACCAGAGTCTAGATGTCTCACATGCTTAAAACCATTCTTACCACCTCCTTTTAAGAATATTCCAAAACCTGCATCGGAACGGGTAGTTTCAACTTCTGATTGATGGTTATTACCGGCCATCACCAGATCTTCTTTTCCATCTCCGTCGAAATCATCATAAAGAATACTATTTATTGGGCTTATCTGAACATTATTTTCAAAAGGTTCAAAAACAAAGGTGTCATCGTCTGCTCGTCTAAAGATACCTGATCTAAATTCTGTAGCTTTATAGTGAAGTGCAGTTTTAACCTCTTCCCCTAAAATCCCTACGAGGTCCCTACTCGCAAAGTCACTGTAGGAAGCGATTTTTTGGTCCAAATTAGGTATTTGTTGTGTCATACATGTTTTGCCGCGTACAGGTACTTGTTTACCGTTATACTCTTTCGCCAAAATTACATCTGTAGAGCCATTGTAATCAAAATCAGAGGTAAATACCTCAAAAGGTTTTTCCTTCGAAGCGTGAAATTTATAGTTTAAACCTAGGTTTCCCGCAATGATGTCCGTGTCGCCATCATTGTCCACATCTGCAACAATTAGTTTGTTCCACCACCCAGTGGCTTCTGCCAAGTTGCTATATTCATTACTTTTTGTCAATACTCCATTTCTATTGAGAAAAACCTCAATACCCATCCATTCTCCTGTCAGTATTAAATCTGTTTCGTTATCTCCATTAATGTCTGTCCATTGCGCATCAGTGACCAATCCAATTTTATTAAATCCAGGTGCTAGCCTATCATTCTGAATCGAAAATTGCCCGCCTTCATTCACCAACAATAGACTACTCGCAGGATAGGGGTACTGGCCCGTTACCACCCTTCCACCTACAAAAAGATCTATATCTCCATCACCGTCGTAATCGGAAGGTGTAACAACCGAACCGGCAATACCAACTTCAGGTATCAACCCAGTAGAAGCTGTAAAGTTACCCTGCCCATCATTTAAATATAGACGGTCAATAAGCAATCTGGGTGTTTCCCTAAATTCGTAGCTTCCACTTACCACGTATAAATCTTTGTCTCCATCATTATCGGCATCGAGAAAAGTACCTCCGACATCTTCGAATACTTTATCCTTAACAAAAACAGGAACGGTCTTCGCTAAAAAACCTCCATTTTTATTACTGAGAAGCAACTGCCCTGGTTGGTTATGCCCTCCACCTAAATAAAGGTCATCCTAACCATCTTGATTGATATCAGCTTTTGCTAAGCAAGGCCCTGTCTGCGATAGTTTGTGGGGTAACAATACTTGAAGCTCATAATCATTAAAATAGGGATCGTTATGATGATACGCTACATCAATCTGGGTGAATAATTTTTCATTGACCTGGTTTGGCATTTCAATATGTTCCGCCAACTTATAATTTATCGATAGCTATTGGTTGGCATTGACATCTTTCAATAATTGAACTTTACCATCTGGCCATATGACCTCAAGTTCGTCAATAGATGTACGATCTCCCAATCCAAAGTATAAGACATTTGAAACTGACGACAGGAAACCTCTAGAATTTACTAATTGTCTGGTTTGTTTAGCCCCATCACCAAAGTATAAATTCACCGTTGCACCAACTCCAAAAATATTGGTCGTCGGCCCATCGAATTCAACTTGTAAAAAATGTTTCAGAGAACTTCTTGTCGAATTGTTCTCTAATAAGGTTAACTTTTCGTTAATGTTGTTCGTAACAATATCCAAATCGCCATCATTGTCCAAATCGGCATATACGGCACCATTCGAAAATGTTGGTGCGGTATTGCTCCATAAATTCGTGGTATTCTCAAAGGTTAGATC
>JBHJJC010000130.1:0-22052 GCA_050042945.1 Croceivirga sp.
TTCTTGCGTTACGGTAACTGTCCATACCTGGGTGGTATTGCCATCTTCGGCGGTTACCGTATACTCGAAAGGCGCGCTGAAGTCCTGGGCAGTACCGGAGAGCGGTGCGATAGTTGCACCGGGTGATAGTGCTATGGTCGGTGTAAGTGCTGTTATATCTGTCCCAGCTGGTAGCTCTAAGGTAATTGTATGATTATTTGAATCAATGACAGAAGTATTCAATTGATTTTCTACTGTAAAAACTGTAACATCCGTTGCATTAGATAAAGAGGATGGACCAATTATAGAAAAACTTTTGAATGTTGTGACAAAGGTCTCAGCTACAGGAGCTCTTCTTTGGCTTGTAAAAACACCCGCAAAACTAGATGTTGAAGTCCCTCCATCAAATACGACACCATCAAAAAATAATGGAGGTATGTTAAGTGAACCAGATGATCCACCAACTTGTATTTCAGCACCATTACCATTAGTGTAAAACCCTTTAACCACATTCAAAATAGGATCGAGTTCCATTCTTAGGGTGATTTCCTGATTCGTATTACTAAAATTCACGCTGTTTATTTCATTAATACCAGTTCCGCCTATATCTTCAACTTGAAGTTGTACGCGAACCGTTGTTCCGTTAACCTTAAAAAGAACCAACTTGGCATAATGATCTTCATCCAGTCCAAAATAGATTCCGGCCTGTTGGGCATTTCCCGTATTTCCATTACTATCTTGGAAGTTGGGCGCGAGAAGGTCAAGGTTGATATTGAACGTTTGATTTGGCGAATCAAAACCAACACCCAAAGCATTCATTTGAGAATTCGTCTCTGTACTATTTGGGATACCACTTAATTGACTGAATAAAATTCCTTTTGTACTTGTGATTTTTAAGCCATCTCCATCTTTTGTGATAAGACTAGGAGCATAGCCTGGAACATTGGTGTCCGCAACAGCATCATCACTTGCCAATCGAGAACTTGGTTCTACAACCATGGTAAAACCAGTAGAAAGTATTCCACTGTTATTTTCGTCAAATGCCAGTTCAATAGGTAAATTGACACTTATCTGATTGCAATCAAGTGTGCTAATATTACCGCATGGGGCCTGGGCCAACACAAAAAGGGAATAAAAAAACAATGGAGTAAACAACGTAATTCTTTTCATTTGTTTAGTGGTTTCAGGAGTTGAAGATGAGATTGATTATTAAAGCAAAAAGAAATCGACAAGTCCAAATTTTTATTATGTGAGACCCTTAGAAGTATAGATCTATCCCTTAAGTTTATGGAAATGGACTTCGTCTTAAATTCTTTTGGTAACAACCCAGTAAGGTCGCTATAAAAAGAATCAATCAGGGGTGATTTCATTCTTGCTTTTCGGTTAGTTATTGATAAATCAAGACCTTACAAAGCGATATATTCAAGGGGGGAGTTAAGTTTGGGGACATTTCGAAGATAGAAACAAAGGCAACAATCTTTCATTTTTTCTTTCTCAAATATGGCAAAGTGCTAACATTTATCGATGAAAGGTATTTTTGAAGCCAATAACCCCCGGAAAATAAATACAGTCACCCGATATTGTATACATAAAGAAAAAATAGAATTATTAGTGTTTGATTCTAATTACTAAATTAGATTAAAGATTTTCTACGTTTATATTAATTAGAATTTGGAATATAGTAAACCACAACAGGTTTATTCTCTGATTAAAGTTCTTGATGGGTGAAATAATTTTGCGTAAACTTCATCCAAATATTGGTTTATTTTTCTCGATTTTTCGCTTGTTTCAAAGACGAGTTTCCAATCGTTATTTAAGGCTTATATTGATTTTCTTGCTTACCATTATTTTGGCGTAATAGGTACTTTGTTGTTTTTAGATTTTTTGGTGTATGACCAATTTAGGCTGTAAAATTTAGAAAGTGTATGCACGAAATTCTTCTTTTCATTACAATGAGTTTAGGAAGAAATTCAAATCGCAAAAAGGTCGCTCGTTTAACACCTTAGACCGGAACAATTGTCAAATACGCAAACATTTAGAAAAAAGTGTTGGCGATTTGTGAATTCGAATAGATGGTTTCAGAAAAATTCATTTGAAACTGAAAATTCGTGGGGAATTGAAAATCAATGTTTTTTGATTTCTTCTGAGCTCCTTTAAAGATTTGGATGTAGCCCCGGCAAGAATCGAACTTGCATCTAAAGTTTAGGAAACTTCTATTCTATCCATTGAACTACGGGGCCTAGTGGTGGGCAAAAATAATGTTTTTTATATTTTAATTCCTGTCATCTTAACGCGGTTTAATCTTATGTAATAACAATAGTAAATTGAAAACCGCTATGGTACTGAATGATCTCCTTATTTGGTTGAACTCAAGGTACGAATGAATCTGATGAACGTCTAGGCATATTTCATGTTTAATCCCCTATCTTAGGGTAAACCATTGAACTGTAGTATGTGATGAACAATAAGAACTTTCTTGAACTAATATTCAAACCTTCGAACTTCACCCGTTCTGAACTTGAGCTAATTTTTTCACAATTTGAATTAAAGCTCTTTAAGAAGAACGATTATTTGATTGAAGTGGATAAAGTGGCATCTTATTACTTTTTTATGGAGTCTGGGTTTGCTCGTTCATATGCCATTGATACCGAGGGCAATGATATTACAACAAAATTTTTTTCAACAAAAGACATTGTTATCGACTGGCACTCGTACTTCTTGAAAAAGCCATGCCGTGAATCGGTACAGGCGCTTACACCATGCCGTTGTTGGCGAATAAAATTCGAAGATTTTATGAAACTGTTTGCGATAGAATCATTTCGTGAAGTGGGCAGAACACGATTGGTGACCAACTACTTTGAACTTAAGAACCATACGGTTTCAATGATAACCGATGATGCCAAAGACCGGTATTTGCATTTGATGAAAACACAACCCGATATCGTACAAAATGTACCGTTAAAGCATATCGCCACCTATTTGGGCATAACCGATACCTCTTTGAGTAGAATTCGAAAAGAAGTAACATTATAAAATAGTAACAATGGATTTTTTCACCAACCTTGTCCCTCTTTGGGTTTCCATTCTTTTTCTAATGGTCATTCCAATACCTATTTTTCTGATTGGCCGCTTAGCTAAGCAAGGTGCACTAGTACTGGAATCAAGTAAACCCTCTCCACAGCGTGTTTTTTACGCCATCGTGGTATTTTATTTCGCTTATCTTATCTATGTGACCATAGCGTGTCTTCAGGGGTGGTTTACCCAAATTGGTCTGCCACCCCGTATTATGGTGATAACCGCCATACCGCTCCTGTTTTTTTTAGTTGCCTTTATATTTAATCTATCGCTTACCAAACGTCTTCTAAAATCAGTCTCGTTGTCAAGTTTGATAGGGATACATCTTTTTCGTCTGATAGGAGGGTTCTTTTTGATTATGGGTCTGTTTGGAGTAGTACCTCAAATTTTTGCCTTATCTGCCGGTATCGGTGACCTCATCGCCGCTTTAACCAGTATTTTTGTGGCGAGTGCTGTTTCGAACAATAAAAAATATGCCAAAAAGCTTGCTTTTATCTGGAACACCTTTGGATTGCTCGATATTTTAATGACCTCATTTTTGGCCTTTTGGTTTACAAAGGCTTCCATAGAGACCGGAAATTTAGGTGTTGATGTTTTAACGGAATTCCCCTTTTGCTTTATTCCAGCTTTTGCACCAGCAACCATAATTTTCTTACACCTCTGCACCTATAGAAAGCTCTTGTTGTACACATCGAAATAAGGAATGATTTTCTTTTTGTTGGTTTTCTTGTCTCATGTCAAGAAAATCATGATGAAGCAGCTATAATATTGTATGAGAAGTAACAATCAAAAAAAGTTCCAGTACAATGAGTAATCTAAAAATTTTGTATTCCTGTTCAGGTTTAAACCTAATTTTGAACATCAATCAACCAATGAAAAACGCCTTATGGGAAGCAAAATCACTAATTAAAATCAATAGAATTGTTTCTTACCTTCGTCATTAAGAATGCCTTATGAAAACGAAAATGAAGAATGTATTTGTAGATGGAGCAATTTCTCCAGAATTTATCGCGAATAGCATTGCCAAGCTTCAATCGCAAACCAATACAGGTGCCCACGATATATTTTTAGGTCAGGTTCGTGCCGATGAAATCGATGCTCATAGGGTTTCAGCGATTGAGTATACTGCCTATGAAAGTATGGCCCATCAGAAGTTCCAAGAAATTCAAGAGACCGCCTTTAAGCAATTTGATTTGACCGATATGCACATTTACCATAGTTTGGGCAAAGTAAGGGTAGGTGAAATCTGTTTATTCGTTTTGGTTTCCTCAGCTCATAGAAAAGAAGTTTTTGAAGCCTTGCATCATGTTGTGGAAGACATAAAAAAAGAAGTACCTGTCTTCGGAAAGGAACTCTTTGAAGACGATTCTTATCAGTGGAAAGTGAATAACTAATGCCATGGTCGATATTACCCAAAAACAAAATACCCATAGAACGGCAATTGCACAGGCCATTGTGAAAGTTGGTTCTCTAGCTACCATTGATGCCATTGAGAACGATACTGTTCCGAAAGGAAATGTATTTGCCATGAGCAAGGCCGCTGGCTTTTTAGGTTTAAAAAAAACCCCAGAACTATTGCCCGATTGTCATCCCTTGCCGATTGAGTACGCGGGTATTGAATTTGAAATGGATGGTTTGAATATAACGGTCAAGATAACAGTCAAGACATTTTATAAGACCGGTGTTGAGGTGGAAGCAATGCATGGGGCAAGTGTGGTGGCCCTCAACATGTACGATATGCTTAAACCTATCGATAAAAACATTGAAATACAGCAAATAAAGCTTCTTCATAAGACAGGGGGTAAGTCAGATATCAATAATTTTTAACGCCTTTCCACTAAAGGCTACCAAGGTTGACCAACATCTCTTTTGTTGTTTTTTCTAAATTAAATTCGGGGGTCCAACCCCAGTCTTGACTGGCTTTTGAATCATCAACACTCGCTGGCCAGCTATCGGCTATGTCTTGTCGGAAATCTTTATCGTATTCCATTTTAAATTCAGGAATGTGTTTTTTTATGCAGTTGGCCAGTTCTTTTGGAGAAAAGCTCATGGCACTAAGGTTATACGATGAACGAATCTGTACGTCTTGGGCATCGGCCTGCATTAGGTCGATAGTTGCCCGTATGGCATCATCCATATACATCATGGGTAGACGAGTCTGTTCTGACAGAAAAGAGGTGTACTTCTTTTCGGATAGCGCCTTATGAAAGATTTCCACAGCATAATCAGTAGTTCCGCCACCGGGCTGTGTTTTCCAACTGATTAAGCCTGGGTAACGTACACTGCGAACATCGACCTTGTACTTTTTAAAGTAGTATTCACACCAGCGCTCACCAGATTGTTTGCTAATACCATATACGGTGCTCGGTTCCATCATAGTGTGTTGCGGTGTTTGAATTTTTGGTGTATTCGGACCAAACACGGCAATACTCGAGGGCCAAAAAACCCTATCAATTTTTCTCTCTTTGGCCAAGTTTAAAACATTAAAAAGAGAACTCATGTTGAGGTTCCAGGCTCGCATGGGAAATTTCTCCGCTGTGGCGCTCAGCATGGCTGCCATAAGATAGACATCCTGAATCTCATAATGCATCACTACATCTTCGATGGCCTCGTAATTAGTGGCATCTAGAAGCTCAAAGGGTCCGGATTCCATAAGGCTTTTACTTCCTTCTCTAATATCACTGGCCACTACGACATCATTGCCGAATTTTTCACGAAGTGCCATGGTCAGTTCTGTTCCAATCTGCCCACAGGCACCTAATATCAATATCGATTTTTCCATCTGAAGTTGACGTTAAATCATTATGAAAGTAAAGATAGCTTTTCCAAAGAATTTGTACTTTGGCATCATGACGAAATATACTTTCCCAGTATGGTTTGTGCTATTTATGGTAAGCTGTAAAGAAGCGCCCGTCGAACGGGTCGAAACAACGCAAAATACGAATTCGTTTTCCATACAAGACTATCCAAAAGGGATTGTATTGGAACCCCAGGTGTTGGACTCTACACGTTCTTGGTCCGAATTCGTTGCTATGGAAGGTAGTTTTGACATCTTGAAACGGGCTACGAGTACGGAAGATCTGAAACTGGCGATAGACGATTTGATTGAAAAGGAAAAAGCGCTGGCTAAGGCGAAGTCCCCAGAGTCTTTTGATAAGTTGCAAATCAAAAGTAGGCAACAACTGTTCCGTACTTTTTTATACAAGGTTAAAGCCAATCTTATCGATGCAAGGCCTGTCAATGAAGGAATGACGGAGTTGATAAATGCCTACAACGCATACAAAAACCAATTTAATGTCATTAGCGGAAGCACATTGGATGCAAAACTGATTCTAGATGAAGAATAGGAGATTTTTTTACATTGTTTTCATAGTAAGTTTTACTGCCATGCCGCAGAACGGCGAAAAAAAGGCCATTGCCGATGTATTGGATGCTTGGCATACAGCGGCAGCAAAAGCCGATTTTGAGGCCTATTTTTCATTAATGACCGATGAGGGGGTTTTTATTGGTACGGACGCTACAGAAAACTGGCAGAACGAGGCATTTAAGGCTTTTTCAAAACCCTATTTTGATAAGGGCCAAGCCTGGAGTTTTGCTGCGGTGCAGCGGAATATTTATGTAGATGAAGGGAATCAGATAGCCTGGTTTGACGAACTATTGAATACACAGATGAAATTGTGCCGTGGTTCAGGGGTGCTGAAAAAGATAGATGATGAGTGGAGAATCGCCCATTATGTGCTCTCCATTGCGGTACCCAATGAATATGTTGGCAAGTTGATTGAAATAAAAAAGCAGAAGGATAGCCTTCTGCTCATTGATTTAAAGTCAAAATATCGTACAACAGATTAATTTCCTGCTTCTCCCTCGGTTTTTCGCTGTTCAAGTGCTTGTTTACTCAGACTGGCAAGATTAAAATTAGAATCGAGTTCTAAAGCTTTGTCCATCATAGCAATGGCCTCGTCAGCTTTACTTTTATCTTTATTGAAAATCAAAAGCCCCTGTAGGTGATAAAAAGCGGCTTTTAAAGGTACTTCATAAGGTTGTTGACGCTCATAAAAAGCATGTTTCATGTTCAAGGTAGAGTTTGCGATACCATAGGTGATATCTTTTTCGGCGCCTTCAATATCGCCGACTTGAATTTTAAGATCGGCCATTTCATAAGCGATATAGGGGTCAGGTAATCTGTCATACAATGCTTGAAATTGTTCAATGGCCCTTTTCGGTTGGTTCAAAGCTTTTAGTGAAATAGCTTTGACCTGTACCGCCAAGTTTGAATCAGAGTCATTCTTTTCAATTCCTATGGTATTTAGGGCTTGCATATGTTGGTTTCCGTCCATATAAACGTAAGCCAATGTGTCTTTTCTTGCAGGTGATGGACTAATGATATTAAGATGCGTTAAAGCATTGATAACACCATTTACATCGCCTTGTTTTTTCATTTCTTGATAATACTGCTCAAAGTGTGCTTTCAGGTCTGCGCTGCTCTGGGCAAAAAAAGATGTCGAGGCCAATAAGGCTATAATAATCAACGATTTTTTCATCTCTACTTTTCTTTTAGTGCGGCAAAACTAAAAAAAATCACCAAAGTAGGCTGTTAAAGAATAGGAAAGTGCCAAAAACAGAAAAAGATGCTCTAGGCATCTTTTTCTCCAGTTTTTTTTAATCCTATAGGGCGACCTGCAACTGTTCTTTTTCAGAAAGTTCTTGAATCAACCTAGAATAAAAGGCAATGCTTTTGGTATCTCCCTCCAAACAAGAGGTTAAAAAATCACAAAGGTTTTTGAAGAAAAGGTTCATTGGTAAAATAGCCAAATCAATATTTATCGTTTTAGGGTCGTAACTTATCTCGTCGATTACAAGATTCATTTTGATCCGATGACGATGATAATCAATTTTTACGTCAGACGCATTGTAATGCTTCTTGATAATGGCCTCATGAAATAATTGATTTTTTTTGGTCATTTTTCCCTTTGCCGAGCTTCTTGCAATGAGTCTTTCCATTTGCTTCAAAATCCTCGATTTAACACTTAAAGTTTCCATAACTATACCACTTGATGTTTAACAATACCCTTTCAAACATTAAACAAAGTTATGTATTTCATCGATAAGACTTTTAAAATCAGCATATTAATTAACAGGGAGGGTCGGTATTTGTTGTGAAAATGATATCTTTTGTGGTGAACTATGAAGAAATAGATGTAGTAAAATCATGGTTTTTAACAAAAAAATTCTTAAAATGTATTTTCTTTTTACTGATTTCTTTTGGTGAATCGATGTAATGAGGTAATGGAATTCCCCTTTTTTTTGCCTCGAAAGTGTAGTATTCCACTTTTGTGGGATGATACGGATATACCCCATTAAAAACTTCATTCCAATACCCATTTTCCATAATGGTCTCAATCATGTGAATACAATCGTTCCGATGAATCAGGTTCACCAATTCTTCACCATTCGTGAGCTGTTTTCCTGAAAGATGATATACCGGGTGTCGATTTCCTCCTATAAGTCCGCCGAAACGGATAATGGATGCGGAAATTGAAGGTTCGGCAAGAAATAGTTGTTCTGATGCCAACAGTTGCTTCCCGGAAGAGGTGATGGGCAACGGAGTAGTTTCTTCGGTAATTTCCCCTTCTGCTTCTCCATAGACCGATGTACTGCTAATAAAAATAACGTAAGGCACATGCGCCGCTTTGCACACGTTCAGAAGACTTTTCATTTTCGCCACATAATTGGATTGTGGTTGTTTTCTCAAATTCGGAGGAACATTGATAACAAGAACGTCCAAGTCAAATAGAATGCCATCAATATCTCCTTCTATTCTATTTTCGCCCAAATGAATTTGAAAAGGGGTAATGCCCTGTTCGGATAATACCCTTAATTTATCTCTTGAGGTAGTTGAACCTTTAACATGATATCCTTTTGCAAAAAGTGCAGTAGCTAGCGCAGTGCCTAACCATCCACAACCAAGAATTCCTATATTTTTATTCAATCGTCAGTTTTTTAATGACCATTACCGCATCATTCAACACAAATGGCATGGGTATACTATTAGATGGTCGTTCAGGAACGCTAAATAACGGATTAGTAAGCAAATCATTGGAAGTCTCATGAAACGTGAGTTCCAATGGTTCATTTTCTGGATAGGCTATTTCAATTTCGGTGTAGTCATTATTGCTCACATGATGTGTAAATAGTTTTTCGCTTTTACGATGATCTAGATAATAATTCGAAAGTTGAACCCCATTAACCTTACATTTTTTAATTGGTATGCCACTGGTGAACACATCAAGCCGATTAACATTCCGTTTTGGCGTAAAGCGAACATTCAATTGTCGATTGCCTAATATCACCGTGTCTTTTGTAATCAGTATCTCCGGTAGGTTGAGGGCCTTTTTTGGTGCCTTTGCAGTATGCGTAAATATTTTAGTTTCTACAGTAAATAGTGAATCGGCATTTTTTGATTCTTCTCTTGACGCATTTAAAAATTGGCCATTCCAAGGGATAAGTATATTATCAAAACTCGCCCAGCAGGCTTGCTTATCATCGGCATCATATACATAAAGCAGACTACTGGGCTTTGGTTGTTCTTCGGAATACCCGGCATTTAAATGGGCCTTAATACCGTAAATGGCGAAAAGGAATAGGGCAATAATTCCAAGACTTGTATATTTTTTAAGGGAAGCAAAAAGCGGAAGTGCCAAAAAGAAGAGTAACGACGTCATTAGTGTTGTTGCCATCATCACTTTTAAGCCGAGCACCACGGGGAACAGTTGAATAAATGGCACATGCATGAACACCGCCGGTAGGCATAAAAAGAGCAACAATAATGGGTTGGGCCTTTCTTGGTGAATGAATACCAAAAGAACCGCTAACAGGCCAAAGACCGGAACAATAAAAAAGCTACCTCCCTTGAGGTACAGGGCGAACAAACCGCAGATAAGTAGCCAAATAAATGCTGGGGCAACCAAGAGATTGGCCACTTTGATTTTTATAAATCGTTGATATACCAAAAGACAAATTGCTATTGAGAACAGGGCCATATCCATGATATAGAGATGCCCGTTATAAGTAAAGCCGTGAAGCATATCATTGAACCAAGGGTACCACCATGTTAAGCTAGGCCAACTAATATAGCCTGCCGAGCCATTAATAACGAGAACAAAAAGTGCCGGTATAAATCCGATTGCGATTGACTTCGTCTTTAATATACCAGTTTTAAAACCGTATATCATTAATAGCACAAAAAGCAACAGCGCTAAGCCAAATAAGCCCCATATCCATTCGAATGGATAAGATATCAATTCAAAAAAAGGCATATTGAAGTAGACTTTATCATTTAAGCTCTTGAGATGGGTCAAATCAATTTGAGAAAAATGAGCCATTAGGGGCATCAAATAACTGGCTTGGTGAACCAAAGAATTTGAATCCATACGTTCATAGGTATCTAGCGCGGTATGGTAATTGAAATGGTCATCAATAAAGGCAAAGTTGAAACCTTCTATATCTCTATCTTCTCTAAAGACAGTCAAATCGGTATCATTGGAAAGCATCTTGTAAAGGGAAGAGGCCAATGAATTGGCTACTGCATATTTAGGTTTTGCAGCAGTGAACTCTTCAATCAATTTACCATTGCCGCGATTCGTCTCAATGAGCATATAACTAGGTCCGCCACTGCCTCGCGCTTCAAAATTCAATACCAAACCAATGTTCTTGGCCCACGGATGTTCATTGACAAAGAACTTGGCCCCATTCAACCCTACTTCTTCAGCGTCACTGATTAAAAGAATGATATCATTTTTTGGCTTTCTTGATTTGTTAAGGAACGCCCTAATACCCTCAAGAATAGTTGCCACGCCACTAGCATTGTCACTTGCGCCGTAAGATGAATGTGGACTGCTATCATAGTGTGATAGTAACAACAAAGCTTTGCCCCGCTTTGTTCCCTTTATTTGTGCGATGATATTGGTTACTTCACATAGGCTGCCGTCATCTGAGGCCGAATAGCCTTTTTGTGTGGTAACCAGCAATCCCATTTTTTTGAGTTCTGAAACCACGTAATTCCTGACAGATTCATGACCTGGAAAGCCCACACCATGTTGCGTTTGGGAAATATATTGTATATGCTTTTTGGCATTTTCGATTTGGAAACCCCAAGTGTCCAAATCAGCTTCTGATTCGTCATTGGGCATGAGCGATTCAAAACTCCAGTACACTGCAAAAAGAAGGAGAAAAAAGGCTAAGAGTTTGGCGAATCCCATTCGGTTTTTCGTTGGTCGTGACAATGTATGAAATAATACCATTTTTGTAAGTCATAGCTATAAAAATTAGGATATTCGCTAAAAATTGGCTAAATTTAGGAGTTAATCAATAAATTAAACCAGTATGGGAATCAAGAGTTTTCAAGGGGCGAGAGCAAAGGTAGATAGCAAAAAAAGTTCTGGTGGCCCAATTTTGGTTTCTGATTATATGACCCGAAAGTTGGTTACCTTTTCACCGCAACAATCCATATTGGAAGTCATGGAAGCCTTTGCTAAATATAAGATTTCGGGTGGGCCGGTAATGGATGACAATGGTTTTTTGGTAGGCATCATTTCTGAAGCCGATTGCATGAAGCAAATTTCAGAAAGTCGATATTTCAACCAGCCTATTCTTGATAAAAGCGTTGAGCGCTTTATGACCAAGAATGTTGAGACCATACCCTCCGATATGACCATTTTTGATGCCGCAGGTGTTTTTGACCGTCATAATCGTCGAAGATTACCGGTCATGAAAGATGGTATTCTAGTAGGTCAAATTAGCCGAAAAGATATCGTGGTTGCTGCACTTAAATTAAGTGGCGCCAATTGGAAGTAATTTACTCACGCTTCACTATCAAGTAAAAATCATCTTCCAACGCTCGATAGCCAAGGTCATACACAAAATAATAGACGGTTCCTTTTTTTGTCGTGAGTATATTGGTCAAATATTCGAAATCAAAGCCTTTGTCGAGCAGTCGGGTCTTAGTGGTTTTGGCTGTTTTTCCTTCCTTCAATTCAAAACGGCTTAATATCCTGTAGTTTTTTCGCAACCGGTTATTGATATTTCGAACCAGGTTTTTGCTGTCTTTATTGAGTCTGTTATTGTATGCACTTCGACAATGGTCCGAACAGAATTTTTTATCCATTCGGCCCATAATTCGAGCATTACATTCCAAACACGATTTGGTATCCATAACTTGGCTATACCATAACAATATCGTGTTTTTTCAATAAACCCATAAGCCCATATGCACTGAACAGTGCTTTTTTAATATTGTTTTGTGTAGGTTCAATGTTGAAGTTAAATGCCGTAGAAAAATCGGCAGCACTGAGATTGGTATTTTCAAAAAGTGCATCTTTGAAGTCACAATTAGTGAAAATACTTTTTGAGAGATTGGTATAGCCAAAATCAACTTGGTGCAATTTGCAATCGGTGAAGTGGGTGGAAGGTAACTGCATGTCATAAAAACGAGACAACGAAAGGTTACACTCTTTAAACGAAAGACGCAAGAGAAGTGGGGCACAGGTATCAAACTGAATGCCTACCAACTTACATCCCTCAAAAACAACTGAATTGAATTGGGTATGGGAAATGTTGGCATTGGTCAGATCACAATCGATAAAACGACACTCCACAAAGTTCTGGTTATCCAAGAGACCCTCTTGAAATTGGCAGCCTTCAAAAGTGCAATTTTCGTAATCGCCTTTTTGTAAGTGTATCTTTTGAAAGTCTTTTTTTACATGGGTTTGGTCTGCAAAAAACGCCCGCATTAATTTTCCTTCAAAATGATGGCAGGTAAACTCAAAGCTTGATACATTTCGTTGAATTCTGCCATTTCGGTTTCTACAATGTCCTTCTTTTCGTTGTCATAGGTGTTCCATGCGGCTAACAGGTCGCGAAGACGTTCTTTGGCCCCTGCGGTAACTTTAGGTTCAGCTACGTCCACAAATCCCTTGAGGTGCATGAAATCAGCATTCAATTGATTGTGGAAATTGATAACGTCTTGAAAGGTTTTCTGTTTGGGCTGAATAAGATGTTCTTCCCAAGTATTGATACGCTTCATCAAACTATCTCCTTTTTCCAATAATGCTTTGGCCGCGACATTGTCTTTTAAAAGTTCTTTGTACGATTTCAATTGTGCTTTGGCCGAACGCATTTGATTGACGGCGTTGTGCATATTTTTCAATGCATTTTCGATTTGATTGAGAACGGATTGTTGCTCAGTATAGTCAGCATCTGAGGCTTCTATTTTTGGATTGGCCAAAACTGTTGCTGTGGTTTCAACGGTTTCATTGTCGGCAGTGAGCCGAAGGGTGTAGGTGCCAGGAGCCACCGCTACCCCTGAGTAATTTCCAAAAACAAAAACTTTGTCAATTGCAGGGATGGTCTCTTTTCTAAAATCCCAAGTGAATCGATTATATCCTTTTTTACTGGGCAGTACCTGAGGCTTAGGTGGACCACCGGGCCACGATTTGAACCCCTTTGGTTTTTGATTGGTGTAGGTACGTATGATTTTTCCTCCTTGTAAGACCTCTAATGTTAGTGTGGTAGAGTCTAATTTTTTAGGAAGGTAATAATCAATGGTTACTCCACTTTTCGGATTTGAACCGAGCCCAGGTCTTGGTTTCTCTTGGTACCCGCCAAAAATACGATAGCTGGGTTTGGGTTGTACGATTTTCAATGAAGCCGAAGTGTCAAAACTGCTTTGAATGGCGCCAACATCATCCAAAATCCAAAAAGAACGACCGGCAGTCGCAATGACCAAGTCATTGTCTTGAATGGTGAGGTCATTGATGGGGACCAAAGGAAGGTTCAACTGGAATTTCTGCCAGTTTTGACCGTCGTCCAAAGAAATGTAGAGTCCGGTTTCCGTTCCAGCATATAATAGCCCTTTTTTCTTTCTATCCTCACGGACTACACGAACAAAGCTATGCTTGTCATTTAGGCCGTTAGTGATTTTTGTCCATGTTTCTCCATAATTGGAGGTTTTGAAAACATAGGGTTTTAAATCCATTGATTTATAGCGCATGACTACAATATAGGCAGTAGCAGGGTCGTGAGGGGAAATCTCGATGCTATTGATGATGCCATTACCGATACCTGAGGGTGTGATATTTGTCCATTTGGCACCACCATCTTTGGTGATATGTACCAACCCATCATCACTGCCTGCGTATAACACACCTTCCTCATGGGAGGATTCTGTCAGGTACATCAAAGTGTTGTAGTTTTCGCCTCCAGCCGCTTCATTGGTATAGGGGCCACCACCAGGACCTTGCTTATCCTTTTCATTTCGGGTCAGGTCAGGACTAACGGCCTCCCAACTGTTTCCTCCGTCAGTTGTTTTGAATACAACATTACCAGCGTGATAGATGGTATTTCGGTCATGAGGTGAACTGATGATGGGAGCATTCCAGTTATAGCGATATTTAAAGTCTTTAGGAACCTTTCCAAGACCTAGTTCTGGATATTCTTTAATAGGTTTTCCTTCGCGGGAAGCCTTCACCCACTTTTCTATGATACCTTGGTAACATCCACCAAACACTACTTCAGGATTATCAGGGTCAAAAGCCAAATAAGCACTTTCGCAACCAGCGACGGAATACCAATCCTTCCAATCGATTCCGGCATCGTTGGTTCTGCTGGCAATGGCAATGGCCGAATTATCTTGTTGCCCACCGTAAACATTATAAGGAACGAGGTTGTCGGTTATCACGCGATAAAATTGTGAGGTGGCTTGGTTCTGTTGTGTGCTCCAGCTTTTTCCGCCATTGTTCGACACGTTGGCACCCCCATCGTTGGAGTTTATCATCACCTGATTATTTTCAGGATGAATCCATAAATGATGATTATCACCATGTGGGGTCGGTACTGGTTTGAATGATTTTCCCCCATCAATTGATTTGGTCACCGGAGCATTTAAAACGTAAACGATATTCTCATTTTTGGGGTCGGCAAAAATCTCCATATAATACCATGAACGTGCAATGTTGATACGGTTTTTATTGACCTGGATCCATTTTTTACCGGCGTTGTCACTGCGATATACGCCCCCTTTGGTTCCCTCAGCCTCGATTACGGCAAATACGCGCTCTGGGTTGGCTCGAGAAACCGAAATACCGGCTTTACCAAACTCTGCTGGTAGGCCTTCTTTCAGCTTTTTCCAGGTAGTGCCGCCATCTGTGGATTTATATAGTCCGGAGGAATATCCTCCCGATTCCATAACCCATGGGTAACGGCGGTGTTGCCACATGGCCGCATAGAGAATTAAAGGGTTTTTCATATCCATGGATAAAGAGGAAGCCCCTGTATTTTCATCAACAAAGAGTACCCTTTCCCAATTTATTCCCCCATCGGTAGAGCGATATACCCCACGTTGCGCTGTTGGGCCATATTGTGCCCCTTGTGCCGTAATGAAAATGATATCAGGATTGGTGGGATGAATAATAACATCTGAAATATGTCTTGTTTCATCAAGTCCCATATGTTTCCACGTCTTGCCCGCATCAGTTGATTTGTAGACCCCGTCGCCCATTGAGGTCATCACCCCCCGAGCGGGGTGTTCACCCATACCAACAACAATGATATTGGGATTACTTTCCGCAACCGCTATAGCGCCTACCGTACCTGTGGCCAATTGACCATCTGAAATATTTTTCCAGGTAATGCCATCATCAATAGTTTTCCAAATACCTCCGCCAGTAGTTCCCATGTAATAGGTCATAGGTTGCCCGACGACGCCGGTAGAGGTAACGCTGCGACCACCACGAAATGGACCAATATTACGCCATTTTAAACCTGAGTATAGAGAGTCTTCTAAAACAATGGAAGGTCGTTCCGCTTGTTTTTTTCTTCTTTGCCCCGTTAAAAAAAGGGGTATGACCAGGGTCAGGATAAAAAGGAATTTTAGTATTCTCATTGGGTTGGATTTTGATTTCGGAAGATACAAAACAAGAGCTTAAAGTATAAAGTGAAGTTAAAATTCATTTTAATTTGGAACAATCATTCTAAAAAGAATATGTTTGTACTGGAACAAATGTTCCAAAATAAATTTTAATCGAAATACATATAGAATGGGCAAATTAGAAAACAAAGTAGCCATTATTACGGGAGCCACCAGTGGCATGGGTTTGGAAACCGCTAAACTATTTTTGAAAGAAGGGGCCAAGGTGGTTCTGACCGGCAGAAATCAAGAAAAGCTTGACGCATTGGAGCATGAGCTATCAGGAAGATATCTCTTGTTTAAGGCCGAGGCCTCAAGTGTTTCGGATAGTCAGAAACTGGTTCAAACCACGGTCGACACCTTTGGTAACATTGATGTACTGTTTTTGAACGCTGGAATTTTTCGCTTGGAAACTATTGATGGCATTACTGAAGAAATTTTTGACGAAGTTCATAACATTAATGTTCGTGGTCCGGTATTTACCGTAAAAGCAGCAAGCAATCATTTAAATGAAGGTGCCAGTATCATTTTTAATACCTCGGTGGTAAATGTGAAAGGATTTGGGGGAATGGCCGCTTACGCATCGAGCAAAGCTGCATTGCGTTCGCTGACCCGAACGTTTGCTGCAGAATTCGGATCTAAGGGAATTCGTGTTAACGCCATAGCCCCCGGACCCATAGACACCCCGATTTATAGAAAGCATAATGTGCCACAAGAGAATATCGATGCCATGGCCTCCAGTATTCCTTCTTTGGTGAGTCTTGGTCGATTTGGAAATTCTGAAGAGATTGCTTCCACAGCTTTATTTTTGGCATCATCGGATAGTAGCTATATCACTGGTGCTGAGATTCCCGTTGATGGCGGTTTCGCTCAAGTCTAACATATTGGCTAAATTTGGAACAATTATTCCAGTATGCCTCGAACAAAACAATTCTGCGAACAAGAAACGTTGAAAAAGGCAATGGAACTCTTTTGGGAAAAAGGGTTCCATGCTACTTCTATGCAAGACTTGGTTTGCCGTTTGGGAATCAATCGTGCGAGTTTGTATGATACTTTTGGAGGAAAGGAAGAGTTATTTGATAAGGCCTTTTCTTATTATAGAAAAACCATGGGTGGCTGGTTAGCCGATTTATTTCAAAAAGAATCATCAGTAAAGGAAGGTTTTCAAAAGCTCTTTGAGGCCGCAGTTCAAGAAGCTACTTCAGATGAATGTCGAAAAGGGTGTTTTGTCGTCAATACAGCGACTGAGATGATTCCTGGTAATGATAAGATTCATGAAACCTTGATCAATCATAAACAACAGATTGAAAACTTGTTCATCGGATATATCCAACAGGGAATGAACAGCGGGGAAATTGCCACGTCAAAAAGCGCCCAAGAGTTGGGTTTGATGCTCTATACACTCTACAATGGAATACGTGTGGTCTCAAAAGTAGATGCAAACCCAGAAAAGCTTCAAAGGGTTGTTGATACTGGACTTTCAATTTTGGGCTAAACGATATTAAGAAGATTTTGATCGAATTGCCATACGGTACAATCCGGAAAAGTTTATTTCAAATTGGTCTCAATTTTTGAAAACAACTACATTTTTTGGGAATTTAAGTCTGCAATTATCTCTTAATGGATAGTATTGCAAATAAAAAAGTATTGAATATTTCGCTTCTCGATTTTGTTATAGCATTAATCGCATTTTCCATTTTATTTTTTTCCTTCATTTTATCAATTGCTTTGTTTCTTAAAAAAACAGGTAATAAACGCTCGCATGTTTTATTGGGATTATTGGTATTGCTCTCTTCTTTGGTTTTAATGGACTATCTCATTTTGTTGGTGGGGTTGCCCGGTCAGTACAATGAGCTGTATTACCTTCCTTTGGATTTTGGGCTTAGTATTGGTCCTCTGCAATACTTCTACTTCAAATCGAAATTGAATCCAGGATATCAATTCAAGAAAAATCATTTGGTTCATTTAGGCCTACCAGCGCTACAAGCGATTATAATACTATATGTAGGATTCTCTTCCGTTTCATTTAAGTACGTCGTTTGGACAAATGGGTTTATGAACATTTTTCAACTTACTGTCAGTATTCTATTTTTAGTGGTATGCGCTTTTTATGGCATCAAGTCTTATTTTTTGCTTAAAAAAAACTTGACTTTGCAAAAGCCTTGGAAAAAACAACTTTACGACTGGCTTGGCAAATTTCTGTGGGTACTGGCCGTATTAATTGTTATCCAAAGTGCATTTTTAATTTTTCACCAAATAAGTGTTTTTAACAACAATGTCTTGAGCTACGTTCAATTCTTCCTGTTATTACTTCTGTTACTTTGGTTCAGTTTAAAGGCTTGGCAGCAGAATTACCCACATTTAATATTCGTAGGGAACGACTTTGACGTTGGATTAAGTGAAAAAAACCAAACAATGGGTAGTAGTCTTGATATTTTCAAGGCAAAGACCGAAGTCTTGTTCGAACAACAACAGATTTTCACCAACCCGGATTTCAACCTTGATATTCTAAAAAAGGAGTATGATTTGTCAAAACGGAAGATATCTGAAATGATTAAGGAAATATATGGCCAGTCGTTTACCGAGTTTGTTAATCATTATCGTGTAAATTATGTTCTGTCTGCCTTAAAAAGTGGAGAGCATCATTCTGTAACCCTATTGGCCATTGCCTTTGATGCCGGGTTTTCTTCAAAGTCAACCTTTTATAGGTCCTTCAAGCAAATAACCAAATACACCCCTACAGAATATCTTCGCCAACTTAAGGCTTAACAACAGTTTTTGGGACGTTCATAGCAGTTTTTGGGACTGCTCAAAAGACATCTTTTACGAGTTTAGGGAGCTAAAGTCAAACATATGATACGGTTGCCGCTTATTGCGCTTTCATTTCTTTTTTTGAGTTGTAACTCCCAAGAATACCAAATTACCTTTAAAGTGGATATGACCTCAGAAAATACCAAAGCGGTTGGGCTAAGGGGAAATATCGATCCACTATCTGAAAACAAAGATTACCCGATGAATGACGAAGACGGAGATGGTATTTATGAGGCTAACATTACGTTCAACACTTCAAAAAGAAATCTAAAGTTTAGGTTTACCAACGGAATGCAATCAGAACTTCAAGGTTCAGATGACCGAATGGTTTGGTTTACCCCTGAGCCTCTGATTTTGGAATATAGGTATAACGAGTATGATTATTATTCCAATGAACAAATCAACTCCCTTACTTACTCAAAAGAAGAGATTCGTGAAGATATTGACGTCTTGGGCGAAACCTTACGATATATACACCCAAACATCTATAAATACATTGATTCAGTTTCGGTTCAAAATGAACTGATACATTTGGAAACCGTCATCAATCAGCATCCGAATATCACAACCGTGTATAAGGAAGTTTCCCGTTTTTTAAGCAAAATTAAGTGCAGCCATACCTTTACCAATCCTTGGAACCAAGGCACAGCTATTAAGAAAGCACTCTTTTTTCAGCCCGATAAAATTCCATTGACGTTCAGAAGAATTGGAAAACGATTGTTTGTCGACAAAAATGCCAGTAAAAGTGATCGGTTGCAAAGGGGTTGGGAAATCAATTCCATAAATGGTTTGCCCACAAATGAAGTGTTGGATAAGTTGGCGGCTTACATTACTGCTGATGGTAACAATTACGAAAAGAAACTCGAGCGGTTATTGGTTTTGGAAGAAGATAAGTTTTCACTCTTTGATATCTTCTATCCATTGGAATTTGGAAAACCGGAAGAGTTTCAACTGGGGCTTTCCAACCCTTCTACGAATGATACCATTGAAGTAGCCGTAAAAGCCATTTCAAAGACCCATCGAACAAAAAGACTCATTGAAAACTATGGGGAGGTCAAGGTGTCTTTTGCCGATGGTTGGAAGTTTGACATATTGGATGACAAAATAGGGTTCCTGTCCATAAATTCATTCGCTGTGGAAGGAAAGGATTTTGATTGGGAAGATTTTTTGGATACGGTTTTTGAAGGGTTAAATGAGAGCAAGGCCACAGATTTTATTATTGATATCAGAGACAATGAGGGGGGGCAGTTAGAAGTGGTTGAGTACCTTTTGATGCGAGTGCTACAAAAACCGTTTCAAGCTCCAGCAATGATGAGTACGGTACGGTATGAAAAGATACCTCAATCATTTGAAAAGAACATTTCAACCTGGAGTAGGGTACCCTACAGTTTCAAAGGGGACTATACCAAATATGAAAATGGGCGCTATTACCTAAAATCAAAGTTTGGGGCCAAGGCAAAAACCTACATTCCTCGAAAAGATGGTTTTAAGGGTAAGGTCTATTTGATGACGAGTGCCCAAAATAGTTCTGCGACACATCAAATGGCCACCTATGCCAGTATGATTGATGGAATACAATTGGTAGGTAGTGAAACGGGGGGCAATATTAAAGGGCTTAATGCCGGGATGCTATTTTTTCTGAGACTTCCTAACTCCAAAGTTGAGATAGATGTTCCCGTAATCTCCATGGAGATTCCCTTTGAAGATGCTAAAAATACCGATAGGGGTATTCTTCCTGATATCCCCTTATTCAATAAACCCACTGATTTTTTGGAGAGTACGGATACTGTTCTAGAAGAACTACTCTTAAAAATTCGATCATGAGCAAAATAGCAATCGTATCACTTCTCTTTTTTACCCTATTTGCACAATCACAGTCTTATGTTGAAAAGAAGACAAGGCATCGCTTTGGAGAGATGTATTTGGGAATGGGATATATGTCAAGTCTCGGAGGCAATACTAAATTTTTTAACATCCAAAACCAGCTAGACAACTTGAAGTTAAATAGTATTTCTGGATCGAGATTACTTATTGGCGGAACCCATTTTTGGGGTCATGCCGATTTCTACGTATCCATTCCCTTCTCGTTCAAAGCATACCGGAAAGAGAATCAAACTATATTGCATAATAACAATGTTGAAACAGGATTTAAGTTTTATCCTTGGCGAATTGAAAATGGTAAGATACGCCCTTTTTTGGGTGTCGCTTGGACACCGTATCTCTTTGAACAAGACAATAGTAATTTTCAGTTTAGTGATGGTCCACGTCTTGATCATACATCCTTTCCTTTGTTGGGTGGGTTGACCTTTCGTTTGCGAAAACATCTTTTTAATCTCGGGGCTTCGTGGAATTATGCCAATAAGCAAGACTACTATATTTCTAGAACAGATGAAGTTAAAATAAGTACCCCTCCTTTTCAAGTATCCCTTTCATATGGGTATGTATTTGATACAACAATAAGAGCTGAAGACGAATGGGAAAGTGGTGAAACCAAACTTAAAACTGAAATACTAGCGGAAAATGGTGGATTAAATGACTTCTATCTCAGCGCCGGATTTTCATCGGCCTTTTGGTTGGGGAACAGTTCATACAATGAGGAACTTCGACCTTACATGTCGAATTTCCCAGCTTCGTTGGCGTTGGAGTTTGGGCTGGGGTATCATTTGCATAAATCGGACATGAACCTCTTGTTGAATTATCGCGGTATGGCATCCAGTAATTCTGCCTATGGTACTGAACAGGCCATAAGAAGAAAAGCTTATGGTTTCGAAGTGACAAAGAACTTTTGGGATTATAATGGGTTTGTTCCCTTTTTTGGTGCCATTGTTTCAAATGAGCGTTTACGGTTTCGTGAAGACTTTGAGAATCAGCGAACATTCAATATTGCCGAAAATCGCACTTCAATTGGATTATCTTTCGGATGGGATATTCGTCCTAATCGGATACAAACTTGGTTGATTCGTTCAAACTTCAGATTCTATCCTAGGTTACAGCTCGGTCTTGATGGACAGCGAAGCATCTCTTTTTCTAATATAGAAGCCAATTTTGTGCAGTTGGTCTTTAATCAAGAACGTATCTTATCCAGAAAATTGAGGGCCAACAATGAACTCAATTAAATTCATACGCATTGTCTATTTGGTAACGTGCTGTAGAGTGCCTATAATCATTGGTCTGATGCATCTCTACGTGCACTTTGATGAGTTAATGGGTGATGCTATTAAGCAGT
>JBHJJC010000131.1:0-6451 GCA_050042945.1 Croceivirga sp.
CGGAAAGATAATGCAAGATGGCACCTGATGCAATGATACCATGCGTTAGATGCGAAACCCCAAAACCTTGTAGGCTCTTGGTTTTGAAATGTTGGTTCAAACGTTCATTGGCATAGTCTTCTTGAAAAATCCAATCTTCCAAAAAGAAGCTGTGCCATTGGTTTCCAAAGTATTCTGAAAATTCTCTTCTATGGTTTTTGGAAACCAATACTTCATTGGGAGAGAAGTTTAGTAATAGATTGTCTCTTTGCTCTGCTGAACCCTCAGATGTCAGAAACTCTCCGGTGGAAATATCCAAAAAGGCGATCCCCGATTTACTTCGACCAAAATGAACGGCAGCTAAAAAATTATTGGTCTTGGCACTTAGGATATCGTCATTTAGGGCAACGCCTGGTGTTACCAGTTCAGTGACCCCCCTTTTTACGATACTTTTGGTTTGTTTGGGGTCTTCCAGCTGGTCACAAATGGCGACACGCTGCCCTGCTTTGACCAACTTTGGTAAATAGGTATTTAATGAATGGTGCGGAAACCCGGCTAGTTCAGTTTGGTCGCCCCCATTATTACGGTGCGTAAGTACAATGCCAAGAATTTGCGCCGCTTTTATGGCGTCTTCACCAAAAGTCTCATAAAAATCACCTACCCGAAACAATAACAATGCATCAGGGTGCTTGACCTTGATGGTATTATATTGCTTCATTAACGGCGTCTCTTTTTTACCTCTTGCACTAGCCAAATCTCGTTTCTTTAATTTTTCTAATTTAAAAGTTGACCTTTGAACTGCAGAACAATGTTGATATTTCAAAGTTAAAAGTGGATAAGTTATGCGCAAACTGGCCAATGATGAGCTTGATCGAGTAGATATTGAAGGATTTAAAAAACTGCAAAAGACGCCATTGATTCTGATACTGGACAATATTCGTAGTCTAAACTATATCGGTTCGGTGTTTCGAACGGCAGATGCTTTCTTGATTCAAAAGATATATCTATGTGGTATTACGGCCAAACCTCCGCATAAAGATATTCGAAAGACGGCTTTGGGGGCTACTGAAAGTGTTGATTGGGAATATGTTTCCCAAACGCTTGATGTGGTCAAATATTTACAGGAAAGCGGTGTTCGTGTAATTTCAATAGAACAAGCCGATGGTGCCACTCCACTCCACAAATACAGACTTGAACCGAATACGACCTATGGGTTGGTTTTTGGCAATGAGGTGAAAGGAGTCGCCCAAGAAGTGGTTTCAGAGAGCCATTCCGTTATTGAAATCCCACAATTTGGTACCAAACACTCGTTGAACATTTCAGTAAGTGCAGGAATGGTCATTTGGGATTTTTGGACAAAATTAAATATGAAATAAATCTTGTGAAGCCTTATTCTAGCATGGAGTTTTGAGCATAAAAAACAAAAACCCCCGAGGTATCGGGGGCATAACATATAGTTTGAGTTAGTTAGTTTCTGTTTTTAGCAGGGTGCTAATAAAGTACAAACATTCCTTATTTCCAAATGAAATGCTAAAATTTAGAAAGTGTCTAAAATATAATGTCGAGTATTTTTTCTTCCAAGGTTTCTAGAATAGCAACGTAATCTCTTTGATGATTGACAAAATCAAGTGCCTGAAGATCAATGAGCAACGTCTCTTGTTCAGGGTGACTTTTAATAAAGTCTTGATAACCACGATGAATTTTTTCTAGATAATCGGGCGCTATTTGTTGTTCATATGCTCTCCCCCGTTTTTTTATATTTTCCAATAGTCGGTCTGTATTCTGATAGAGGTATACATAAATATCGGGCTTACGAACTTCGTTGTACATAAAGTTGAACACCTTACGGTAGAGTTCGAACTCCTCTTTTTGTAGTGTTATTTGGGCAAAAATCAATGATTTAAATATATCATAGTCCCCGACCATAAAGGTTTTGAACAAATCAAATTGTGAAGTGTCGTCCATAAACTGCTGGTAGCGGTCTGCCAGAAAAGACATCTCCAGTGGGAAGGCATATCGACTTTGGTCTTCATAAAATTTGGGTAAAAAGGGGTTGTCCGCAAAACGTTCCAAAACCAATTTTGCGTTGAAATCTTGTGCAATTTTATCGGCCAGGGTTGACTTTCCAACCCCGATATTTCCTTCAATAGCCAAAAACTGAAGTTGGGAAAACAACTCCTTTCTATTCTTGAAAAGTCTATATTTTTTTTTGACCAAAGGATTTTTATCCCCAGATTGTTGTAATAGATTTCGGGTATCCGTATTGAGTATTGGGTGGTAATACTGGGGAGCAATATCGGCCAAAGGTTTCAAGACAAAGTTCCGTTCTTGCATTTTCGGGTGGGGAACGGTAAGGGTTTCGCTCGAGATGATAGCATAGTTGTAGTAAATGATATCAATGTCAAGCGTTCTTGAAGTGTAATCTCCATTGGGCATTCGTTCCCGACCCATACGCTTTTCTAGACCGAGTAGTTCTTTAATAAGGATATCAGGTTCGAGCTCAGTCTCAAGTAACACGCAGGTATTTAGAAAATCACCTCCTTCAAATCCTACCGCGGCATTCTCGTAAATGGAGGATATCTATGAGATGTTGCCCAAGCGTTCGTTCAACTGAAAAATACACTTCTGTAGGATGAACAATCGATTGCCAAGGTTGCTGCCCAGCGATAGATATACCTTATTGTTAGCGCTCATATACCAATGGTAAAGTAAGAAAAACAAAGGTACAATGCGTATCTTTGCCGCCTGAAATAAATTCGCTTTCGATGAAATTTTTACGCAATCTTTTGGCTGCTATAATAGGTTGTCTCATTGCATTTGGTATTCTCTTTGTAATGTTTTTTGTCTTTGCCACTTTACTTGGAAACGCTGGTGATGGGGTTGTCGTTAACGAGAACACGGTACTGAAAATTTCAATTAATGAGCCCATTTATGACTATTACGGTGCAGACAAAAACGACCCTTTTGCCGGACTTTTTGAAGAAGGTTTAGGGTTGGATGACATTCTCCACGCCATAAAGGTGGCCAAAACCGATAATCGTATTCAGGGCATCAGCATTAAAAATAATTTTCTTTTGGCAGGCCTCGCGCAGACCCAAGAAATACGGAAAGCATTGGAAGATTTTAAATCATCGGGTAAAACCATTTATGCCCTTTCAGACTATTATGCCCATAAAGATTACTATTTGGCCAGTGTTGCAGATAAGGTGTTCATCAATCCACAGGGGGTGATGGATTTTAAGGGACTGTCTTCTGAAGTATTGTACTACAAAGACCTTCAAGAGAAATCAGGAGTAAAAATGGAAGTGATTCGACATGGTAAATACAAAAGTGCCGTAGAGCCTTTTCTTACCAACGAGATGAGCGATGAAAACCGTACCCAAATCAAAGAGCTCTTGAATTCGATTTGGAATCAGATGTTGACCGATATTGGTAGGTCAAGAAAATTGTCCATCGAAGGCCTAAATACTATTGCAGATACCTTGGGCGCACGAAACCCAATAATGGCTGTGAACTCTGGTCTACTGGATGGTATGCGTTATCAAGATGAATATCAAAACGATTGGAAAGAGGTTTTGGGGGTTGGTGAAGATGACGACCTCAATGTAATTTCACTTTCAGATTATATTGGTGAAAGCGCGAACAAAAATCGTGCAACCGGCAAAAACAAAATAGCTATCGTTTTTGCGCAGGGAGAGATATTATATGGTGAAGGAAGTAGGGATGTTATCGGGCAAGGTAGTTTAACAAGGGCCTTGCGCAAAGCAAGGGAGAACGAAAATATAAAAGCAGTCGTCCTTCGAGTAGATTCCCCAGGTGGAAGCAGTTTAGTTTCCGATATTATATGGCGTGAAGTAGTTTTGACCAAAGAAGTAAAACCCGTAGTAGTTTCTTTTGGTAACGTGGCCGCTTCTGGAGGCTATTATCTCGCTGTTGGGGCTGATAAAATTTTTGCCGAGCCGACAACCGTTACGGGTTCTATAGGGGTCTTTGGAACCATTCCCAATATTCATGAATTGAGTAATGATATAGGCATTAACGCTGAGCAAGTGGGGACCAATGCCAATTCAGTGGACTATTCCTTTTTTGAACCCATGACCGAAAATTTTAGAAAACAACTACAGGAAAGCATCGCATTGACCTATGATACTTTTTTAGAGCGCGTGGCCGATGGTAGAAATATGACCAAAGAAGCAGTGAATGAGGTCGCCCAAGGCCGTGTTTGGAGTGGTGTAGATGCAGTTACATTAGGTTTGGTCGATGAATTAGGTAATTTAGATGATGCTATTTCCGCTGCGGCAGAATTGGCAGGTTTGGAAAGTCATGGTATCAGAAAATATCCAAAGTACAAATCTGACTTTGAGCGCTTGATGGAAGATTTCAGCTCGGCTAAAACAAAAATTGGTGAATCGGTCATCAAAAGAGAGTTGGGTGCTGATACCTTCAATAGACTAAAGACCTTCAAACGCATAACAGAGCAGAAAGGCGTGCAAGCCAGAATGCCCTTTAATTTGAATATTCAATAGTATCTTGATGACTCCAAAAGATAGTAAAGCGGCTTTCCGTATTTACCTGTATTTAGGGGCGTTGTTTATTACCTCATTGGTGGTGTCCAACCTCATTTTTCAAAAGTTTTTCTATTGGAACCCTTTTGGGGATGTTACTGTTTTTGGAGCTCCATTATTTGAGATATCCGTAGGGATTTTACCCTATCCCATCACTTTTTTGATAACCGACTTGATATCTGAAATTTTTGGAAAAAAGAGGGCGAACCAAATCGTGACCGCCGGTATTTTTGCCTCAGTGTTCTCAATGGGCATCATCTTTGTTGCGAATTATGTACCTGCGATTCCTTCCTCTCCGATTAAAGATGAAACATTTACCCAAGTTTTTGGCCTCTCGCCGTTAGGTGTTCTCGCTTCGATGTTGGCCTATCTTTTTGCCCAATACATTGATATCTCGATATACCATTTTTGGAAACGCATCACTGAAGGAAAGATGCTTTGGTTGCGGAACAACTTTTCTACATTCTCTTCGCAGCTGGTCGATACGGTCACAGTGGTAGGGCTCCTTTGTGTTTTTGGTGTACTTCCTTGGGATAAGTTCTACGGACTTGTAATCAGCGGATTTCTTTTTAAAGTTTTTATTGCTTTTTTTGACACCCCTTTGCTCTATTTGTTCGTATATCTATTGCGTAAAAGATTTAACCTAAAGTTAGGAGAGGAAATATCATTGGATTGATTTTTACGCGTTGTACCTAAAAATGGAGTCATGAAGAAGAAAATCCTTAAGGTTTTTGGCGTTTTCATAGTGCTGATTGTTGGCTTGTTGATTGCTTTGCCGTTCTTTCTTGAAAGTAAGATTGCTGACATCGTAAAGAATAAGGTCAATCAAAATGTCAATGCCATTCTCGATTTTGAGGAAGCTAATCTTAGTTTGATAAAGAGTTTTCCCAATGCCTATGTCGATTTAAAAGGGGTTACTTTAGTGAATAAAGCCCCATTCGAGGGGGATACCCTTTTTGCTGCAGGTGATATTGTACTGGAACTTTCGATAAAAGAACTATTTAAATCGGCTGAGGAGCCCGTAGGTATCAAAAAACTGCATTTAGATAGGGCCAGACTTTACCTAAAAATAGATGCTACGGAAAATGCCAATTACGATATTGCTTTGGAAAAGGAAACGGTCAATGAGCAAACTGCTGACGACGCAACTTCAAGTTTTACACTGAATTTAAAGGAGTATGCTTTTACCAATGCTGAGGTGATTTACGACGATTTTGCCACAGGAATGCATTTGGTTCTTTCTGAAATGAACCATTCGGGTTCAGGGGATTTATCCCTTAAAAACTCACAACTACAAACCAAAACGGAAGCTTTGGTATCTTTTGAGATGAATGAGATAAAATATTTGGACGAGAATAAGGTCGCTTTAGACGCGCTTATCGGAATCGATTTAGAAGAAAATAAATATTCCTTCCTCGATAATTCAGCCTTAATTAACCAGTTGTCATTGGTTTTTGGTGGTTACGTTCAACTCAATGATAATGACAAAGAGGTAGACATTTCGTTCAAAACCCCTTCCTCTGATTTCAAGAACTTTTTGGCCGTTATTCCAGAAGCCTATACATCAAGTCTTGACGGGGTGACCACAACAGGAAATTTTGAGGTAAACGGACAGTTCAAAGGAATAGTAGATGATCATCATATTCCAACTTTTACCATTCGAGTGAATTCTGAAAATGCTTCGTTCAAATATCCTGATTTACCCAAATCAGTACGTAACGTATTTATCGACGCTGAAATCAACAACGAAACCGGTATCACCGAGGATACTTATGCCAACATTAATCGCTTACGTTTTCAAATTGATGAAGATAAATTCAACCTCAATGCCAACATCAAAGAATTGTTGGGCAATACTAAGGTGAACCTAGATGCTGAAGGTAAAATCAACCTGGCTAATATTTCAA
>JBHJJC010000132.1:0-9533 GCA_050042945.1 Croceivirga sp.
GTTTGGGTAATATTGTCCACTAAAAAAGTACCCTCAACCCCAGGATCTGTATTGAAACCAATAAATAATATGATTTTACCGTATTGCCCATCTGGAACTAAAGCCTGACCATTTAGTGGGTCTCCTTCAATAAAGCTAGCGCCGGCGTTGGTAGCAAAATTAAAGTTTAACGTTTCCCATCCTGAACCAGTATGGGTAGTCAAAACCTCAACGTCCCTTGCCCCAGCAACACCATCTTCAAATTTGACCAGTACAGCAATTTCAGCTGAAGAGAACAAGTCGAGTTGAATCGTCTTATTTTCTCCACTAAAATCTACAGCCGTTCCTAGAGGGAATTGAAGGTTTTGAAATTGACCACCTCCAGCGACCATTTCTCCAACGTTAGTGGTATTTCCATTATCCATTTCTGGATTTGTCACTATGGAGAACCCAATATTATCCCCCACAATAGCGTCATAACTCACATTGGCCCCATCAAAATCAATGGGCAGTGCCAAAGGTGCCGGGGGCTCTGGAATACTTATGGTTATCGTATCTTCAAAACTGTCAGAGGCTCCAGCAACATTGCTGGCCGTTAGCCCTATGGTATAAGTGCCCGAGGGAAAGGTCACGGTAGGGTTGATTTCGGTCGATGTGGTGCCATTCCCAAAATCCCACTCATAGGTATTCGCATCTTCCGAAATATTAATAAAGGATACCGTACCCGTTCCTTGTACCAAGTCAAAGGTAAAACCCGCGGTAACTGCTGGCAAGGCCGTTCCGTTATCATCGTCTTCACAACCTAGAAAGGTCAATACCAAAATAATCGCTGAGAGTATTCCGGTTCTGTTATATAAATTTTTCATTGTATCGGGAGTTAGTTTAGTTATTAAATGAATTTTCGTCCAATTCGTAGACGCGAACGTAATCAACCAGCATGGTTTGTGGGAATTGCGTCTCAGCGTTCGGGGCGCCCACAAACGTGCCTCCAACCGCGAGGTTCATCAGTATATAAAAGGGTTTATTAAATACCCATACGCCTTCTCCATTGGTTTCTTCTTCTACATCTTCAGGGGTAAGTTGATTATACAACACGTCATCAACGTAATAATTGATAAAATCAGGACCCCATTCTATTCCAAAAATGTGAAAACCGGTATCAAAACGGTCATTTTCCAAGGTATACTCTTTTGAAATCGCGTCACCACCGTTGTAACCGGGGCCATGTATACTTCCAACTAGAACGGTAGGTTCCTGACCCCTATATTCCATAATATCTATCTCGCCGGCTCCTGGCCACGGGTTTTGATCGATATCGGCACCCAACATCCAAAATGCAGGCCAGATTCCCTGCCCAAAGGGAAGTCTAATCCTAGCCTCAAATCTCCCATATTGCTGCTCAAATATGTCTTTAGTGGTCAATCGTGCAGAGGTATATTGCGACCCTTCTAAAGTCTGCTCTCGAGCGGTAATCAAGAGTACTCCATTTTGTATGGTAACATTATCAGGCCTATTCGTATAATATTGTAATTCTTCATTACCCCAACCAGGGATACCTTCATCACTACCATCGCCCAGGTCAAAACCCCAACGGTTTGCGTCTGGTGCGCCGTCTACATCAAAGTTATCCTCCCATACTACGTTTGTAGATCGTGCCACAGTCTGTGTATCATCCGTTTCACAGCCATAAAAAGCAACCATTGCCATTATGAGCATTGCGGTTCGAAAACGTGCTTGTGTTATCATGTTATTCAATGTCTTATTCATCTTTCGCATTATTTTTGGCCCCTATTCTCTGTAGAGGTAAATATTATCAACTGAGATATCAGCAATCGTACTTGAAACAAAACTCACCTGTGCAAGGTTGGTGGTACTGGTAAGTCCTGTAAAACCTCCTCCTGTTCCATTTGAAAAGCTTGTTATTGGGATATCTATTCCAACCCATTCACCACTACGTAGTTCCGAGGTTATCGGAGGAGATGCACCTGCGGAATCATCAGTGCCTGGTCCGTTTGGAACACTATTCCCCCCAAAATCAACTAACTCTATAATCAAGTTGTCTCCAGAATCTAAGGCTTCGTCTACCTTGACATCAACATGAATATGGGTCATTTGAGACGCATCAATTGTTGGGTTGGAAAACTCTACGGATACGAAGTTCAGGTTTGTATAGCGGATAACATTTTGATCCGCAACAGGAATTGCGCCCCCCAAGGTCGTAGAGCCTTGAAAGCGACCATTAAAGAAATCAACCGCAATGTTGTTGTAGGAGTCACTAAATATAGAGATGACGTCATTAGGGTTTCTATCCGGTGGTATTGGCGCAAAATCAAATGCACCCGTAACATTTAGGTTTAGTGAACCTGCAGCGGCAACATTGGCCAAGCTCGCTGTAATAGTAACATCACCAGTACCCAGGGCTGAAACAACACCTAACTCGTTCACACTGGCGACGGACAAGTCTGAAGATTCAAAATTGAAATACCTTGGAGCTGCAATTACCGTAACATTTTGCCCTGAACTAAGATTAAAGGTTTGGGTAAGCCCCCCTAAGGTAACCGGAACGCCCAAGAAACCTTCCAGCTGTGTATCTACCCCACTTAAAATTGCAGGTTGAGGCTGTGCTATGGTTCCCAACTTTTCAAAGCGTAACTCGTCAATCCAGAAGGTATATCCAAAGCCGTTGGTGCTTTGAGAACCCGCAGAGAAAAAGAACATCCCTCTTTCCTGTACCAACTTTGAAGGATCGGGAATGGGTATAATCACTTTTCTCCAATCTGTCGATAAACGGATATTTTGTGCTATTACAGCAAACTTGTTTTCGGTAAAGTCCGTTCCAAAGCCTACTTCGCCAATGGTAGCCGTAGTTGAACCTTTGGCATAAAAAGTCAAAGCGTCAAAACCAGTAAGGTTTCTTCCATCACCTCTATCTAAAAAAATACCACCGATAAAGGCTCCATCGGGATCATCTGGTGCGGGTACATCGACTCTAATGGAAGATTGCCCTTGAAAAGCGACGTTGTCATCCGTCCCAAAGCCCTCAGGGTTTGCAGGATTCGCACCTGCTGGATCAAAAGAATCAAAAAATTCATCAGTAAGACCTACAGGTGCATCCGTGAAAATATCGCCATTTGTAGAAAAGGTTTCAAACTCTACCTCGTCGGAGAACTCCCTTTCACAACTTGAAAACAAGATAGCTCCCAAGCTTAAAATAAGTGCAGAACGCAAATTGATATATCTATTATTTTTCATGTCGTTACGTTTTTAATTCCCGATATTAATGTGGACATAGGTCATAATTTCCCATTCGTTCCCGTTATCAAAACCTACAGGGCTGATGTCGGGTTCATTAGAGAACTGACCCGACGTTTGATTGGGCAGATATCTTGGTGAGAATTCATTCAAAGATCTCCAAATCCCTCTTATACCTACTTGGGTACTCGGTAAAATAAACCAATCAGGTTTGCCCAATGTCGTGGAAATATCCAGCATCAATTGCACAGGGTAGGTCAAGTTGAAATCACGATGGTAATCGAATGGACCCCAATCGTTGATTTTCTGTTCATAGCGCAATCTGTAATTTTTATAAATCATTCGGATATCACCCCCAAACCGTTTTATCAACCTATCTGAATCACCATTGGCCTGACCATTTCCGTAGTAAAAGTTTCCAATGATTCCTAAGTCTGGTCCCAATTTGGACACCATTCTTGAGTTTACTTCCCAAAGATCCTGTGCTGGGGCCGAATTTGGAAAAGCAAAAAACTCTCGATTGGCATTAAAGCCAATGTGCGCATCCATAGTGGTCGGCAGATGGCGGTAGACAAAGCCCAAGTTCATGGCAAACTTTGCATCCTCCGATCGATCGTTATCCCACTCGTACATCCATGTACCGGGGGTGGGATCGTAAGTAATCAAGAGTTCGCCAGCGGTGGTTTCACGATTGGCCCTTACCGAAAATGGATCGTCAATGATGTTTCGTAGACGACCTGGTCCTCCCGCATCTTGGGGCATGGCATCCACTATCGGTTTTTGCCACATGAAATTGGGTGCAATTTGAAAGTTGCCGGTAGCAAAGGTGAATCCGGAAAAGACGCTTGTAACATTACCACTGCCCGTATCCCTAAGTTTCCAACCGGTAAAAGTCAGTGTCTGGTCAGCGCCACCATTGGCAATAAGCCCCATTGCCGACGCCTGTCCGTACCAATTGAATTTGCCTCCTTCGTAAGTGATTTTGGCCTTACCTCCCCAATTATCGCTGGCCTGTATCCTATCCCTGTAGACTACATAGTTGCCTGGGGTTCCAGTTACATCTTGAAAACCTATACCATTTAAAGGACTACCCGACCATATACCACCAAGCTCCACACCAAACTTACCAAACTCGCGTTCTACAGCTATGGCCGCTCTTTCGGTAGGCCAAGGCGGTATCACACCACTTCTTAATTGGTTGGCATCAAGTACTCTACGTCCATTTTCGTCTAAAACAACATTGGTCTCAAAATCTCGATGAAAAATACCGGTTACATCAAACTTTCCGATGTGTTTTTGGTATTTGAACAGCATTGTAGGATTAGCACCCCACCATAATTGAGGACCGACAGCTACTTTAAGTCCTTTTAAGGGGCCTTTACCATCTAATTCCGCACCTAAAATCTCACCATTATAAAGGTCAAGATTTGGCCCATAGTTTGCTTCCGGATAAAAACCAAAAAAATCACCCTCATAACCCCAATGGTAATGCCCAGTTCTATAAAAACCCCTCAAATCAAACTCTTTGGCATTCCATTCAAATTCAGCTTGATACACCCTGATTCTATTGACATCGGAAACGACAACATCTCCAACATCGGTACTTACATCGATGGGACGTGAATTATTTTCATAAAAAATTTCATTGATGGGATTTTGAGCAACATTTCCCACAACATTGACATTGACCTCAGCCCGCATATTGGAAGCAGGATTACCTTCGACCCCAATAAAGTAGGATTGCATATGATCGAAACCCAATTGATTTGGAAAGGTATTGGGCTCGTCGGGATTCGGGGTATCGGGGGTCGTAATGAGACTGCCCCCGGTGCTAAAAGTTGAAAACTTTGCTTGGAGGTTACTGATTCTCAAAAGACCACTTTGTTCTCCTTTGAGCGCCGCTTTATCACCCCTGGCCCTTAGTTCTGCCCCCATCAAATTGATATTGTCAAAATAGTTATCAATAATATCTAGATTGATATTGTCGTCATAGGGGGTTAACTGATGTGCTTCAAGCAAAGCATAATAGGCTGCTCTAGGATATAGTTCGTATAAACCTCGAGAGTCGGTTTGACCTTTAGCGCAGATACCAAACCACTCTTCGTTCATGTTATTTGCGCCTTCATAGGCCAAATCAAGGGTATAGCCACCACCGTTCCAGGTAGCCTCGGTCTGGTGGGTATCTGCATCCTTCCGGTCATTAAATCCGGCTTTCCACCAACCATCGGAAAATTGGAAAGTAAAACCTCCAACAGAATTATTGGCCTTACCCAAGCCCGCAGCATTTTCGTAAATTTCCTTCCAATTATTCACCATGTAGTAGGCCTGCATTTTCTGGTCCTCTGCATTTTTTACGGCGTTGTAAGCATCGGCGCCAAACTCGGTAAACATTATGGGCTTATTAAGCTTCTCCTTTACGACTTCAAACATATCACCGAAGGAAACACCCCTGTAGGTATTGGTGCCATAGATGTCAATATCCTTGCATTCTTCTGCAATGATGTCGATAAAGAGTACATCTCCGTTACATATTGCTACGGGATGTGAAGCGTCCATTTCCTTAATCATTTTGGCCGCTTCGTTCATTAACCTATACATGGGCCTACCACGGCTCTCACCGATGAAATCAATTCTGCCCTCATCATCAGGAAAATCTTCTGTTTCAGCACCTGCCCAAAAAAGACCATAGTTGTTTTCATTGCCCAATAAGTAAAGGAGAAGGCCGGGCGTATTTTTATACCCTTCCACCAATTCTTTCATATCACTCATCAAAAGGTCAACGGTCTTAGGCTCATCATAAATGGTCACTGGCGTCCAAACCCCTTCAATGGTCAATCCGTATCGACCAAAAGAATGGTTCAGCATGGTGTAAATACCGTAATTCTCATAGATGTAACGAATCCATTTCGCTGGTACCCCGGTATATTGACGAATCACGTTAACGCCCATATTCTTAAGCAATGACATTTCACTATCAAGACCTGCTTTGATAATATCATCAGATTTGGTCCAGAATGCTGCATTAACGGTATTCGTACCAATTGGAATAAAATCCCAGTTCATTCCATTAATCATGAAATCTTTTCCATTGACGACCAATTTGGGACCCTGTCCTTCATCAACCACCATAACCTTGTCGGCCTGCGCATAACTGCTTGTCACCAACAAGAAGAGAATTAATCTCAATAAATTTTTTTTCATAATCGTTTAGTTAAAGTTTGAATTCCCGTCTACTCTGTATCCATTAAAAAAGTAAATAGTAGAGTGTCGAGGAGTCTACAATGTTTTTGAGCTTCGTAAAGCTATCTTAAAAAAATGCTAATTCAATAAAAAAAACCCCTACAAAAAGCATACATCATAATTTGATGGATGTAATTTTATCATTTTGATAAAAAATGTGTTTTTGTTGAACAGAAGGACCGAAATGAAGCGAAAAATATCCTTCAGTTTTAAACAAAAGGAAATGGTGATAAAAAACCGTGTATAGGTAATGTTGAGGTCAATTCTAAAATTTGTATAGAAATTATAATTTTAGAATATAATTGGTAAGGTTATCATTTTGGGAAAGACTCATTTTTTTTCGCAAACGGTATCTTTTGATTTCTACACTGCGTGGTGAAATACTTAATAAAGGAGCGATTTCTTTAGATGATAGATTTAGTCTTAAATAGGCGCAAAGTCGAATATCATTTGGGGTTAGATTAGGATGGGCCTTTTTCAACTTCTTTAAAAATTTGCGGTCGGCGTTATTAAAGGCTTCCTTAAATAGCTCCCAATCATCATTTTTTTTCAAGTTTTTGTCGATAATGGTTACTATCGGTTTTATGGTATCTTGATTTTTGGTCGTGGCTATCAATTCTTCCTTTACCTTGGTCAGTAGTTCATTCTTTCTAATGATACTTAAAGTGGATGCCGCTAGCTCATTACTCTTACTTTTAAACTCTTGGCGTAACTGTTCATTTTTAATCTTGATAATTTCTTTTTCATTCTGTGCTTTTGTCAGTTCCATCTGCCTTTTATTCCGGGCGATTAATTGGTTTTGACGATTCTTATAATATCTGCGGTAAGCACTATGAATAAAAAAGGACCCTATCAATGCTATCAAACCGTACATCACAATGGCTAAAGTTGATTGGTACCAAGGCTTTTCAATTTGGAACGAAAAACTTGCCATGTTTTTGGACAGTGTATTTCCAACTTTAGCGCGAACGTTAAAGGTATATTGACCAGGTGACAAGTTCTCAAAATTTACCGATGAATCATCAGACCAATCACTCCACTGTGGATACCGACCTAAAAGCTGATATTGGTATTTAGGTTCATTGAGTTTGTTAAAAGAAGTCGTGTAAAAAGAAAGGTTCAAATTATTCTGTGATGGCTCAAGTCGATGACCTCCGGATAAGTTCAAAAAACGTTCAAATCTGCCGGAACGATCTTTAGGTCGAATACTAACCGTGCTGAAATGGACATCATTTTCGTTGTTCTGAATTGCTGCCAAATCCAAAACAATATAGCCAGAACTGGTTCCGACCAAATATGTATCATTATCCAAGGGTGAAATGATTTCATAACCATCAAGGCCTTCTCGGGTGATGCGATCTATTGAAATTTCCTCATGAACAAAGGTTTCCCCTAGCTTTCCTCTTTTTACCTTGCTGATGTAATTTTCAGAGAAGAGCCAAAGAAAATCATTCTGTTTATCCACCACCATTTTACCAGATATATACGTACTTTTTGGATGTATCTTGCTAAGGGTACTATCTAAGCGAAACCGTTCTTCGCTATCATCATATTTTAGAATGCCGTTTTTGAACGCATAAAGAACGTCTCCATTAAATTTCGCCAGGCTGGAGTTGAAACCAGGTTGGAAAGAATCTAATTCTACCCTCTTAGCAACAGAAAACGTTGAGTCGATAGTTATCTTAAAAACTCCTTTGTATTCATGATTGACAAAAAGGGTCTCGTTCAATAGCTCAAAATATCTTGATGAATTATTAAAACCATCAATCTTGTTATGTACTGCCCACCTTTGCCCATTATTCTTCAAAACATACAAACCGTCATAATTGCCTTGAAGCAAGGTATTAGAACTGCTATTTATTTTTCTGACCTTCCAAGTTCCGGGAACCTCGGCAATCTTAACCGCAATGTCATCTTTAACGATAAACGTACCGGAATGATGGCCACAAAACAACGTATCTTCTATAACCTCTAGGGACCATACCTGGCCCTGGGTTCCATCTATAAGCTGCGGTTGATAACCGGGTTCCCTTTTTTGACGATATAGCCCCTGATTCGTTCCTAAATATAAATATCCGTCTCGTTGAACAGCCGCATATACGCTTCCTATGGTTCCTTCAATATCGTTATAGAACTTATAAGGAGAATTGAGATTGAGAAGTCCAATTCCATAATCTAGACCTAACCAAATATTGCTATCAAAATCTTCATAAAGGGATAATATGGTATTATTCAACAGACCATTGCGCCTATTGAACCTCAATACTGTGTTGCCCTTACCATCTATCAATAACAGTCCATTAGATACCGTACCAAGTACAAATCTCTTGTCCCTTAATTGTATGGCACTATAAATACTGTTATCTCTCAATAAAGCATCTGATGGGATACTCCACTTTCTCAATTCTCCATCATCCTTAACATAAAAACCATTATTTCGAGTTAGTAACAATAACTTACCTCGTACGGAGAATACATTGATCACTTCATCATCTTTCAACACCGAAGCGTTACTTACGAGTATCTTTTTACCTCCAGTAATTTGATATAACCCATCGTTATTCGCCTGGGTAAAAACACCCATGTCCGTATTAAAAATCTTAGGGAAAGAAGACTCAAGGTTTAAAATATCAAAAGATTTGGTTCTTAAATCATAGGTATAAATACGTTTTTTGGACTGAAAAAACACTTTACCTTCTACCGGTACAATACTCCAAAACTCCTCATCTTCTAAAAGCTTGTCTTGTATTGATCTGGACAAGGAACTGTAGTTAAGATTTCCAAATTCATCTTTCTCCCAATATCCAAATTCACGATAACAGCCTGTATAAACACGTTCCTCGGCCACTGTAACCGACCTGATGATTGTCTGGTTAGGTGATCGAAAAAGACGCCAGTTCGCCCCATTGTATTCAAGCAATCCACTATTGTTGGCAAAATAAACCAGGTGATCTTTTGATTGGGCTATACCCCAATTTTGGTTTTCTGCACTGAATTCTTCCGGGGTAAAATTTCTGGATGGCGGTAATTCTTGACATTGAAGCAAGTATGTCACCAATAAA
>JBHJJC010000133.1:0-12860 GCA_050042945.1 Croceivirga sp.
ATCTTTGAGCAATTTCATCGATGGGTCTTAAAGTGACCTGGCGGGCAATATCAATATCTTTCATGAAACCGATTTTATTTTTAAAATGCTACATGGCGCAGCAAACGATATTCCTTTTAATCATCTAATTGTCGCTTGGGGGCTTTACCTCTATGTTTCCATCGCTTATGGGTCCAAAAATAAAATTCGGGTGTTTCCCGAATGGATTTTTCGGTTTCCTTCAGAAACATTTCAGTGATTTTATAATTGGGCAAATCATTGGCATTATCACATAGTTTGATAAATGAAGCTTCGTAGTAGCCACGCCCTTTCTTTTTGACCTTTATATACAATGGAACCAAATCATGGGTTTTTGCCAATTCTTCAGCACCAATATGAACTGGTACGGTGATTCCCATAAACTTTGACCAGTGACGGGCGCGACTTAACTGGGGAGACTGGTCGCTGATAATGCCCAATGAAAACAATTCATTTGAGGCTTTGGCCTCTTTAACAATCTGTCGACTTTCGTTGGTAACAATAAGCGTTGTTCCGAACTTACTTCGAATGTCTCTTACCAACTTGTCAAAATATTTGTTTTGAATTTTAAGATAGATACCATAGCCCTTGGCTTTAATAAGGGCATTTAAACTAAATACCCATTCCCAACTGGCATAATGGGGTAGCATGATAATGGTATTTTTCTTTTGTTTTTCCAGTTCATGGTATACTTCAATATTGGTAAATACATATCTTTTGGCCGCTTCAGCATTAGAAATACCCATAGTTTTCATCATTTCTAAAAAGATATCGCACATATGCCGAAAAAATGCCTTTTCAATCTTAAGCCGTTCCTCGGGAGACTTTTCAGGAAAAACCAATGCCAGATTATCGCGAACCACTTTTTTCCGATATCCAAAGACATGGTATACCAAAGGATATAAGAGGTCTGATAGAAAATATAGTACGCTAAAAGGAAGCCTTGAGACCAACCACAGAATAGGGTAGGTTAGCAGAAATACCAGTAATTGCATAGGTCATTTGAATGCTCAAATATAGCTATATTTAATCCCAAACTGTGCACCATGTACGACTTACATTTGGCGACCATAGCCATTATTGCAGCCAATATTTTGGTTTCCATTCGAGGATTCAATGATCAGGTTTTTTTTGAACGTTACAAATTCAGTATTGGGGGCATTAGGGCAGGGCAAAAAGAACGAGCGGTGACTTCTGGATTTTTGCATGTTGATTTTTCACACCTGCTTTTCAACATGTTTACGCTTTTCTTTTTCGCCGATGTGGTCATCACTTGGTTTGGGCCCATACGGTTTCTTATCGTGTATGTCATTAGTCTCTTATCGGGAAGTTTATTGGCACTTTTTTTTCACAAAGACGAACCTTTTTACAGTGCTGTGGGGGCAAGTGGTGCGGTCACAGGTATTTTATATTGTGCAATTTTATTGCAGCCTGATATGCGATTGGCCATTATGTTCATCCCGATTCCCTTGCCTGCCTACATATTGGGAATAGGTTATTTACTGTATTCCATCTACGGAATGAGAAGTCGAGTTGGAAATATTGGGCATAGTGCCCATTTCGGTGGAGCTATTGGGGGATATTTAATTACGATTTTATTCAGGCCTTCATTGTTATTTACAGATACAATTATACTAATTCTGCTGGCAGTTCCGATTGTTCTTCTGTTTGTTTTGGAAAGGGCAGGAAAGATATAAACAAACTTCATTCTCTATTTTAATAAGAAAATTCCTATTTAAAAAGTGTATTTTCTCGAAAGAATGCTGTATTTGGTCGAAATATGGGCTTCGTTGCATACTACAGCATATTAGCCGACGTTCGCATAGCACCAAATCTCTAAATCCTACTTGCTATGAAAAGAATTTTACTTCTTTCCTTATTTTCTATTATTTTCCTCAGTTCTTGTTCTGATTCGACCACAGTTTTTCAAGAGGGTCAGGACGATATACAACTTGAAACCAGCACTGCTGTCATGGAAGGCAGTATCAATTACGACGATAGCGGTGTATTGGATATTTATCGCGAAGAGGAGGCTGGAGCGCAAGCACGTTTTCGAGAGGAGCAGGCTGGTGACTATCCGTTGACCCTAGTGGCACAAGTAACGCCGCCATCATTTTCTGGAGGAAACAACCTTACCGCATCCCATGTCGATATCGTTGATAATTTTGCCTATGTATCCTATAACACCATTGATGGAGACTATGCGGGCGGTATTGATATTATTTACATTGCCGATCCACTTAGCCCTAGGTTAACCTCTCGGTTATATTACCTCAATGCTGACATTAGCTCATTAAAGTATGACAACGGATTTGTTTACGCTGCAGGTGGTGTTGATTCAGAAAAATCTGTAACGGCAACGGCAAACTCTTTTATTGCTAAAATTCCCGTATCTAATGGTCGATTCAATTTATCCGCAGGTATATCGTATGGTTTTCAAGAAGGTTTTAATGCCAATGATATATCAGTTGACGGCAGTCATGTGTTCATGACCAGCGGTAAGGACGGTTTCGTGACTAAATTTGACAAACAGTCTTTGGAAATTGTTAATGAGTCCCCATATGAAGACTTAAGGTCCTTGGCCATCAATAATGGACAAATTGCAGTACTTGATGCCAGTTTTGGGGTCCGATTTCTTGACGCTGACTTTAATGAAACCCGTCAAATAGCCATTGATTCTGATTTTCGATTGGCCGACAAACGTACTTTAGATATTTCGGATGACCGTGTGGTTGTGGCAGAAGGTGACAAAGGGGCTGGTATTTACAATGCTATGACAGGAGTATTGATTGAATATGTTCCCATTCCCCTCAATCCATCCCAAGTCGCTGAAGAAAATATCGTTACCAATGCAACGGCCATAAATGAGGATATTCTTTTAATGGCTAACGGAGGAGCAGGACTGTGTTTGTCTGAAGATAACAATGGGGTTGATTTAGTAGGAATCATTGAATTGCAAGGTTCTATTAATTACGTGGCCTCAAAAGGAGATTATATTTTTGCCGCTTCGGGAAAAAGAGGACTGCAAATCATTAAAATGAATAAACCTGATGGAAGCTTGGACACCAAGTGTGCAGGTACTCCAAGATATTCAGGCACCTCTAGATTGGCCGTGCCAACAAACGCAGATTTGGCCTACAGCGGTTCGAAAAGATTTAGAAATATTGATGTTGGTGGAAACCTTTTGCTTTGCGGTACCTGGACGGTTCGAAATGAGGTGACCATTGAAGCCGATGGACTTTTTGAAATGCAGGGTACACTGGTCGTTGCCAATAATAACAGGCGCCGAGATGTCATTGTTTATGAGAATGCCAATCTTCGCGTAGAAGGAAACCTAACGATATATGGGGACTTGATACTAAGAGAAGGTGCCTCATTGGAATTCTTGGGTGATTCTTCTAGGGTCAACGTTTTTGGCGAGGTGTCATTGGCAGATTCTGCTACGGTCACCGGTAACTTTGATGATGTACAAGACAAGTTCTAATACAAGAAGATATTAAATAGGAAAGCCGCTTAGCTTTGAGTTAAGCGGCTTTTTCGTTTGAAGTGCTATGCCTTTTTAATTTAGAAGTTCAGCTACTTTTTGTTCCAATTCCGCTCCTCGTAAATTTTTTGCGATTATAATACCATTTTCGTCCAAAAGAAAAGCGGCTGGTATGGCATTAACACCATATAGATTGGCTATGGGGCCGTTGAAATACTGCAGATTTGAAATGTGGTTCCACTCCAGTCCATCGCTTTCTATTGCAGCGGTCCAATCTTCTTTTTTCCGATCTAAAGAAACACCGACCACGTTTAAACCCTTGTCTTTGTATTTATTATAAACAGCTACAATATTCGGATTCTCCATACGACAGGGTTTACACCAAGCCGCCCAGAAATCAATCAATGTCACTTTTCCTTTCACATCATTCAATGCCAGTTCGGTACCTGAAGGTGTAGGTCCGGAAAACTCGGGCGCTTTATTCCCTATGGCAGTGGTCATCACTTTTTTTAGCTTCTGTTCCAATTCCATGCCAATTGAAGACGATTTGATTTCTTCCGAAAAGCCTTGAAAGATAGAGTCCATTTCTTTAATTGGAAGTGAACGACTCATCACAGCCTTATCAAGTATGAGTGCCGAAATCAGGGCATCAGGATGCCCTTTCATAAAATCAATTTCAAATGTCTTGGCTTTTTCCTGTAATTCTAAATATTCGTCCCTCAATGAGGCGATGGCCACCGTATCCTTTTGGGCATTGGCGATTCTAAGCTCATCGTTCATCGATCGTGACATTGAAACCAGCCGTCGTGATTCCTCCAAGAATTCCATGAAAAGGTCGTTTTGAAGTGTACCCTTTATGGTAGAGAACCCTAAACTATCTTTGTGTGCCCTGAACTTAATCGTTCCATTTTCGAGCATCACAGGGGCATTACCCCGAACATTTTCAAGAGTAATGTAATATAGCTCTGGGGATTCTGCAGTGCCCGTAAAAGAAAAACTACCGTTCTCTATACTTGCGGTATCAATTTCTATGAGGCGTTGTTTCAAACTATCTGTAGTTTTAAGAAATACTTGGGTTCCGTTATCTACTTCTCCTCGAAATTGACCTTCTATGACGTAACCTTCAGGTGTAGTTGCACATGAAACAACAAGGGCAATAATGGTAATGGTAAAAAAAATGCTTCGCATTGGTTAAATAATTTTGCTTAAAGGTAAACATATTAATACCCATAAAAAAAGTGCTGTAAAAGGCACTTTTGACGTGGATTGATGAAGTCTTATGTCAAAATTGATATCGAATTCCTAGAGCGATATCAAAAAGAAAACCGCTGTCGAATTCATTGAATCCGAGAATTCCAATTTCAGGACGAATGTCCAAAGATAGCAGCAGGGGGATATCGAAATCATATTCAATACCAAGATTACCAGCGGCAAAAACAAACAAGCCATCATCCCTATCCCTATCCGGCACAGGCTCCCAGTCAGAGTTGCCCAAACCACCACCAAAACCATAGTACCAGTTTAAACCGCCATCAATATGGTGAACCCACTGATATACCCCAGACAATTTAAAGGCATCAAATTCACGGCTATCCCGCCAGCCCAAATTGAATTCGGCGCGATGTACCCTGCCGATGGATTTCTGGTACGATATTTCTGCCCCAAAACCATCACTATCCCCAAGACGTAGCCCCAATGTGTGGTCAGAGAGGTTCTGTGCACTCAATGATATGGTCCATAATAATAAAAATGCATTAGTAAAAATCGTGGTACTCTTCATATAGTTCGATTTTAGTTGAAAATTGTAGAATAATTTTTCTAATAAAACTATTTTCAATCTCCAAAAATTGTTCCATGTTTCGTTAAACACCAATCATTCAATTTTCCATGGTATTAGAGGGGAAATCCAACTAAGACATTTTCTTAAGGATACTAAGAATAAATAGCACATTATTCAAAGTACAACGATTATTGGTCAATTTCGCAGATATGTTGGTTTGATATCGAAAATACATCGGTTCATTTAGATGTTGTTTTTTGACCCGATCTTATGAGAGGGAAGGTATTGGCAGTAAAAAATATTAGAAGTTTAAAACGTTTTGCACTGCGGAGGCAAGGTCGTATTTTTGATTGCTAATTCTGTATTGATGGCCCAAACAAAAGATAACACCACCTTAATTGAATCACTTAAAAATATCTCTGGGAGCAAGTATCTAATAATTGATACAAGCAAGAAATTATCGTATTCCAAAGGTTATAGATATGGCTCAGGAGAAGTATTGGCAGTGGTCAAACCTGGAACACTACTTGAAATATGGAAAATTCTAAAGCTTTGTCTGGATGCCGATATTATTATTTTGATGCAGGCGGCCAATACGGGATTAACCGGGGGTTCAACACCATATAACGATGGATATGACCGCCCTATTTTGGTCATCAACACAATGCGTATTAACGATATTCAATTAATCGATAATGCGAAACAGGTTGTTGCTTTAGCCGGTAGTACACTGTTTGAATTAGAAAAGAAGTTGGAAGAATACGATAGGGAGCCACATTCTGTTATTGGGTCTACTTCAATTGGTGCTTCCATTGTCGGAGGTATTTGCAACAACTCAGGAGGTTCTTTAATTCAAAGGGGGCCGGCATACACAGAGTTAGCATTATATGCGCAAATAAATAAAAACGGTGAGCTTTCCCTAATCAATGAACTGGGAATTGAACTTGGAAATTCACCAGAGGAAATCCTTACCAATCTCCAACAAAAAAAATACACAACAGATCAAATAAAATTTCCTAAAAAATTAGCATCTGACAACGAATATGAGTCCCGGTTGAGAGCGGTTGATGAGGATACCCCTGCGCGGTTTAATTCAGACCCGAGAAGACTTTTTGGAGCATCGGGATCAGCAGGGAAAATTGCGGTTTTTGCCGTTAGGGTTGATACATACCCGGCAGCTCGTCAGCATAAAGTATTTTATGTGGGTACTAACGAGCCTGATGTTTTGGGCAAAATACGTCGCGATATCCTTATGAATTTTAAACACCTTCCAATGACTGGTGATTATTTGCATCGTGCCTGTTACGATGCTACCAAAAAATATAGTAAGGATAACTTTATCGTAATTCACAAATTGGGGACTCAATTTATTCCTAGTCTTTTTGAGCTTAAACGTAAAGTAGACCTTATCGCAGGAAAACTTAGGTTTTTCCCAAGTAAATTTTCAGACAGGCTGATGCAATTTCTCAGTAATTTTTGGCCCAATCATTTGCCTCGTCGAATGGAAGAATTTAGGGATTTATACGAGCATCACTGGATTATTGAGACGGCAGATGAGGCTATTGAAGAATCCAGGAATTATTTTCAAAAATTTTTCACCGAAAATGAAGGAGACTTTTTTGAATGTACCGACAAGGAGGGAGAAAGGGCAGTTTTACACAGATTTGTAGCAGGTAGTGCCATTGGCCGTTATCATGCCATACATCAAAAGAAGACAGGCCCAATGATGTCTATAGACGTCGCTTTTCCACGTAACGAAAAAGACTGGTTTGAAAATTTACCACCGGAGATTGACGATCTTTTTGAGATAAAATTGCATTATGGACATTTATTTTGCCATGTTTTCCATCAAAACTATATCGTTAAAAAAGGCGTTGATGCCAATGCATTAAAAGCTAAACTTTTAAAGACCTTTGATGCGCGTGGTGCAGAGTATCCAGCAGAGCATAACGTCGGCCATGAATATTCTGCCAAGCCGGTATTAAAGAATTTTTATAAAGAATTAGACCCCACGAATGCTTTTAATCCAGGTATTGGACAAACCAGTAAAAAACAACATTGGAATTAGCAGATTAAACAGTTGAGCGTATTTCATTAGGGTTTATTGTATTACAGTTATTGTGGATATAGCGATAGCATTAAGGGGCAAGTATGTCTGCGGGAACTTATACTATTTCCGTTAGTGCTAAAAGCTTCCTCAGAGGCAGTCATTTTAGCCAACGTTACAAGTTGAAAACATCATATTTATAATGGTAACGCAAACGGGCGTTACATCCCTCCACCATTCTCTGTAGGGCCTGGTTTATCAGGTGATTCTTGTTTTTCCTCATAAACTTCAATGTTATCAATGTCTTCGGCTGCGGTAATCGAAGCAACGAGTTCGTTTATATCCATCTCTTTCAGTTCTTCATCTGCAAAGAAGGGCAATAATTTGTCGTGGTTGTACTGGTATATGCGCCATCGCTTAAAGGAGTATTCCAAAGCAGTTAAGTTTTCCACCCAATCGCCTGAATTAAGGTAAAGGGTTTTACCCTGCTCATTTTCGAATACGAGCTTCTTAGGTTGGAGAATGTGGCCACAGATTACATAATCATAATGATTTTCTATGGCAAGCTCCGCGGCAACGTTCTCAAAGTTTTGAATGTGCTTTATCGCCCCTTTTACACTATTCTTAATTTTTTTTGATACGGAATACTTTTCGCGGCCCAATTGTGACAAGCACCAATTGACAAAACTGTTGGCCAGTATCAAAAAATCATACCCATACCCCCCTAATTTGGCCAACCATTTCGCTTTCTGAATAGAAATATCAAAAACATCACCGTGAAAGAACCATGCCTTTTTTCCATCAAGGTCCAACACTAGCTTATTCAATATCTTAAAGTTACCCATGCTCATTGGTTCGAACTTCCGCAGCATTTCATCATGATTTCCTGTGATATAGAAGACTTCCGTTCCTTTTGAGGCCATTCCTATGAGCTTTTTGAGCACTTTTAAATGCGAAGGTGGAAAATAACGCTTGCTAAACTGCCATATATCAATGATATCTCCATTCAAAACCAGTTTTTTGGGCTGAATACTGTTGAGATAGGCCAAAAGCTCATCTGCATGGCAGCCATAAGTACCCAAATGGATATCGGACAATACCCCCAGTTCTATTTTTCGCTTCTTCAACACAAAAAAATTTTACTACAAAATAAATATGTAGGAATAAACTTAAAATCAATTTGAAATGAAGTGTTTGTCAGCTTTGGGTTAAGGAATGATGAAAAAAGGCTTTGATATGTTTCAAAATCTTTAACCAATCGGTATGTTTTTGTATCAACGGTATAAAAATTACCTTTGGGCACCAAGTACATTTGATATGGCCGGAAACACTTTTGGAGAATTATTTAAGGTCACCACTTTCGGGGAGTCGCACGGGCGTGCCATAGGAGGCGTTTTAGATGGTTGCCCTGCTGGAATTGAATTGGATTTGGAAGCCATTCAACAGGAACTGGATAGAAGAAAACCAGGACAGTCAGCCATTGTCACCCAACGAAAAGAGCCCGACACGGTAGAGCTATACTCTGGTCTATTTGAGGGAAAGACCACAGGTACCCCAATCGGTTTTGCCATTCACAATACCAATCAGAAATCTAAAGATTATTCGCATATAAAAGCTTCCTATCGTCCATCCCATGCGGACTTTGTTTATGATAAAAAATATGGTTTTCGCGATTATCGAGGTGGGGGTAGAAGTTCAGCTCGCGAAACGGCAAGCAGGGTAGTAGCGGGCGCCATCGCGAAACAGTTTTTGAAGGATATTCAAATTAGTGCATATGTATCACAAGTTGGAGAACTAAAACTGGCAAAATCCTACCAAGAAGTGGATTTCAAACACATTGAGTCCAATCCTGTGCGTTGTCCAGATCCCGTTATGGCCCAAAAGATGGAAGATTATATAAAATCCATCAAAAAACAAGGTGATACTATAGGAGGGGTGATTACCTGTGTCGCTAAGAATATACCAATTGGTCTGGGGGAACCTGTATTTGATAAGCTCCATGCGCAATTGGGAAAGGCCATGCTATCTATCAACGCGGTAAAAGGTTTTGAGTATGGTAGCGGTTTTGAAGGTGTATTGATGAAAGGTAGTGAACATAATGATGCTTTTAACGCTGATGGTACTACGAAAACCAATAAGAGCGGAGGGGTGCAAGGTGGTATTTCCAATGGAATGGATATCTATTTTAATGTAGCTTTCAAGCCTGTGGCCACAGTACTTCAAGGATATGAAACCATAGATAAAGACGGCAAAATGGTGCAGACCCAAGGCAAGGGTAGGCATGATCCCTGTGTTGTTCCCAGGGCGGTTCCTATCGTAGAGGCAATGACAGCGCTGGTACTGGCCGACTTTATACTTTTGGCAAGAACCAATAAAATATAAAAGGGTTAATGCTTTTTTATACCAAAACCTTATCTTGACTTTCAAAATCTAACACATGCGCAAACTTGAATTGCATTGGAAAATCCTGATTGGGATGTTTCTAGGTATCCTTTTTGGTTTCTTGATGACCTCATTTGACGGAGGAAAGGATTTTGTGACCAATTGGATAAGTCCATTTGGCACCATTTTCATAAAACTGTTGAAGTTAATCGCCATTCCGCTTATTCTAGCGTCATTAATTAAGGGAATTTCTGATTTAAAGGATATCTCAAAGTTTCGAAATATAGGTTTGCGCACGATTGCCATATACATTGGCACTACCACCGTTGCGATAATTTTGGGATTACTTTTGGTCAATATCATAAAACCTGGGAATGGTATTTCAGAAGAAACCATTGCACAACTTACCGAAACCTATGCCGATAACAGCGGGGTAACCGCCAAGCTTGAAGAAGCCTCAAGACAAAAAGAGAGCGGACCATTAAAGTTTTTGGAAGATATGGTTCCCGACAACGCAGTAAGTGCTTTGGGTAACAATCAATTGATGTTACAGGTCATTTTCTTTACCATTTTTATGGGTATTTCCCTTCTATTGATTGGAGAAGAGAAAGCCAAACCACTAAAGGCATTTTTTGACTCTCTTAACGATGTTGTGTTAAAAATGGTTGATTTAATTATGTTAACGGCCCCTTATGCGGTTTTTGCCCTGTTGGCCAACGTAATCGTTTCTTCGAGCGATCCTGAAATATTATTGGCCTTATTGAAATATGCTGGGGTTGTCGTGTTGGGATTGGCCTTAATGATCGTTTTTTATTGTGTGTTGGTGTCTGTATTTGCCAAGAAAATTCCGTTTTGGTTCTTGAAAGAGTTGAGTCCCGCACAGCTTTTGGCTTTTTCTACAAGTTCGAGTGCTGCCACGCTACCCGTTACCATGGAGCGTGTTGAGGAGCACATCGGGGTCGACAAAGAAGTTTCAAGTTTCGTGCTTCCTGTAGGCGCCACCATAAATATGGATGGTACCAGTTTGTATCAAGGCGTTGCGGCTGTTTTTATTGCCCAGGCCCTAAGCTTTGACTTGCCCTTGGGAGCGCAATTGACCATTGTATTGACCGCGCTTTTGGCTTCAATTGGAACCGCTGCCGTACCCGGGGCCGGTATGGTGATGTTGGTCATTGTATTGGAATCGGTCGGTTTCCCAGCCGACAAATATGCCGTAGGTTTGGCTTTGATTTTTGCCGTTGACCGGCCCTTGGATATGCTACGAACTGTAATCAATGTAACTGGCGATGCAACAGTTTCTACCGTTGTGGCCAAATCTGTTGGGAAATTGGGCGAACCCAAAGTCAAGGAATGGGATGACCACTATGAAGATGTCAAATAGTGTGCGTTAGGGCAAGGATAACTGAAATGCTATTCTTGAAAGAAGTTATAATAGGTTTTAACCTTGCCTCGCATTTGTAGATATGCCTTTGTTGTCTAAAATTTTTAGGCGTTTAAATTTTTCGTGGAATTTTTGAACTTATTCCAATAACCATTAACTTTTGGGGAATTAACAATACGACGATGAACATTTGCTTCTTAATGTATCCTTGGGAGGAGATTGACCCAGAGAACGATACCAGTTTGGCCTTAATTCACGAATGTGTTAAAAGAAATCACGGTGTGGCCCTTTGTACACCGGCGAATTTGACGATTAGAAACAGTGTGACGAGCGCATCATGTGCGGTCATTGGTCGAATGGAAAAAGTTCCATCTTCTTTGAAATCTTTTTACAAACAGGCAAAAATTCGAGAGGATATGCTGCCCTTGGCTGGATTCGATGTCATTTTCATGAGGGCCAATCCACCATTGGATCCCCTTATGTTGAATTTTCTTGATTCCGTAAAAGACGATGTTTTTATCATGAATTCCTTACAAGGTCTCCGTGAAGCGAACAACAAACTTTATACGGCGGCCTTTGGAGATAGTCACAGTAATATCATTCCAGTAACCCATGTATCAAAAAATAAAAAATATTTGGTTCAGCAGGTTAGGGAATCTTCTGCGGACAAAATGATTTTAAAACCGTTGAACGGATTCGGTGGGTCTGGTGTTATTCTTATTGAAAAATCGGCGATGAGTAATATCAAATCACTCCTTGATTTTTACGTAACCAATTCAGACGGAACCTCTAACTACGTCATACTTCAAGAATATATTGAAGGGGCCGACCAAGGTGATGTGCGCATCCTGATTTTGAACGGAGAACCCATAGGGGCCATGAAGAGGGTTCCAGGAAACGATGATCACCGCTCGAATGTTTCTGCTGGCGGTTCAGTAACCAAACACCAAATGACCAAAGAGGAAAAGGCACTCTGCAAGCAGATTGGACCCAAATTGGTCAAAGACGGGCTATTCTTTGTTGGTATTGATGTTATTGGTGGAAAACTGGTTGAAGTGAATGTCATGTCTCCCGGCGGAGTGACGTATATGAATAGGGTCTACAAAACAAAAATCCAGTGTCAGGTCATTGATTTCATTGAAAGTAAGGTGACGGCCAAACTACAGGCTTTTGACCGTAGATCGCGACTTCGAAAAGAGGTTGAGGATGCATAAACTATCCGTTGAAGACATCATATCCAAAATAAAAGAAGGAGTTCCTCTTGAAGCGGTTTCTAAAGAATACACCTTTACGTTAAAAATTGATGCCTATGTACCATATGTCTGCGCGGCTGTGCACGATGGGCACCAATTTCGTCAAGAATTATGGGCAAATTGCCTGCATACCGAATATGAGCGTTGGTATGAAGAGGACCCCTGCACCAAACAAATGGTGCAATCGCATCCTATTGTAATATCAGGGTTGGACAGTCGTTTTGAATACGATTTAAATCGCCCTCCAGAAACTGCCGTTTTCGATACGGCTTGGGGGAAACAGCTTTGGAAAAACCCGCTTTCAGAGACTCACAAACAGCTAAGCCTTGAAAAACATTATGCCTATTATGCAGTGGTGCACGCCCTGATGACAAAACTGGAAGCTTTGCATGATAAGGTCATTGTTTTCGATATGCATAGCTATAATTGGAAACGGTGGGATAGGGAGGTACCCGTTTGGAATTTGGGAACCAAAAATATTGATAACAAACGCTTTGATGGAATTGTTTCCGATT
>JBHJJC010000134.1:0-37340 GCA_050042945.1 Croceivirga sp.
GATATTATCAAGTTTTATAGTTACAAAAAGGAGATGACGTAGTTATTAATAACCCGCTGCTTGTCCGTCTTTACGACTTTCTGATGCGCCATGATATACCTTGTTTTCATCATCCCAAAGGATGGCTTGGTACCCACCATAAATCCCGCGTGCAGTACCCATGCGATGTCCTTTATCCATGAGTCCACGAATTGTGGAGTAGGGGATGCCCGATTCTGTGCGAATCAATCCAGTACTTTCCGTGGTAGCTCCCATAGGGCTTGATCCCCCGGTATGATCCCAACGTGGGGCGTCACCAGCTTCCAGAATATTCATTCCGAAATCAACAAGATTCATTACAATTTGGGTATGGCCCATAGGTTGAAAATCACCGCCCATGACCCCAAAACTCATGAATGGCTTTCTGTCTTTTGTGATAAAGGCAGGAATAATGGTGTGGAAGGGTCTCTTTCCTGGTTCAAAGGTATTGGCCTGACCTCGTTTCAGACTAAATAATTCTCCACGGTCTTGTAGCATAAAACCTAGTTTTGGCGGAGCCATACCCGAACCCATACCGCGGTAATTACTTTGAATCAATGATATCATAGTGCCTTCATTGTCGGCAACGGTCATATAAATCGTCTCTCCAGCTGAAATTTCTCCTGCGGAATATTTCCCAGCACGTTCCCCAATCAGTTTTCTTCTCTGGTCGGAATAGGTCTCAGACAATAGTTCTTCTACAGGCACATCAACGAAATCCATATCAGCGTAATATTTGGCGCGATCTTCAAACGCCAGTTTTTTTGCTTCCGTAAAGAGATGTAAGTGTTCTGCACTTCCAAATTCAATATTGGAGAAATCATAGCCCTTCAAAATTTGTAGCATTTGTAGTGCTGCTATGCCCTGGCCGTTGGGAGGAAGCTCCCAGACTTCATATCCCCTATAATTTATGGAAACAGGTTCTACCCATTCTGATTTATGGTCCGCAAAATCTTTGGCCGATAGAAACCCCCCTTGCGCTTTGATAAATTTACCCACTGTTTTCGCAATGTCTCCTTTATAAAAGGCATCTCGACCGCCTTCGGCAATTTTTCTGTAGGTATTGGCGAGATAGGGGTTCTTATAAATCTCCCCTTCGTTGGGCAGTTTACCTCCATTTTGTGATTTGTAGGTATCTTCAATATTTGGGAAGCCTTTTGATTCAAAAAAAGGCACGGTTCTCTGGATATACCATGCAATAAGTTCTGTTAAGGGAAATCCTTTTTCAGCATAGTCAATGGCAGGGGCCAAGATTTCGGTCATGGGTTTGGAACCAAACTTACCATGCAGTTCAAACCAACCATCAACCGCACCGGGAACACTCACGGGTAAAGGCCCATGAGATGGAATTTTTGTCATTCCCTCTTTTTCGAAGTAATCCAATGTCAATTTTTGGGGAGAACGACCGCTGGCGTTCAATCCATAGATTTTTTTGGTATTGCTATCCCAAACAATGGCAAAGAGATCCCCGCCGATACCACAACCCGTAGGTTCCATTAGGCCTAAAGCAGCATTGGCCGCAATAGCTGCATCAATGGCATTGCCCCCTTTTTTAAGCATGTCCAATCCGATTTGTGTGGCCAAAGGATGGCTTGTGGCTACCATACCGTTTTGTCCCAGCACCACTGAACGCGTGGCAAAAGGTTCCCCTGTAATACGGTCTTGGGCCATTGATAATTGCCCTATCAGAAGGATACTACAAATGATACAAATAGTGGTTCTCATGATTACTTTAATGATTTTAGTTCAACATTCGAAACACGCTCAACTTCTGGAAAGCGAGCATATTAATCAAGATTAAAAAGGTTTGATTGTAGTCTACATTAAAACGTATAGATAAAAGAAATGTCGTCAGTTACTCTTCCCCAATAGAAATCATATCCATTCCATTTTCAGATACCTTACCATTGATTTTAGAGACATAATCGTCCATTAGACGGCTGAGCGCGCTGACTTCAACATCCAATTCTTTGGTTACTTCGGTAAAGAATTCCTGCGCCTGGTCGGTTGGCGGATAATCCCCGCGTTGAGAGTCGGCCATCAAAAAGGCCAGACGGTTATTAATTCGAATACCATAATTCAAAGGATCTTGACGACTTTGGTTTTTGGTCATGTGGATGTTATTTTCAATCACATCCAATTTTGATTCGAATTCAGAAATCATATCCTTCATTTCTTTTTTCACCGTTTTCTTGCCTTTTAAATAGTCAAGATCGCTTTTGACGGTTCGAATGTCCGTTATTGCAGTATTGGCCCTACTTACCTGATCACGTACCGCCATCAAAAAGTCAAACTGTTTTTGATAGTCTTCATTGGTATTTGGCATTCTTGGATCTTTCACTATGGTCAAGGTTTCTTCGGAAACCTGACCGTTATAGCTCATGCGAACCTTGTAGTCCCCTAGAACCGCTTTTGGTCCTCTGTTGGGAGAGGAATAGAAAACCATGCCCTTGAACGTTTTGAAACCAGGATAACGCATATTCCAAATCAATCGGTTACCGCCTGATTTCACTTTTAACGGTTTATCAGCACTAGGGTCTAGTTTGTTTGCTTTCGCAACATTGGAAAACCGCTGAATCAATGAACCATCCATTTCTAAGAGTTCAATAGATATGGTATCGGATTCTTTGGCGTCTTTTATATAATAATTGATAATGGCTCCATTGGGATGGTTTTCACCGACCAATTTCTTGTTGACTCTTCCCCATCCGCCTCCTTGTTGCATCCTGTAGGCCTTATCTGGTGCGTATAGGTAGAAATTGGCATTGGCCATTTCTTGCGAAAGCTGGTGTAGTGGAGTCAAGTCATCAATCATCCAAAAACTTCGTCCATGGGTGGCGGCAATTAAATCATTATCCCGCACATGTAAATCGCGAATTGCCGTGATGGGAAGGTTCAACTGAAATGGGGACCATGATGCACCATCATCAAAAGAAACATACATACCCCACTCCGTTCCGGCGTATAATAGTCCCTCCCTGGTTTTATCGGAACGAATGGCCCTTGTATAATAGTTGTCTTTAATGCCTTTGGTAATCAATTTCCATGTTTTTCCGTAATCGGTTGTCTTGTAGAGATAAGGGGTATAGTCTCCAAATTTGTACGATGTCGCTGCGACATAGGTAGTTCCCTTTTTAAATGGACTTGGGTCGATACAATTGATCATATTTAATTTTGGGCTCATTGTAATTGGTGGCGTTACGTTTTCCCAATTCTGGCCATTATCCTTTGAAACATGTATAAGGCCATCGTCACTTCCAACCCAGATAACTCCTTTCTCTAAAGGGGATTCGTTGATAACAAAAATGTTGGAATAAAATTCAGCACCGGTATTGTCTTGGGTAATTGGACCACCAGAAGATTTTATGGTTTCGGGTATGCTACGGGTCAAATCGGGTGAAATAGTTTTCCAAGATTGGCCTTCATTGGTCGTGACATGAAGAAAATTTGATCCAGCATAAATTGTATTATCGTCGTGAATGCTGTACTTCACGGGAAAATTCCAATTAAATCGATACTTCATCACTTCAGCACCAGAACCCGCAGGGTTATCGGGCCATACATTTACGGATCGTGTTTGTCCAACGGAATGATCTTTTCGCATCATATACCCTTTATAGGTACCGCCGTAGACAATATCACTATTTTTAGGATCAGGAGCTAAATGGGCACTTTCTCCCCCGGCAGAAGGTTCCCAATCACGCTCCGTAATGCTTGAACTGGCATTGCGATGGGCAATTCGAATCGAAGTATTATCCTGTTGTGCCCCGTAAATGCGATAGGGAAAATGGTTGTCAGTGGTTACCCTGTAGAATTGTGAGGTCGGTTGATTGTGATAGGTCGTCCAATTTTCACCACCGTCATTGGACACTTGGGCTCCACCATCATCTGCAATGACCATTCGATTGTTATTGTTGGGATCAATCCATAAATCATGATGGTCCCCATGGGGCGCATTCTTGAGTTTAAAGGTTTTTCCTCCATCCGTGGAAACCCCATAACTGACATTCATGACATAAACCTTCTCTTTATTTTGGGTATCGGCATAAATACGACAGTAGTACCACGCTCTTTGCAGTAATGCGCGATCGGAATTGACCTTTTGCCAGGTTTTACCTGCGTCATCGGAACGAAAGACACCCCCGTTTTCAGCTTCAATGATGGCCCATACTCGATTGGAGTCAACAGGCGAGACCGTTATCCCAACGATGCCCCAGGGGCCATCCGGTAGTCCTTTGTATTCTGAGATATCGGTCCACGTATCACCGCCATCGGTACTTTTGTACATTTTGCTATCCTCACCACCACTATCCATGCGGTAGCCGTTCCGTTTCATCTCCCATGTCGCCGCATACATAATTCGTGCATTATTGGGGTCGAGTACCAAGTCCCCGGCACCAGCCTTATCGCTTTCATACAGTATTTTTTCCCAATTCGCACCCCCATCCTTTGTGCGATAGACACCGCGAGTAGTGTTTGGCTTCCAAAGGTTTCCAATGGCCGCTACATAAACCAAATCAGGGTTTGTGGGATGTATTCTAATCCTGGCAATGTGTTCAGAGCCTTCCAATCCAATAAATTCCCAAGTCTCTCCAGCATCAAGACTTTTCCAAAGACCATTTCCCGAGGAAACATTTCCCCTCAAGGTTTGTTCTCCTTCTCCAACATATATCACATTGGGGTCTGATTCTGAAACGGCAACCGCACCAATAGAACCTCCGAAATAACCATCAGAGATACAACTCCAGGTATTTCCCGCATCCGTTGTTTTCCAGACACCGCCACCTGCAGTACCCATATAATAGAGGTTAGGGTTACCCGCCACGCCGGTAGCCGTTCCCGATCGCCCACCACGGAAAGGTCCAACAAGTCGCCATTCAATGGCGCTATACAAATCTTCGGAATAGGTTTCCGTTGATGTGGTTTTACTTTTCTTTCGTTGTGCTTTTAGTTCACCAAACGGAAGTACAAACAAAAACAATAGGGGAAGGAATAAATAGCTTTTCATGAGTGTTCAAATTAGTTCCTTAAATGTAACCAATATTTTGCTTAAAAGTTCTATTTAACAAGGCGTTGGGAAATTTGTTCAAGTACTTTTTATTCGAAGATATTTTTCTTCATGGTTATGCAGATTTTGGTTATTTTCAAAGACTTAATAGTAAAAAACTACTAACAACTCAATTATATCGCGATGAGAACTCATAAATTACACCTAATGCTATGGGTACTGCTCTGTACCTCTTTCGGATTTTCACAAAATGATAATTATGCCAAAGCATTGAAATCAATGGAATGGCGACCCATTGGCCCGGCCAATATGGGGGGTAGGGTCACTGATATTGATGGTATTCCAGGGGACCCAAGTACTTTTTACGTTTCTGGGGCTGATGGAGGAATTTTTAAAACCACCAATGGGGGAGTAAGTTTCACACCGATTTTTGAGGGGCAACGTGCCTATTCCATAGGAGCTTTGGCCATAGCACCTTCCGATCACAGCGTTTTATGGGTGGGAACAGGAGAAGGGGACCCCAGGAACAGCGTAGGCTACGGCTGGGGGGTATATCGTTCTGTTGATGCCGGTAAAAACTGGACCCATTTAGGTCTAAAGGAGACCGAACGAATAAAAAGAATTGAGGTTGACCCCAACGACCCTGATATCGCATGTGTATGTGCCTTGGGAAAGGAATGGGGCGCAAATCCTGAAAGAGGGGTTTTCAAAACTACCGATGGTGGCATCACTTGGAAGAAAATCTTATATATCAATGAGGATACAGGCTGTGCTGATATCGCGATGGATATGAGTAATCCACGAATCATGTATGCTGGTATGTGGACTTTTAGAAGAAAACCTTGGCGTTTTGACGATGGTGGAAAAGAAACTGCTATTTATCGGACTATGGACGGTGGGGAAACCTGGGAAAAAATCATGAATGGCCTTCCTGAAAAGCCAATGGCACGCCCAGGAATTCATATCGCCCAGAGTGAACCGAATATTATTTATTTGATGACGGAATTTCAAGGTGGAGGTACGGCATTTCGTTCCGAAGACCGAGGAGACAACTGGGTGATGGTAAATGATGATCCAAATATTAACTTTCGTCCATTTTATTACAGTGATGTAAGGGTAGACCCCAACAATCCTGATATTCTCTTTTCTATTTCGGGTCGATTAAGTCGGTCTGTTGATGGTGGCAATAATTGGGAACGAATTGCTACAACCGTCCATGGTGACCATCAATCCCTTTGGATCGACCCAACCAATTCAAATTATATTTTGAACGGTAGCGACGGTGGCTTTCAAATTTCTTATGATGGGGGCGATAGTTGGGAAATTATCAATAACATTGAACTATCACAGTTCTATCAGATTTTTATTGACAACCAAGACCCGTATAATATTTATGGAGGTCTACAGGATAATGGTACGTGGGTGGGGCCCAGTAATTCCCTAAATTCTGCTGGTATTTTAAAACGACATTGGAAAGGTTTGGCGTATGGAGACGGGTATTACGCCGTACCCATTCCTGGAAGCGAACATGAAGTGTATGCCAACCTGCAAGGTGGAGTCATTTTTCACGTCGACTCAAGGTATGGCAATGTTCGTAATATTCACCCCTATCCCAAAATCATTGGTTCCGCTGGTGATGCTATTGAAAATCATAAGTACCGTTTTAATTGGGATTCTCCCATAACCATTTCCCCGCATGACCCAAACACCGTTTACTTTGGGGGCAACGTGGTCTTCAAATCAACGGATAGAGGAAATTCTTGGGAAGAAATCAGTCCAGATTTAACTACCAATGATAAATCCAAACAACGCACATCGGGTGGGGAAATTTACCAAGACAATACCGCGGCGGAATTTCACTGTTCCATTCTTTACATTGACGAATCGCCGGTTGAAAAAGGAGTTATTTGGGTGGGAACCGATGATGGAAATGTACAACTGACCAGAGATGAGGGCGCTACATGGACCAAACTCAATGATAGAATCAAGGGGTTACCTGAATTTGCATGGGTAGCTAAAATACATGCTTCAGAGCATGATGCGGGAACCGCCTTCGTAACGGTAGATCAACATCGAATGGATGATTTTAGGCCTTATGTTTTTATGACCACTGATTATGGGAAAACGTGGAATAAGATTACCAATGGTCTCCCACAAGACGACTATGTAAAAGTAGTGCGTCAAGACCCTGTTAACCCTGATGTGTTGTATGCGGGAATGGAACATGGCATTTTTGCAAGTTGGAACAAAGGCCAATCATGGACCAAAATCAATAACAATCTGCCCAATGTCTCCGTACGGGATTTACGCATTCAGGCACGTGATAGGGACTTAATTGTTGGAACCCATGGTCGGGGTGCCTGGATATTGGACGATATTCGACCTATTCAAGAAATGGCAGATACCAAGGGTAAGTCTGCCCATTTATTTCCTGTAAGAAGGGCCACCCAATGGCATATGTTCTGGCGTATTGAAAATCTGGGTGACCGGCATTACAAGGCCAAGAATCCTGACTTTGGGGCCAATATCAATTTCTTTTTGGCTGAAGGGGAAAAGGAAACTGCAACTGTAGAAATTCTCGATGGTTCAGGTAAAGTAATTCGAACGCTAAAGGATACCACGGTGACGGCCGGGGTAAATCGAATTGTTTGGGATTTTGGACATGATGCAGCAACCAAAATGAAAGGTGGCTCTAGCAGCGGATTCTTTTCAGGGCAAATGCATCCGTTGGTTACCCCCGGCAACTATACCGCTCGCTTGAATGTCAATGGAGCGGTCTTGGAAACCCCAATTGAGGTTCGCGCAGACCCTCGCATCGAACTAAGTCAACAAGACTATGCCGCCAAAACCAAATTACTATTGGAGTTGCGCGACCTATTGTCGCAGACCAATGTGATGATCAATAATGCCAATACATATAAAGCACAATTAGCTGATTTAAAGGAAAAACTGGAGTCCAATCAAACGCTCGATAAGGCATTGTCAACTGAGATTGATACGGCTACGGATAAGTTGTCCAATGTATTGGATGACATATTAAAAAGGCCTCCGCCATCAATGAATTATAGACAACGACCACGAATACGTGAAGAAATTCGTTCTGTTATGCGTGCCGTAAATAGTGCTTGGGCAAAACCTACAGAGCCTCAAATATCCCGTTTGGAGGAATTAAAGGGTGAAGTAGCAGAGGCTGAAAGTACGCTCAATCAAATCATTTCCTCTGATATTTCTGCAATCAATGATGGTACTAAAAGTATACCTCAGATTTCTGTAGGTAAGAAATAGCGGAAATTTATATAGATGAGAAAAGGTATTTTAGTCTTCTTAGGACTATTGCTTGTCCTGGCATTAGTTAGTGTAGTTTGGATAGCCAATAGTAACAACTTTAAACGAGACGGTACCTTTGAAATTTCAATCAATGAGCAACCTATATCGATTATTCGGGATGAGCATGGTATCGCGTATGTCATAGCTGAAAACAAGGCCGATGTGATACGAGGCCAAGCTTTTGTGACCGCACAAGACCGCCTTTTTCAAATTGAATTTTATAGGGCTTTGATTAAAGGGGAAGCTGCTGCCCTCGTTGGGGCTTCGATGTTACCATCAGATATTAAAATGCGTGTGCTTGATTTGTACGGTAATGCTGAACGTAGTTTTCAATACTTAGATGAACAAACGAAAGAGGTATTGAACTGGTATTGTGAAGGGTTCAATGCCTATCTGAAGGCGGGACATGCTGAGTTCCCCTTGGAATTAAGCTTATTGGGTATTGAGCCAAAACCCTTAAAACCGGTTGACATCGTTTCCGTCACCCACTTTATCGGGTTATTTCATAGTCAAAACATGGATGATGAGATTTTAAGCTTGAATCTTGCGGCCAGTATGGACGACGCATCCGAACTCTTGCCTTTATCGATTAATTTAGACCGTACCGCTCCCTTGGATTTTGGGAGGGATTCTACTGTGACATCCGAATCCATCTTGAACAAAGAAATTGCCCATACAGCACTTTCAAATCCGCTTGTACCTTACCCTGCTTTTGGCTCAAATAATTGGGCGATTTCTGGTGAACGTTCAACCTCCGGGAAGCCCATATTGGCCAATGACCCTCATGTAGACGCCCGCGTTTTACCAGGAACTTTTTATCCTGTTGGTTTAATTTGTCCGGAGTTTAAAGCTGTGGGCATCGCCACACCTGGGATACCAGGATTGCTATCGGGCCGTAATGAATTCGTTTCCTTTGGAGTGACCAATGCCTATGGGGATAGTCAAGACCTGTTCATTGAAGAGGTAGATGGTGGTTTTTACATACAAGACAGTGCAAAAGTAGCTTTCGAAATACGAAAGGAGATGATAGCGATTAAAGATACCACAGATGTTGAGCTTACGATTCGTTCAACCGAACGTGGCCCAGTCATATCGGATTTTCCAGTCTTCAGGGTTCAGACCAATGATGTCGTGAGCTTAAAATGGTCGCTTGCAGAAACACAAAGTCATACGATAGGTTTCGACCGACTATTGGAAGCGAAAGACGTTCCTTCATTTCGAAGTGCTTTATTTGGAATGGATAATATGTTTTTTAATTATGTGTTTGCCGATATCAATGGAAATATAGCACATCAAGCTACAGGACTCGTACCCATTCGAAAAGACTCAAATGGCGATCAACCAAAAAGGGGAAATCAATCCGCATCTTGGTCAGGCTTTATTCCTAAAGAAGAAATGCCGCATATGGTCAATCCAGAGAGAGGATGGGTCGGAACCGCCAATCACGATACAAGGCCTGACAACTATCCCTTTTATTACTCCAACCACTTTTCACCCTTTTACCGCTACGAAAGGTTGAAAAAGGTATTTGACACTACTGATACCTTTAAAGCAGAGGACTTATGGGACCTCATTTTTGACGTAAAGAACATGCAGGCAGAAAAGTTGGTTCCGATTTTTGTTTCGACTTTAGAACAAAATGAAAAAACCCAAGATATTGCCGAGATTTTGAAGGATTGGAATAGGGAAGATGAGATTGAAGAAATCGGAGCATCGGTCTACAACGTACTTTATAATGAATTGCTCTTTCATATTCTTGATGATGAATTACCAAACCAGTTGGAGGAAATGTTTTGGGAGAATGGCTACTATTGGAACCAACGATTGGATAGTTTAATGTTGAGCAACCATCCCTTTATAGACAATGTTGAAACACCCGAAAAGGAGACCTTATCAGATTTAGTACTGAAGGCAGGACTTCGAACAAAAGAAGTGTTGACCGAAAAATTTGGTGATGACCAATCAAATTGGAAATGGGGTGATTTACATACCGTCTATTTTTACAGCCCTATTAAACAAAATGGATTTGGAAGTAAACTTTTGGGCGCTGAACTATTGCCAAAAAATGGTTCTACCCAAACGCTGAATAGAGGAGGTTCTACAGTGACCAAGACCCATGATTTTGAGACGAGTTGGTTCAGCTCTTTTCGCATGGTAGCCGATATGAATGATGAAGAAAAGCTAATGGGAGTGGTATCTGGAGGAAGCGCGGCTCGAATATTTCATCCTTATCATAAATCACAATTGGAGCAATGGAAAACCGGGGATTGGATTCCTTATTGGATTTCTGAGGCTAAGATTCGGGAGCATGCAAAACATGAACTTATTCTTGAGTAACTACAAATCAATGATCAAAACAATATCTTCCAAGGCGACTGTCATCTTTCTTTGGATATTGTGTTGCACAGTTGGATGCAAAAACCCATCGAAGAAGCCGCCTGAAATTGAAATTAGAACATACGCCCAAAATGAAATAACTTATCCCAAAAAAGGGTTTGTTGTTTCCGAACAGACCAAGGAAGAGTTTTTAAAAAAGTTTTTTCTTCCATGGGATATAGATGGAGAAGTAGTCTTGGATTCTTTGGATTCCTTTCCTGGAAAGAAGCTATCTTATCTACAACAATATTTGGAGGATGATGAGTGGTACGGAGAAAATAAAAAGCCGCATAAGAAGTTTTTACGGGAAGCCATTGTAAACAATATTTCTAATGAAAGTTTTCCCAATTTTCTAAAGAAAGGCATTGTCGTTGCCCATACCAATCTCAGAAGAATCCCTTCACATAAACCAGGTTTTGATACCTATTCCAAAGCGGGAGAAGGATTTCCATTCGATTATTTTCAAGAGACCAATCTTTGGGCCAATACACCAGTACAATTAATACATCTTACCAATGATAAGCAATGGTGTTATGTGTTGAGTCCGTATTATAAAGGTTGGGTGCCTATGAAGGATTTAGGAATTGTATCCGAGGTGTTCATTACCAACTGGAAAACAGGTCGTTACGCAATGCCGTTGGCAGATTATGTGCAACTGGAAGACCCAACTTCACATTATGCACTAAATGCCAGATTGGGTATGGTATTGCCTTTTGACAAAGGCGATGATAATGAAAAGGTTACCGTATTTTATACCAATACCAATGAAAATCAAGAAGCTAAAATTCTAAAAGCAACTGTACCAAACAAGCAATTGGCCTTTAATGATTTTGAGTTTAATGGCATCCATCTTAAAGAATTGGTCTCCAATCTCATCGGTCGCCCTTATGGATGGGGAGGAAACCTTGAGAATCGAGATTGTTCCTCTATGATTCGTGATATGATGGCTACCTATCAAATTTGGTTACCGAGAGATTCCAAGGACCTAATTGAGATTGGACAACAGTATAAACTGACGGGTACTATTGACGAAAAGATAGCCCGCATTAAGGAAAATGGCATTCCGTTTAGAACCATCCTCCGAAAGAAAGGACATAATATGTTATATGTCGGCAATAATGAAAATGGGGAACCCCTTATTTTTCATGCTATTTGGGGGTTAAAAACTACTTATGACAATAAGGAATTGTCTAAATTTCTAGAACAATACCCGATTGAAGGTATTCATCAAGGGGAAGACGGTAGTATAAGCGGAAGGCATATCTTGGGTGAAGCCGTAATTACCTCGGTATTAGCTGGTAAAGATAATCATGGGATTACAGTACCCTTAATGGATGAAATTTACGTAATGACCACTATTCTCTAAGAGTAGCCTAAAACTGTTTCAAAAATGTCAGTTTCACAATGCCCTGTGTATTTTGAAATCTCATCGAATCTAGGGAACCATTTAACCCATCAAATTGATTATCGTTCAATACAATGAATAAATAAGACAAAGGCATATATTCCCAAGATAGCCTTGAGTTGATGGTTGAGCTCTTATTGCTTGTATTGTATTGGTAAAAGGTGATCAATTGTAATCTTGGGTTTAATGATAATCGAAGTTCGGTTCCCAAGAGGTTTGTCTCTGTAGATTCCTGGTTGATACCTAAGGATGATATATTGTTGTATTCATAATTCGCGTTCAAACTGATTTGGGGGATGGGTGCCAAACGTAAAGAGGCAACAACGTTATTAAGATTTCCATCAAAAAACTCTCCAAAACCATAAGCTGCGCTAAACCCAATTTTTTTTGAAAAATCCCCAGTATAGCTGACGATATGTCGTTGGTATGAATAGTCTCCCGCAGCAATATCGATACCCAATGGTGAAAAAGGATTTCTCAGCGATTGCCAGTTAAGTCGATAGGCATATTCAATATTACTACCATTTTGTAATTCAAAACCGAATGGTCTCAACGATGCAAAACCTTCCCTGAAAGAGAGGTCGTCCAAATAGTGATAGAAGAACGTGGTGATGCCCGGATTGTATTGTCTGGTGAATTTTGGAAGCCATTTGGGACGGAGCTTGAGGGACATCGCTGGACTGGTCAACAAGTAATTATTGGCATCAATAAAACCAACCTTAGGGTCATAATTTTCTGAAATAACACTTTCTACGAGTCCTAAGTAAATTAAATTATCGGAATAATAGGCCCATAACGCTCCAGAATAGCCCTCATTGTCTTCCAATCCGGTATTCTTTGAGCTTGAAAGCATCCAAAATGCATTAATGGCTTGCGTTGGTCTAAGAAACCCGTCTACGGTTATCGTGGTATTGTAGTTGGAGAGGCCTTCAGCATTCGCTTCATCATATCGCAAGGTTGCCATTGCCCCAATACGGTTTTGCCCGCCAATATTTCTGGAATATCGGGCGACCGCAAAATTTGAGGCAGGTTGTTCATTTGAAGCATCTTGTCTCAGTAAAATGGCCCCTATGTTTTGATTGGGACTTCTGTTGGTAAACCTACCGCCAACTTCAATTGGAATTGGATTTCCCGTATTGTCCAATCCGATACGTCTACTAAAAAAAGGTTGCAAATTATCCCATGCTGCCATTCTGTAAATCTCGTTTCCCTCTAAGAAAAACTGTCTACGTTCTGGAAACAGAACAGAAAACCTCGATAGGTTCACCACCTGTCGATCAACATCTGCTTGTGCAAAATCGGTATTATACGTTAAGTCCAAAACGGAATTGGGGCCCATTACCCATTTCACTTCGCTACCTGCCTTGACCTCTGTGTTTTCGGTAATAAGGTTGTCACCTTCTTTTTGTCTAACCGTATTTACCAGAAGATATGGGTTGACCTGAATATTTGCGGTCGGTGGCGGGGGTTCTATCCCCGTCAATACAGCCTCATAGGGCATGCGATAAATATTGAAGTCTCTTGGTACTGCGGGATAGGACACATACTCGTTGTTTATCCTAATATTTCGGGCTAAGATAATACCCATTTCTTTGCAGTTTTCTGGGTAGCGAAGGGTTTTCCAAGGTATGGCCATTTCGGCATACCACCCTTCATCAGTAATGATGGTTCTCACGCTCCAAAGTGCAGACCATTCCCTATTGAAAATCTCTGCATCCATAACCAATAATTCCCGTTGTGCTGCGTACGGATTAGTTTGAAACGAAACAGCGTTTCGTTTATCGAGAAATCCATCCAAGACTACCCCAAACATATCGTTTTGGAAATAATCAAAATCGCGTTGAAGGTTTTGGGCAAGAATTTCCCGTTTCCCATCTTTAGTCTTACAAAATGCCCCGATATACAAATGGGTTTCATCAAATAACACCTTGGCTTCGGTAAGTCGACTGGCTGGATTACCCTGTATAGGGTCTTTCTGAATGAAATCTGTGACTGACTCAGCATTGGACCAGCTCAATTCATCAAGAATTCCATCAATCTTTATAGCTCCTGATGCTTTTATGGCTTTTATCTCCGTTGCCATTTCCGGAGGAGGAAAAATATCGGGATTATCTTGTGAATAGGATGACGCACTAAAAAAGTAAAGCGATAATGGGATACAGATCCACAGTCTATTGAAAAACATACTTCGTTTCGGCATCAGTAGTCTTGAGCTTTGTAGCGTAAATTAAAAAGTAAGTCGCAATGCTTTTTCAAATTGCGACAAACCCATATGACTATGCGACGAACTGAGAAATAAGAAGGACAAGAAGGTTTATAGAAGCTGATTTTATTATGAACATGAGGGATTATAGGCTTTTACGGCTTGAAAAACGGAAACAAGATTGAAAGGTATCCCAACCAGACTATTGAACTACATTTTGTAATATACCTATGCTCTCATCAATTCATTGACATTGTTGCGATAGGCCTCACCAATAGCTAGTTCTTTTTCGTCTAAAAAGACGCTGCCTTTTTTGATGGCAGAAATGTTATGTACCGATACGATGTAGGACTTATGGATTCGTATAAATCTGTTCTTCGGAAGTTCGGATTCCATCTTCTTAAAACTGGTACGCACCACTACCGGTAATTCGATATTCTTTAAATAGAATTTAATGTAATCGCCGTAGCCTTGTAACCACATGATATCATCAAATTTTAATTTTACCATACTGGAATTGGAATTTACAAAGAGATAGTCTTTTTTGATTTCAGTAGACGGACCACTTTTTTCGGAATTACTTTCAAAGATACTTTTCGCGCGGTGACAGGCCCTAATAAATCGTTCCATGGATACGGGTTTTAAGAGGTAATCAACAATATCCAAGTCTTACCCTTGAATGGCGTAGTTTTCATATGCGGTAATAAAAATGACCAGAGGTTTGTTTTGTAGGCTTTTGATATAATCAAATCCATTAAGTCTGGGCATTTGAATATCGATAAAAATTAAATCAATCTGCGTTTTTTCCATGATGTCCATTGCCTCGAAGACATCATGACTTGTACCTACTAAATCAAGGAAGGGTATTCTTTTGATGTTGTCCTCTAAAAGAGAGAGTGCCAAAGGCTCGTCGTCTATTGCAATACATCTCATCATCTTTCCAATTTCAATCTAAGTTTAATTTCGAACCAGTCTTCTTTATCCAGTATTTCAAGTTGATGCTTATCACCGTATATCAGTTGTAATCTCCGTTTTACGTTGACCAGACCAATTCCGGGATTGTCATCAACTGTGAAATCTGTTTTGGACTGCCTGTTCTTCACTTTAAAATACAGCATATCGTCCTTTTCCTTTAACACTATGGTAATGTTCGGATGCTCTACATGGCCGGTTCCATATTTAAATGCATTCTCAACGAATGTAATCAACAGCATTGGCTCAATCATGTTATGTTCTCCATCAAGCACAAAGCGCTGTTCTAAATTCAATTTTTCAGTAAAGCGTTGTTTTTGTAAATCAATATAATTTTTAAGGTAATTCACTTCTTGATCAAGGGACACCTTCTTTTCTTGTGTTTTGTACAGCATATATCGCATCAATGCGGAAAGCTTTAGTAGGGTGGGCTCAAGGTCTTTACTATTTTTTCTTCCCAGGGCGATGATATTGTTGAGCACGTTGAAAAGAAAATGTGGACTTATCTGTCCGCGGAGAAAATTGAGTTCACTTTTAAGGTTTTCTTGTTGTACCTCAGCTTCGATTCTCTCCGATTCCCTTTTGTCCATAATTGTCCTAAAAGCAATAGCCGTCGCTAAAATTCCAAGAAAGGGCAGTAAACTATACCTAATCGAAATAAAAAAGTTAGAAGCATAGTCCTGTATAAAGAAGGAGTAAAAAGGACGCCGCAACATAACAACGATGGAAAAAAACAGCATCTGGATGCCGATAAATATGAGGTAATTTTTGGCATAGAGAAACCTAGGTATAATGACGAAGGCGTTCAGGTAAAATACCAATATCCAAAAGATATTGATAAGACTCTCTAGGTAGTACGAGCTATAGGTTTCATTTTTAATATGAAAATGGGGTTCCAATTCAGAATGGTACGCATAGGGTAATGATAATAATACCGACCATGGGATAAGATGTAGCGCAATTGTCTGCCATTTTATTTTACCAAGTTTAAATGCCTTCATGAGATTTACATACTAAACTAAATTGGTCAACAGGTCGTGACAAGTAGCTTTTGAATCCTGACAATTATTATTCCTCTTTCAAATTACGTATTTGCATTATTTCAAGATTCCAGCAGCGCCTAGACTTTTGGCGCGTAAAAGACCCAAACCAAATAAGCAGAATCCAATGATTAAAATCATGAAGGAGGCCATCCATTTTGAATATGAATTCGGTTGATAATTAAACGTTGGGAGGTCTTTATAGTCCGCTTGGGTGAAATCTTGGTTATTGTATAAGAAGGGAATCAAATGTTCACGCCATTTTCCTGCAAAAACAATGACTTGCTTCCGATAATCTTCGTAATCACTTTTTGAGGTTCCCGACATTTTGCTTAGGGATTCTTGCGCTAGAATAGCCGGAGAAATCCATTTGAATTTTCCTATCCAAGCTTGTTGTGTTTGTAATTGTTCTTCAAAAGAACTCACTAAAGGGTATAATTCTTCTCGAATCAATTCTTGGGATGCCATATAGCGATGATAAAAACCACGGCTTTGTGTGCTATCATTCAACGCGTATTCGGGATGGTCGCGTAAAAAGTTATCCAAAATTTCATCTTGCTTCTCCGTGACATCGGCTTTCAGATTGCGCATTTCGTTAATCATCAAGTTACGCGATGGCATGGGATAAATGGTATTACCGAGTTGGTTCAAGACGGATGGCACCAACAACACAAACGTCACCCAAAGCCCTAATAGGGCAACTGCGTTTTTGGCGGAGCTACCCACCCAAAGATTTACCAGAAAAGCGATGGCAAACCAGAATAGCATATAAGTTAAAGTGAGTCCCAGTAGCCCGAAGAAAGTGGTTGTTTTTACAATAAACGATAAACCCAATAGGGTAAAAACAACCAGTAAGGAAACGATGACCAATAGTGATAACCAAAAAAAACGCAATCCCAGTTTTTGTGCCACCCATGTTTGAATTCGTATAGGTTGTGCAGCCAATAACCGAAGTGATCCACTTTCTTTTTCAGCGGATAGTACATTGTATGAAAAAGCGATAATCAGTAGGGGCAATAAATAAACGATAACAAAAGCCAAATCAAAACTCCCAAAAAGCAATTGAACTGGGCTTGTCATTTCAGTAAAGTTAAGTGCGAAATCATCACTTCTTACCGTCGGCTTCACGTAATGGGTAAAAACATCAGCTTGACCTGTTGAAATAAAGGTCATGGGCTGGGGTTCCATTGCAGCCACCCTTGGGTGATAGTTGCCCACTGCCATCGGGCTCGTTGGAATGGTCCATGGCGTAGCATTCACTGATAGTCCTCTTTCCACGGAATCCAATAATTTAAGCATCAGCACATCGTTTTCCTTTACCTCGGTTTTTGCAGCAAGAATATCGCTTTTTCTTTTTTCAACCTTCTGTAGGCCATTATACGTAGCGAATCCGAAGAGTAGCAATAATATCAAGCTCAAGAGTTGAATCCACCTACTGCGCAACAATACCTTTAATTCATATTTGAAGTTATATGATAACATGTTACACGATTTTAGAGGTAAAGAACAATACGGTAAAGGAAGCCAGAAGCCAAACTCCCAAAATGCCAATATTGGAGCTATTACGGTCAATAATTGAAGTCAATTCCGGTGGGTCGTATTTGAATGCTGGAAGTTTTTTCCAGAAATCTGCACTTGCCTTGTAGCCCCTTTCACCATATTTGGTGTTCTGCGCAGTGTTATCGTTTAAGAACTTTTGTGTGGCGATGCGATAGGTTTCGGCGGCGTCAGCAAAATCCCAATGGGTATCATAATCCGTTGAGGCGATGGCCATACTCAAAAAACGTGTTGGTAAATATGGTGAGATAGCTGCAAGGCCTCGATAGACCCTCGATTGATTGACATACTGCTCTTTAAGATAATTGTAATGCTTAAAGTAAACTTCTGCCTCATGCTCCTCACCTTTTTGCATACGATAGGCGCTGAAGTTGAACGGTAATTGATGGAGGCTGTCCACGCCATACTCCTTTAAAACTTGTTCTTCCAACATTTTAGCTTCTTTGCTCCAAGGATTATGTCCATCAACCCCCTTTTTTTTATCCTCCAGTACGTTGGCAGCAAATTCCTGCCTAGTCGGATAAGGATGCTTACTCTCTGCAATATTGCTTGCGGCTTTAGGTACTGCCAAACAAGCTAAAATCCATATGCTCAAGGAGACCACCAGAGAAATTCCTGATTTTTTAACTAGCGATGAAACCAAAAGCACCATATTGATAAAAATAATATAGTAAGCGACGTACACCAGAAACATCACAAGCAGGGAATTCCACTTAAAAACCCCAAAATCTTTAAGATTGGTCAATAAAACGCCCGCCAATAAAAATACCACCGCAGTTATTGTGAAGATTGGTAAGAACAATGCGCTCCATTTCCCCATGAGCCATTTAAATGACGAAATACCTTGGCTTTTTAAAAGGGTAAGTGTGCCCATTTCGCGCTCTTTTGTGAAACTGTTATAGCCCAATAGAATAATGAGCAGCGGGATAATGAATAATAAAATGAAATCGGGAGTCAAATCACCAAATCGGGCCAGACCGGTTTGATCGGCCGCAGCACTGAACTGTGCCTCGTTTCGTTTGTGCGCTTCCAAGAAAATTGAAGTGCCTGTATATTTGTCGACACCTTGCTCCACCAAAGACTGCGGGTATTTTGGTTTAAAAGCATAAGTGCCATAATGGGCTGCAGAATGTGGGTTTTTTTCGCCTTGATTGTACCACACTTCACGCTCGGCATTCTTTGCGGCCGCATACTGCTCATTTGTATTCTGATATTGCTCGACACTTATCCAAACTGCTACACCCAAAAGCAACAAGACGATTAAGAAAGCAATGCGAACCCTACCTTCACGAAAAAGCTCTTTGGTCTCCTTGAGGAACGTTTTAGAAATCATAGCGAAGCTTCTTTAAGATTCATGGTATCGAGATAAAAAAGCTCTAATTCATTCAAAGAAATATTTTCAACATTGAATTCTTGTTTAAGTTGTCCGTCTTTCATGATACCAACACGGGTTCCCACTTCTTTGGCCCGAAATAAATCGTGGGTGGCCATCAATGTTGCCACGCCTTTATTGCGTAGTTTCCGTAATAACATGCCAAATTCGTTACTGGCTTTAGGGTCCAGGCCTGAGGTCGGTTCATCGAGAAGCAAGACCTTAGCTTCTTTGGCCATTGCAATGGCGATGCCTACTTTTTGCCGCATTCCTTTTGAAAAAGTGGAAATACGTTTGTCAAAGGCTTCTGATTGAAGGCCTGCTTCCTCAAGAAAATCCTTGAGCAGTGCTGTTGAAAGTTTTTTGCCTGCTATACCGGAGAAATAATCCAAGTTTTCGACTGCCGTAAGGGTAGGGTAGAGCATTAGATTTTCTGGGATGTATGCCAAAAACTTTTTCGTTGCTTTTGTATTTTCATGAACATTCAGTTGACTGATATGGGCACTTCCTGAAGTAGGGGAGACAAATCCTAACAAAAGATTGATTGTTGTTGTCTTTCCAGCACCATTCGCTCCCAAAAGGCAGTAAATTTCCCCTTCATTTACCTTGAGATTTAACTGGTTTAGTGCCGTATGCTCTCCATATTTTTTAGTCAGGTTGGTTGTTGTTATCATTATGGTGTCACTTTAAAAGGAGATTACATAAGATTGATGTCGAGAAAAAAAAACTCCCACTCTGACAAAGAACAGGGTGGGAGTTTAAATCATATGATTTTGATTCTATTGAATGTTCAAAGTAAACGTTAAGTCAAAATCAGTATCTCCATTCTCAGAAGTGGAAGTAGCCGTTTTTACTCCAGGTTGATGTTGTAAATTCGCTGTAAAGCTTCCACCCGCTAAAGGCGTGGTACTGGTAGTCCAAGTTGTGGAAAGTCCTACCGGATTTCCTGAACCGTCTTGAGCCTCAGAATCTTCGTCATTATAGTTGATGGGTTCTGCCGCATTTGCCGCGCCAATATTGCCATCTCCCGTTGGGTTGCTAAACGCGCCGTCCGTAAAGGCAAAGAAGATTTGGTGTTCGTCATCTTCATCTTTTATTTCTGCATTAAGATCAGCATTGGGATCTAGCCTATTCTCTACATTAAATGTTAGCGTATATGTAGTGCCTGTTGCTAGGGTAATGGCTGGGTCCACTAATTCTAATCCAGCCGCTCCAGTACCATCAGGATCTTCAGCTTCTGCTGTAATGGCTGCACCCCCACCTTCGGGTGTAAAAATAAGTGTCACATTGGTAAAAACTTCTGGTAGATTCTCTTCTTCTGGTGCTTCATCATCATCGCTACAGCTTACTACCGCAATGGCTGTGAATAACAGAGCAAAAAGCCTCAAGTTTTTAAGTGTTTCAATCGTTTTCATTCTTCTTTTTTTTGTGATTAAATTCTAATTGTTAAATAAATAAATAAAGCGGTATATATATTATTGAGTTGCAAAATTAAATAGTTTTCGCAACTCGGTTGCATTAAGATTCGTTTTTTTCTTTTTTCATTAGTATTAGAGGTTAAAACTGATAATTCAATGTTAAAAGCAGGTTTAATCCAGGTTCATCGGCAAAATATCTGAACTCATTCAAGTAATTACGATAGCGGGTATTTAGTATATTTTGGGCTGTAATACTTCCTCCAATTTTTTTCCATTTAAAATCCCAAGAGGCATCCAGTAAAAAATACCCATCAGGAGCATCTAAAAAATCAAAAATTTCTGATTCTGGGGTAATTATCGTTGACCCGTCCACTAAATTTTCTAAAGCCACAGTTCTGGGTGCTTGAAATTGTTCAAAGGTGTAGCTTGGGCGCAATGTCCATTTTGAAGAATCAAAAAACCACATCTTGCCTTGATTCCATTTTAGCTCTAGATTGGTCGAAATGGGCGCTATGTTAATGAGGGGTTCATCTTCCCCAATATTTCTAGACCATAAGTAACTTAACCCATAAGTGGTGGATAAATCGTCTGAAAATTCTTTTTTCCACGTGTAATCCAAACCTAAAAACAGGGCGTCGGCCTGGTCATAATAAAATGTTGGATTTGCGCCTGCAAAACTACGGCTAACCCCAACTGGCCTGTAGTAGACAAAGTTGTCAATGTAATTCGCATAGGTGGTGACAATGTGGGTATTGTTATTATTATACGTGCGAAATTCATTTGTAAGTTTATAACCCCGTTCCAATTCAACACTGCTGTCATCCAATAGGGCAACTTGTGAAGTATTGAGCGTACCATCATCATTAAATCCAGAACGTAAGAGACCAAAGATTGACCTGGAACCATGCCGCCCAAAACTAAATAGTTCTGCAACATTGGGTGTTCGAAAAGCCGAACCAATATTCGTTTTAAGGTTACTATTCTGAGAAAATTGCCATTGATACCCCAAAGAGGTGGTGAAGTTGGTAAAGGTGTATCGGTCTCTAAAAATGGCTTGGGTATTATCTCGCCCGCGTACATCATTGGTTTCCGTATCCAATCGAATCCCAACCTCAAAAGTATCTTCCCCAAGACTTATTTTTTCTATGATAAAGCCACTAAACCTAGAGGCATTATAATTGGGAATAAAAGGCGCATTGAACGTACCGGGATTGTTATCATTATTTTGCTCGAAATATTGAACTCCGATAAACCCATCTAAACCTTTCCAGGTGGGGTGTTCCCATTCCAATTGATAGTCATAGGTAAGTAAATCTAAATCTATGATGGGAATCTCTTCATTCCTTCTAACATCAAACTCTTGCCTTTTGTTGAGTTGCACACCAACACGAAAATTAAGTTTACCTTCATCAGCATATTTCCAATCCACTTCTGCTTTAGCAAGATGGTGTTGTGTAAGATGATTGGGTTCTCTAATAGTGTATGTAAATGGATCGGTAAAGTCAGGTTCGTCAGCATTAAAGGCTCTAATTAGAGCAGGGGCACTTTCTACAAATGACGCACGCAACAAACCTAAATCTTGGTCTATAAGGCTGTAGTATATTCTGAAATCCCAATCCTTATGAGAATGTCGAGCCCCTATTGCAAAGGCACTTTCTTCTTTCCCTGTATTGCTCAGATTGTAATCAGGGGTATTGCGATCTCCGATTTTCGTATAACTACCATTGGCGAAATAACTCCACTTTTCAGTGCCTTGACCAATCGCTACGTTAGCATTATATCCACGGCCGTTGGTTTGATAGCCAATTCCCGCAGTTCCGTAAAATGGATTATTCAGTAATAGGGGATTGGGTTCAACTAGTACGGCTCCACTTAAAGCTTCTGGGCCAAAGCGTACTCCCGCAGCACCTTTAATTATGGTAATGTTGTTAGCGCCATTGATATCTATCTCTGGTGCGTGCTCCGTTCCCCAATTTTGGAAACCGTGCTTTAGTCCATTGTTTAAAATTAGGATTCGATTGCCCGATAAACCATGAATAACTGGTAGTTGAACGTTGGTACCGGTCGAAGCGAAGGTTACTCCCTCAACTTTAGATAAGGACGCAGCCAAGGTCTGCGTTGGATTGCTCACAATATCTGCCTTGCTAATGGTTATCTGCGCGATGGTTTCCGTACCTTTTTCCTTGGCCTTTTCTGCCTGTATGGTTACTTCGTCCAATCCAGTAACATCAGGACTTAGAAACAGTTGGCCTGCAATCTTATCGTATGCAGTGGTCAGGTTGATATAACCTAAAGAGGAAACAACTACCGTGTTTTTTTGTTGGCATAAACCATCAATGTTAAAGTACCCTTTTTCGTCTGCTGTAGCGTATTTATCAGCGTTATCAACCTTTATCACCGCAAATGGAATGGGTTGATTGGTGTTGGCATCCAACACTTTTCCGTTGATTGAAAATGAACAAGGGGAATTTTGCGCCTTTGCTAGAATTGGTATGGCAATAATGGCAATTAATAAGAGAAGCTTTAGCTTTATTTCATTCATTATCATCTGTAAAAAGTGCTATTAAGGGTTAAAGGGAAGTTCCGTTCTTACTTACACCCTATGTCAAATACTGGGAATCGAGCCAAATTTTAACTCAATACTGGAGGGGGCCTGCCAAAAAGCGTATTATCCGTGAAGTTGGTTAAGCAGAAAATGTGATACTTTTCTAACTTTTGACCATAATTGATAACATCTATTTTACTTACAAATAGCGTTTCTCCAGCTGTAGAAAATTCAGCATTTAAGATGAACAGTGCGTTTTCGCAGAGTTCACATTGATTTTCGAGGTCGTTATCGCATCCATCGTCATGATTATTTAAGTGATAACCATGGTTTTCATATTGATGTTGTAAATAAATATGTATGGTCGCAGAAGCTATCTTGAATACCATCAAGGATAACAGGATAAAAGAAGAGGCTGCTTTGAAAACCATAAGCCGCAAAGCTAACTTTTTTGGAGAAACTACTTATGTTAACAAACTCATAATTTATTATGATTCTATTTAAAAATAAAACCCATCCCCATTCGGGCCAACATCTTTTTTTCAAAGTTCCAAAAGAAGTTAAATTGTCCAAAGAGCCAACCGATACCGACCAATAATATCTGGTAAATGGGTAAGATGACCAATATTCGTATTGGCCAATACATCCAACCGCTGATATCTCCTTTTTCCAATCCAAAGAAATCCAGTAAAGGGGCGGCAAGACGGGCAGAAAGACTTCCGGTGATGGCAAAGACAATAAAAATGGCAATCATTTCCCACCGATAGCGGGTTATCCATTTATTCTTCAATCTTTCAAAACACCATAGAAAGAAACGAAGGGCAATGTAACAACCTATCATCGTAAGGCCAACGGTGAATGGCCATACCCAGTTGGTATTGTTTAGCTCGAATAGATGAAGCAACCTTCTGGAAATATAATAAGCGGTTGCCAATGTCAACAAAAAGCCCGTAAAGGGAAATAATAACTGCCAATTCTGAACGATATCCCAACGCTGCTTAATTCTATCCATTTTCTACATTTAAAAGCAAATACAAATGTTTTTTAAATAAAAAACCATCCGAACGATTTCGTAAGGACGGTCTATGCGTGCGATTGATTATTTATTTTCTATTTTCCAAAAAGACCACCGAGCAATCCGCCAAGACCACCCTTTTTCTGTCCTCCACTATTCAGTACCATACCGGCTACATCGTCAAGAATACTCCCGTCTCCATCTGAATCCAAGAATGACTCAATCAGTGATTGCTGTTGATTGGCCGCGCTGCCACCTCCCAAGAGTCCGCCTAAAAGACCGGAAAGCGCATCAGGACTCGATACCTTTTGTTGCTGGGTCTGTTTTCCTAAAAAGCCCAATAAAATTGGTGCGGCAACCTTTAAGATTTGTGAAATGGAGCCAGCATCCAGCCCAGATTTGCTACTTAGTGCGTTCTCTACCTGAGATTGCTTACCGCCAAGGACATGGCCTAGAATTCCTGCGCCGTCGTCCATCACGGATTGGTCTACACCACCTCCGAACAAGCCTCCCAAATCATCAAGAATGCTTCCGTCATGTTTTGAAGAAAGTGCATTCATCAATCCTTGGGCCCCATCGGGGGTAGCAGCATTTCTTTTCATGGCACCCATTAAAATTGGCATTGCCATGGAGAGCACATCTGCGGTTTTGCTTTCGGGTTGGTTGGTTTGACCTGCAACACCACTAATCAATTGTTTGCCCATTGGGCTATTCAATAAATCCAATAATCCTGACATTTTTGTAGCGTTTGTGTTTATGGTTTTCAATGTACAAAACTGTTCGTAAAATTTTCTTAAAAAAAGAAGCTAATTCAAAATTGATATCAGTTGTTCAGCCAGTTCAATACCTATACGATCTTGAGCTTCGATGGTCGACCCACCTACATGCGGGGATAATGAGATTTTCGGATGCATCAGAATTTTGATTTCCGGTTTAGGTTCCGATTCGAACACATCAAGTCCGGCAAATGAAATTTTACCCTTGTTCAGCGCTTCTACCAACGCCACTTCATCCAAAACGCCGCCTCGTGCCGCGTTAATGATTCCTGCCCCTTGCTTCATTTTTTCCATTTCTGGTTTCCCAATGACATATCCATCGGTTTGCGGCACATGGATGGATATAAAATCAGAAGTACTTAGCAGTTCTTCCTTTGCGATTCCTTTTAAAGCGAATGTGATTTGTTGACCATCAAAAAAGTGTACCGCTATTGTACACCCATCAATATGCCTATCGTGAAAAACAACTTTCATTCCCAAGCCTATGGCCCGTTGGGCAACGGCTTGGCCTATACGTCCGAAACCTATAATTCCCAATGTCTTTCCCTTTAATTCGACTCCGGATTGATATGCTTTCTTGAGCTGTTTAAAGTTGCTATCTCCTTCAAGAGGCATATTTCGGTTGGCATCGGCTAGAAAACGTACCCCGTTCAATAAATGGCCGATGACCAATTCAGCTACGGATTCGGAAGAGGCTGAAGGGGTATTAATGACTTTGACCCCTTTTGCCTTTGCATGGGCGACATCAATATTGTCCATACCCACGCCACCTCTACCGATGACCTTTAAAGAAGGACATTCATCAATAATATTTTTATCCACTTGGGTAGCACTTCTTACCAAAAGTGCCGATATGGTCTGGTCGTTTATATAATTCGACAACTGTTCTTGGGCAACCTTGGTTTCTATGACCTCTAGGCCCGCTTCTTCCAACTTAGCTTTTCCAGCTTTAGAAATACCATCGTTTGCAAGTACCTTCATTTTTCCTAGCCTTTTCGTTCCAATTCACTCATAATATCGACCAGTATCCCAACACTTTCCAACGATAGGGCGTTGTACATTGAGGCACGGTATCCCCCTACGGAGCGGTGCCCGTTGATACCATTGATGCCAGCTTCTTTGCACATTTCATCAAAGGTTTCCTTTAAAGTATCGTCGGTGATGTTGAAGGTGGCATTCATATTTGAACGGTCTTCTTTGGCGGCGAAGCCTGAGAAAACAGGATTGAGTTCAATTTCAGAATAGATAAGATTGGCTTTTTTCTCGTTGATTTCCGCTATGGCCGGTATTCCTCCCAACTCTTTGAGCCAGCGCATGGTCAACAAAGACACGTATACAGCAAATACGGGAGGCGTATTGAACATGCTTTCCTTCCCAATATGTACCTTATAATCCAACATTGAAGGTACTTTTCTGGACACCTTACCTAGAATTTCTTCTTTAACAACGACTAAAGTAGTCCCCGCAGGTCCCCTATTCTTTTGGGCACCAGCATATATCAAGTCGAATTGAGCAAATTCCAATTCGCGGGAGAATATATCTGAGCTCATATCACAGACCAAAGGAACTTCGGTTTGCGGAAAATCTTTGATTTGAGTTCCAAATATGGTATTGTTGGAGGTCAAGTGGAGATAATCCAAATCCTTTGGAATCTCATATCCCTTGGGAATATGGTTGAAATTGTCCTCTTGGGAAGAAGCTACTTCCAACACATCACCAAAAAGTCTTGCCTCTTTTAATGCTTTAAGGCTCCAAGTACCAGTATTTACATAGCCAGCCTTATTTTCCAATAAATTATAGGCAACGTTTAAAAATTGTTGACTAGCGCCTCCTTGCAGAAAGAGTGCTTGATAACCCTTACCTTGTAAACCGAGAAGTTCAAGGGCCAGTGATCTTGCCTCTTCCATAATGGTGACAAAGGGTGCGCTTCGATGCGATATTTCGATTAAAGAAAGACCGCTTCCATCCAATTCAATAACGGCCTCGGCTGCTTTTTTCATCACAACATCTGGCAAAATACATGGACCTGCGCTAAAATTGTGTTTTTTCATTTGTTTAAATTTTTTGGGAAGCCTTTAATTTTTGCAGCGCAAAGGTCTAAAAATTTTATGGATTACGGATGATGAAACTGTGTTACAGCCCAACCAAAAATTTCATGGTGTCAACACTATCCGCATAATCAGAAAGTGCTGGAATTTGTGAGGTTCCAAAGCCGATTTCACTAGGTAGTCCACAATTGGAAACAATACATTGTAATTCTTCTGCTTCTTCAGATAGTTGGTTTGATAACTCTTTTAGTGAGTCATATTCTTCATAAAAAAGTGTACCGATAGGGGAGGCTTTGCCTTTGTCTTCTTTAACGATTAAAAAACCATTATCCAAGATGTTCAACTCAGACATCAAGTATACTGCTTTATTGTAATCATAGTTATTGACATATTTATGATGGTCCAACAAATCTTTCCATTCAAATATGGATTCGAAAAATGTATCAAAGCGATATCCTTTGGGTACATAGAGTTTAGAAACACTTCTGCAGCCCAAACCGAAATACCTAAAGATATCTTGTGCTAAATGCGTAAGGTTTTCTGGTGTTTCATTTCCATCTAAAACTGCAATCGAGTTTCTGTTCTTCCGAATGATACTAGGGTATTTTTTAAAATAGTATTCGAAATACCTTGCTGTATTGTTACTTCCTGTGGCTATGACAGCATCAAAATCTTGAAGTCTCCCTTCGGTCAATTCAATTTTTTGAGATAAGGAAGGATCTTGCTCATTAAGAAATTTGACCACAAAAGGCAAAAGTACCCTATCGTTCGAGGAAAGCTTTGCTAAAACGCTGTGACCAGAAAGTAAGACCGCTAGAAAATCATGAAAGCCGACTAAGGGAATATTTCCTGCCATGACAATGGCAATTTTATGTTCATTGTTGGAATATCGGTAGGAGGTATACCATTTGTTTAGATTTTGCTCCGTCAAGAGTTGACCCCAGTGAAGAAGGCAAAACGCGATATTTTCTTTGGTATACCAAGGGTTATGGACTTCGGCTTGTTCGATTACGATCTCCAGTTGTGGTCTCCAACCGTTGAAAGTGTCGTTTGGATTTTCATAAAATCTTGTGAATAACTCTCCCAGATTCACAAAAGCTTGTAAATGTTCTGCTTGTGGCATTTGAATATTTGTAAACTATACCCTTAGGGCTTAATTTTGTGTAAAATTACGCATTGAAAAAGATTTGCTATGGCAATTATAATTACTGATGAATGTATTAATTGCGGTGCTTGTGAACCGGAGTGCCCGAATACAGCGATTTATGAAGGTGCGGATGAATGGCGTTATAGTGATGGCACCTCATTGGCAGGTGATATTGTTTTGCCTGACGGTAAAGCGGTACATGCTGAAGAGGTGCAAGAACCCATAAGCGACGAAATATATTATATCGCTCCGGATAAATGCACGGAGTGCATGGGTTTTCATGAAGAACCACAATGTGCTGCAGTATGTCCTGTGGATTGCTGCGTACCCGATGAAGATATCGTGGAAACGGAAGAAGAACTGTTGGGCAAGCAGAAGTTTATGCACCCTGAAGGATAGTCAACATCAAACCCCTCTACATATTTTTAGTCGCACCTCTTTTTATTTGAACAAAATTTGAGTGAATTTTTGGCGTCTTAAGTTGCCCAGTGCCCTATGATATAATACGGCACCAAACTTTTCATGATGATTGGTAAGTCCGGGCAAATAAACATTAGGATATTCTTCTGTGTAGTACGTAATTACTTTTCGTTGAAATGTGCCGTCATCTTCTACAACAGTTCAAATTAAAGCTGCATCATTTTTATCGATGAAATTGCTACCTGAATTTTCAAGATTGAGATAGTTGCCATTATAGAACAAAAAGAGTTTATTGTTTTTGAAAACTGGAAAATAAGAAAGAATGGACGGGTTGCCACCCCATTGTTGGCGTTTGATGATTTTTGAATTCCACATTAGGTTGCCTTCTTTGTCCACTTTTAAAACGGTTATATCATTTGAATAAAACGTTTTAGTCCCAATAGAGGGTATCAGCATTCCTTGTCCGTTTGTAATTGGAACGTTATTTTCATTGATAAAGTTCTGTTCAGCTACGATTAGTAAATCATTATTGTCTGATGTATAAAGTTCCTTTAGTACATAATTCCGATCAGCATCCTTTTTTTTGTTTCGAAAACCAACGTGAATAGCGGCTATTTTTTGATCTCTTATTTCAGGATAGTTGTAAAAAGAATCAGGTAAACGAGTACTCTTTTCAAATTCCACCTCAGCAAGCAACACATTATAACGCATTGCGTAAATCGCACTAGGTTTCAAAATGTCATGTTCGTTCAAAAATCCAGCAATTATAAGATGGTTATCCTTTAAAATGGATTTTAGGCCATTTATATGAAAATTATTTGGTGAAATTGTTTTTAAAAGGTGTGCCTCTCCATTTTTTAGTTCATATATATGATATTCATATTCTTTTCTTTTTTCACTTTTAACAATATTTTCTGAGAAGTGATTCTTTCCGATCAAAATAAAACTATTGTCTTGGTATGGGTGTATGGAAAGAACTTTAAATTGCCATTTAGGGTGTGGGAGATTATAGCTAAAAGTAGTTTCGGGACGAAGATTTTCATCGAAACTATCGATTCGCAGTGTTACAGATTCTTGTCGGTCTGCCAAGATTTCAGTAGCCAAATACATTTGTTTGGAGTCATCCTGCAGTACCCTAGATTCGGTACTTGTTGAATATCCATTGACATAGTCAATAGTAGCGATTTTTTTTACGTCTTTTTTAGCTTGGGTGGAAAGGTCGATTTCTTGAACAAAATGGTGAATACCCTCTCTGCTTTTCACCTGCCAAAAGTGATAAAACTGTTTGCCGGAGGAAAGAAAACCAATATCAGTTGGTGCCGATGTTTTTTTAGGATACTCTAATTTCATACGATAGTTTGTCGGCTGAAAATTGAAATCAAACTTGCGAATAGTCTTCTTTCCGTCTCCATATTTTCCTCCAGCAAATAAAGCATAGTGTCCGGTTGCATCAGAATATAAAAAGGTTTGAAGAACTTCGTTTTTTTTATTCTGAAATTCCGTCAAATAGTTAATTTCAAAATCGGGTCTAGGAATTTGGGCTTTTATAAACGATACACCAAAGAGGAATGGAACCAAAAATATTAGCTTTAAAAATGGATGTCTCATCAAGTAAATGTTAGTTTATACTCCAGATTTTTTTGTCTCTAACGGCAATAGATTATTTAAGTTGTCATCTTCACTACAATTTCTTTAAATAGCTTCGCGCATACCATCGCGGTCATACCATTGATATCGTTATTAGGGTTATATTCCACAAGGTCAGCCCCTACAATAGGAACAGGTATAACCTGAATTATATTTAACACCTGCCGTGTCGATAAACCGCCTGGTTCATGATGCGATACCCCCGGAGCGAAAGCAGGATCTAAGGCATCATTATCTTAAGAAAGGTTCAAGTGATACTTGAACGAGGGCATTTCTAAATGCCCAAAATCCTTCATTTCGCAGATATTCACATTAAAAGTCTTGGCATTTTCCCTTTGTTCAATATTAAGGGTACGGATACCTACCTGAGTAAGGTGGTTTGAGAGCCCGTCTTTTAGGATATTATAAAAAGGACATGCATGGGAATAGGGGTCGCCTTCAAAATGTTCATAGAGGTCGCTATGGGCATCAATATGAAGTATCGATAACTGGCCGTACTTTTCATGGAAAGCCTTAACCAATGGATATGTTATCGAATGGTCCCCACCAAAGGTAAAAATGGGCTTATTCAAGTCAAGATGTTTCTTGGTTATAGTGGCTACATCAAAATAGTCGTCAACCTCAAAATCATCCTTGTCCACAAAATGATTAGGGAGAACTTCTATTCCATTTTCGGCGTAATAGTTGGAGGAACCCGAATGATATGCTTTGCGAATGGCAGGCGGCGCTAAGGCTGGGCCTTTTCTAAATGACGATTTTTCGTCGTAGCGAAATCCTTGTACTATAATTTTTGACATGTTTTAAAGATATCAAAACAGAAAGTTTTTTGGGTTGTTTTGGGTGATGCTGTATCTTGGTCATATGACTGAAAACGAAAAAGAGTATTCTGGTATATGGATGAAAATTGGGTGTTTCTTGTCTACTTTGGCTATTCTGGCATTGCTTACCATTATTGTACTTTTCGCTTTTAATTTATTCAGTGGGCTATAGGTTTCTGCTTTAAAACTTCAATGTATCTTTGCGCCGTTTTGTAAAATATACCATTTAAGACGTAAGAGCAATTATAGCCGGTTATTCAAAGTCTTGACATCTTAAATCGTATATCAAAAAGTCTAAAACTATGAAAGCTGGTATTGTAGGACTGCCCAATGTAGGAAAATCGACCTTGTTCAACTGCTTGTCAAACGCGAAAGCGCAGAGTGCAAACTTTCCATTTTGTACTATCGAACCGAATATTGGGGTGGTCAATGTACCCGATAAGCGACTGGAAACATTGGAGGAATTGGTCAATCCGCAACAGGTAATACCTGCAACGGTTGAAATTGTCGATATTGCCGGTTTGGTCAAAGGAGCGAGCAAAGGGGAAGGATTGGGAAATCAATTCTTGGGAAACATCCGAGAAACCGATGCCATACTACATGTTTTAAGATGTTTCGATGAAGATAATGTAGTTCATGTAGACGGCTCAGTTGACCCAATTAGGTATAAGGAAACCATTGATATGGAGCTCCAACTCAAAGACCTGGAAAGTGTAGATAAGAAACTCGAAAAAGTCAATCGAACGGCTAGAACGGGAAATAAAGATGCACAGAAAGAAGCGGCTATATTAAGTGCTATCAAAGAAGGTCTAGAATCAGGAAAATCAGTACGAGCCATTATCGTTGAAGATGACGACTACGCTACGTTTATTAAGCCCCTTCAGCTTATTACCGACAAACCGGTAATGTACGTTTGCAATGTTGATGAGGCGGCCGCAGTTAGTGGTAACAACTATGTGGAAAAGGTAAAAGAGGCCGTAAAAGATGAGAACGCAGAAGTTATTTTTTTAGCTGTCGGCACTGAGGCAGATATTACCGAACTGGATACCTTTGATGAGCGACAACTATTTTTAGAGGATTTAGGATTATCTGAACCGGGCTCAGCGAAACTCATTCGTGGTGCGTATACCTTGTTGAATTTAGAGACTTATTTCACGGCTGGTGAAAAAGAGGTCCGCGCATGGACGATAAAAAAGGGAGCAACTGCGCCTCAAGCTGCGGGGGTGATTCATACCGATTTTGAGAAAGGTTTTATTAGGGCTGAGGTCATCGCTTACGATGATTATGCAAATTATGGTAGCGAGGCCAAAGTAAAAGAGGCTGGGAAAATACGCGTGGAAGGGAAAGAGTATGTCGTACAAGACGGTGATGTCATGCACTTTAGGTTTAATGTGTAAATCTTGGCCATTGTAATCGTTTATATTCCTTAACCTCATCAGTATGATGTCCATGTAGTTTTGAACCATGTATGATACTTCTGAGGGGAGAAGTTTAGGTATTCTCTATGGAATTCTTGGCGTCGTGCTGTTTTCCACAAAAGCGGTTCTGGTGAAGTTGGCCTATCGTTATGAGGTCGATACCTTAGAATTATTGCTATTCAGAATGCTGTTCTCCTTACCATTTTATATAGTAATCCTTTTTTTGATACCTCGTAAAGAACAATTGAAAGTTACCCTTCAAGACCTTATGTGGATTTTCCTTTTTGGGTTTCTAGGGTATTATTTGGCTAGTTATTTTGATTTCCTCGGATTACACTACATAAAGGCCGGACTGGAACGAATCATCCTCTTTGTTTATCCTACAATAGTAGTTCTCTTGGGGTATCTCTTTTTTAAAGAGCAACTTACCCGAACCCAAACTATAGCAATTGTTATAACCTATGTTGGGGTTTTGATTACTTTTTGGAGTGAAGTCGATTTTTCGGGTAGTAAAACGATGTGGGGCGGTTTTTTGGTCTTCTTGAGCGCTATCACCTACGCGTTATATTTAGTAGGGAGCGGGTGGTTGATTCCGAAATATGGCGTGTTGCGATTTACCTGTTATGCCATGATGGTTTCAACATTTTGCGTGGTAGTGCATTACAGTGCTCAAGGAGACTGGCAGTTATGGAACTTTCCATCCGATTTATATGTATATGCCATTCTTATGGCCATTGTCTCTACGTTAATACCCTCATTTCTGGTGTCTGAGGCCATCAAAAGATTAGGGGCTTCCAATTTCTCCATATTGGGTAGTTTAGGACCGGTCTCCACAATTATTTTAGCCTATATTTTCTTGGGTGAACAATTGACCTATCTACAATTGTTAGGGATGTTGGTAGTGATTGGAGGGGTGAGTTATTTATCCATCAAAAGGAAATCAAGTCCTTCACTTTAATACTATCAACAATCAATGACTTTTATTGTTGATTACTTTCGTTCAACTCCATTTTGATTTTTGACCTGAAACTTTATATTTAGACCGAATCGGAGTATTTACTTCGACTCGGCGTTAAAGGTTAAAGGTTAAAAGTAAATAGTGTATTCTTTCCAAAAACAAAACTTACTTTTATTTCTATAACCATTAACAAATAACTTTTAACGATAAACCATTAACTGCTTTGGCCCTAACGCAATACACGGAAGATAATATTCGCTCCCTTGATTGGAAAGAGCACATTCGTATGCGACCTGGTATGTATATCGGTAAGCTAGGCGATGGTTCTTCTGCTGATGATGGCATCTACATTTTATTAAAGGAAGTTATTGATAACTGTATTGACGAGTTCGTCATGGGTTCGGGAAAAACGATTGAGATTTCCATCAAAGAGAAGGAAGTTAAAGTGCGTGATTATGGCCGTGGAATTCCTCTGGGCAAGGTCGTCGATGTCGTTTCCAAAATGAACACGGGCGGTAAGTACGATACACGTGCTTTTAAAAAGTCAGTAGGGCTAAATGGTGTGGGTACGAAAGCCGTAAATGCCCTGTCCACCTATTTTAAGGTGGAGTCCACTCGAGATGGGCAATCAAAAACCGCAGAGTTCAACACAGGTAATTTGACCAATGAAGAGTTGGTCGACTCCTCAAAGCGCCGTGGAACGTTGGTCAGTTTCATCCCTGACGAGACCATTTTTAAAAAGTACAAATACCGCAACGAGTATGTAGAGCGCATGCTCAAAAACTATGTGTATTTGAATCCGGGGTTGACCATTGTATTTAACGGAGAGAAGTATCACTCCGAAAATGGCCTTAAAGACCTTCTGGAAGACAATAACAATCAAGAAGACTTTCTATATCCCATCATACATCTCAAAGGCAATGACATTGAGGTGGCCATGACCCATAGCAAGACCCAGTATAGCGAAGAATACCATTCGTTCGTCAATGGGCAGCATACCACTCAGGGGGGAACACACCAAGCCGCTTTTCGTGAAGCTATTGTGAAAACTATACGCGAACATTACGGAAAAAATTTTGATGCTTCTGATGTTCGTAAGTCCATCATATCGGCTATTTCCATAAAGGTAATGGAACCCGTTTTCGAGAGTCAGACCAAGACCAAACTAGGGTCCACGGATATGGGCGGTGATTTGCCTACCGTGCGTACCTATATCAATGATTTCATTGGAAGATATCTTGATAATTATCTTCATAAGAACCAGGAAACTCGGGAAGCCCTACAAAAAAAGATTTTACAGGCAGAAAAGGAACGTAAAGAGCTTTCCGGTATTCGAAAACTAGCACGTGAGCGGGCTAAAAAAGCAAGTTTACATAATAAAAAGCTTCGGGACTGCCGTGTCCATTTAGGGGACCTAAAAAAAGATAGAAGACTGGAAACCACCCTGTTTATCACAGAGGGTGATTCCGCTTCAGGGTCGATAACCAAATCTCGAGATGTGAATACCCAGGCGGTATTCAGTCTTAGGGGCAAACCTTTGAATTCCTATGGAATGTCAAAGAAAATCGTTTATGAGAATGAAGAGTTCAATTTATTGCAAGCAGCGTTGAACATTGAAGACTCTTTAGAAGATTTGAGATATAATAATATTGTCATTGCAACGGATGCCGATGTTGATGGGATGCACATTAGGCTTCTGCTCATTACCTTTTTTCTACAATTTTTTCCGGAATTGATTAAAGAAAATCACTTATACATTTTACAAACTCCGTTGTTTCGGGTTCGAAACAAAAAGGAAACCATCTATTGTTATTCCGAAGAGGAGAAAAAAGTAGCTATTGAGAAGCTATCGGGAAAACCAGAAATAACCCGATTCAAAGGATTGGGTGAAATATCTCCTGATGAGTTCAAACACTTTATTGGCGATGATATACGGCTGGAGCCGGTGATGCTCGATAAGGCAATGTCGATAGATGAACTTCTCCAGTTTTATATGGGTAAAAATACTCCAGACAGACAAAGATTTATTATTGACAACTTGAAAGTAGAACTTGATTTAGTTGAGGAAAAACTGTTATAAATCAGTTGATAAGATGTTATGGAAGAGAATGGTGAATTGAACGAAGAACACTTGTCGGAAAACGCGCAACCTGACGGCGACACACTGACCAAGGTTACTGGAATGTACAAGGATTGGTTTTTGGATTATGCTTCATATGTAATCTTGGAACGTGCGGTACCTGCCATAGAAGACGGTTTTAAACCTGTGCAACGTCGCATTATGCATTCCCTTAAAGAACTTGACGATGGGCGATACAATAAAGTTGCCAACGTTGTTGGGCATACAATGCAATATCACCCACATGGTGATGCAAGTATTGGGGATGCCATGGTTCAGATTGGGCAAAAAGATCTGTTGATTGATACACAAGGAAATTGGGGCAATATCCTTACGGGTGATAGTGCTGCAGCCTCACGATATATCGAAGCACGATTGTCCAAATTTGCACTTGATGTCGTTTTTAGTCCGAAAATTACAGATTGGCAATTGTCCTACGATGGCCGTAAAAAGGAACCTGTCAATCTTCCGGTAAAATTTCCGCTGCTCCTTGCCCAGGGGGCCGAAGGAATTGCCGTGGGGTTATCCACTAAAATTCTACCACATAATTTCAATGAGCTTATTGACGCCTCTGTCAAACATTTAAAAGGGCAACGCTTTAAGCTTTTCCCTGACTTTCCAACAGCAGGAATCATCGATGTCACCAACTATAACGATGGCCTTCGTGGTGGTAAAATACGCGTTCGGGCCAAGATTGAGAGTATGGATAAGAATACATTGGTAATAAGAGAGATACCTTATGGTACCAATACCTCTAGTTTAATAGATTCCATTTTGAAAGCCAATGATAAGGGGAAAATCAAGGTAAAGAAAATAGAGGATAATACAGCAGCAGAAGTTGAAATATTGGTGCATATTCCCAGTGGTATTTCACCGGATAAAACTATTGATGCATTATATGCTTTCACGGCTTGTGAGTCGTCCATTTCACCTTTGAGTTGCATCATAGAAGATAACAAGCCTATTTTTCTAGGGGCAAGTGACGTATTGAAACGTTCAACTGATAATACGGTTGAATTACTCAAGCAAGAATTGGAAATTCAACTCAACGAACTTGAGGAGCAATGGCATTTTGCTTCTTTAGAGCGTATTTTCATCGAGAACCGTATTTACCGGGATATTGAGGAGGAAGAAACATGGGACGGTGTGATTGCGGCCATCGACAAAGGGCTCAAACCTCATGTTAACCATTTAAAACGAGCGGTAACCGTTGAGGACATTACTAGGTTAACGGAGATACGAATCAAGAGGATTTCAAAATTCGACTTGGATAAAGCGAAGCAAAACATTGAGAGCTTAGAAGATAGAATCAAAGAGACCAAGAACTATTTGGCTAATTTGATTGATTTTGCCATAGCTTATTTTAAAGATCTCAAAAAGAAATACGGAAAGGGACGGGAGCGAAAATCAGAAATCCGGATTTTTGATGATATCGAAGCAACAAAGGTCGTCATTAGAAATACGAAGTTGTATGTCAATAGAGAGGAAGGTTTTATTGGAACCTCGCTAAGGCGTGATGAATATGTTACCGATTGTAGTGATATTGATGATATTATCGTTTTTACCAAAAAGGGGGGAATGATGGTGACCAAGGTTGATTCTAAAACCTTTATTGACAAAAACATTATTCATGTTGCGGTCTTCAAGAAAAAGGACAAGCGGACGACTTTTAATATGGTGTATAAAGACGGTAGGGGCGGGCCCAGTTATATTAAGCGGTTTAACGTGACGAG
>JBHJJC010000135.1:0-26756 GCA_050042945.1 Croceivirga sp.
GTGACCAAGGTTGATTCTAAAACCTTTATTGACAATAACATTATTCATGTTGCGGTCTTCAAGAAAATGGACAAGCGGACGACTTTTAATATGGTGTATAAAGACTGTAGGGGCGGGGCCAGTTATATTAAGCGGTTTAACGTGACGAGTATAACCCGCGATAAAATGTATGACCTGACCAATGGTAAGGCTAGTTCTGATGTGTTGTACTTTAGTGCCAACCCCAATGGAGAGGCAGAAGTGGTCACTGTTCACTTACGTCATTCTGGCAGTATCAAAAAATTAAAATGGGATGTCGATTTTGCCGATGTTTTAATCAAAGGAAGGGCGTCAAAAGGGAATATCGTCACGAAATATCCCGTTAAGCGTATAGAATTAAAGGAGAAAGGCCTATCGACACTTAAACCAAGAAAGATTTGGTTTGATGATGTGGTTCAGCGTTTAAATGTTGATGAACGGGGTGAGCTTTTAGGAGAGTTTAGGGCCGAAGATATGTTGTTGGTGGCCAATCAAAGAGGTTTTGTCAAAACCATTCTACCAGATTTGAATGCGCGGTTTGATGACGATATGATCGTATTGGAAAAATGGAATCAAAAAAAGCCCGTTTCCGCCATATATTATGAAGGTGAAAAAGAACGGTATTATATCAAACGGTTTGTCATTGACAACCCCAATAGGGAAGAATTTATAATTTCTGAACACCGGAAATCCCAATTGGAACTGTTGTCGACCGATTGGCGGCCCCAATTTGAAATCGAATATGCGAAGCAACGCGGCAAAGACCAACGCCCCAATGATCAGATTGATGTCGAAGGTTTTATTGCGGTTAAAGGTATAAAAGCACTTGGCAACCAGGTGACGTCGTTGAAGGTAAAGAATATTAATGCGTTGCAGCCCTTACCCTATGAAGAACAGAAAGACCAAATAGCAGAAGAAATTGAAGTGGTTGATGAAGAAGATGTTTCAAATAATACGGGCGACACAGAAAATACTGATCAAACAACTTTGTTTTAACGGTATATTCTGCCTATTTTCCACAATAACATAAAACATTAACTAACACAATTTTATATTCTTCATATGGATTTTACAAACCCATTAGTTTACGGAGTGCCCGTTTTCATTGCCTTTATCCTATTTGAGCTGACCTATAGCAAAGCACATGGAGATGATGATTTATACGATTGGAAAGATTTGGCGGCAAGTGGTTTTATGGGTGTGGGGTCTGCAATTCTAGGTCCTTTGTTTAAGGTTATCTTTGCTGTCGTACTTTTTGATGGGGTTTATGAACTATGTAATCCTGAAAATTTAGAAGGGGTAAGGGAGAATATTTTGGGGTACGAGTCTTTCGGGTATGCTTGGTACGTCTGGTTATTATGTATGTTGGCAGATGACTTTACCTATTATTGGTTTCACAGGGCAAATCACGAGATTCGTTTGCTGTGGGCGGCCCACATCGTACATCATTCATCAGATAATTTCAATTTAGGTACAGCGGTTCGTAATGGTTGGTTTACTATTTTATACAAACCCTTGTTTTACATGTGGATGCCAGCGATTGGTTTCCCTCCTGAAATGGTTGTAGTGTGTTTGGGTATTGAAGCGTTGTGGCAATTTCAACTACATTCGGTTTACGTGCCTAAACTAGGTTTTTTGGAAAAGCTACTCAATACCCATACCATGCATCAAGTACACCATTCACAAAACGTGGAGTACCTAGACAAAAACCACGGTGGTATTTTAAATATTTTTGATAAAGTATTCGGCACGTGGAAAGAACTTGATGATGATATCGAGGTAAAATATGGGGTAATTCATTCCCCTGAGTCCTACAACCCAATAGTGATTTTGACCCATGAGTTCAAAGACATATGGAATGATGTTAAATAGGTCGATAAACTATCCCACAAGTTGATGTACATTTTTGGTCCTCCTGGTTGGAGCCATGATGGCAGTACGATGACGGTTAAGCAGCAGCAAAAGCAGTTTGAAGAATACAAAAAGAACAAAAAAGAAAACCCTAAATTAGTATTTAGTCGTCCCAATTGATTTGTTGCCTAAAAGGTCTTAAAACTATCTGGTAAAGTATAGGGGTTGTTTAAACTAAATTTTACGGTTTGTGTAGGGTCACCCAGTGTGCCATAAATTTTTATGTCCTTTCGAGGGGTAGTTGCTGAAATGACATCAAAGTGGTATTTTCCATCATTCTTGTTGAACGATTTTATATAATTCCCGGAAGGTTGGGTGGTATAGGTCGTAGTTCTATTAATTGTAACCGTACCAATCGTGCAATTCAAAACAACATTCTTTGCATCAGGATTTTTTTCTGGACCATCGGGTTGGTTTTGTGATGTGATGAGGGCATTGCGGCCAGAACCTTAAAGGGGTATTTTATGGGCACGCCCGATTCAACATCCTTTTCCATAAAATTAAGGGTTGAAATTGCCCTGCCGGATACGTTGCCGGTGTAATTGAAATTTTTCAGGCGTCAGTTTGTATAGACCTCAAATATTGCACTGTGCCACTGTTATTGTCAGACGAATAAAATAACATCGCTATGAAATCGAAACAAGTTTTGAACAACGATTTACTGTTCGTAATCGGATTTTTCCATCCGTAGTTCGAAATTTTTCCTAGCGCCCAACTAGGCCGTTTTTTTATTTTTCCGCATTCGCATATCCAAGAATTCAACCATAAGGGAGAAGGTGATGGCAAAATAAAGATATCCTTTTGGAATGGCGCCGACCTCATTATCGAATATTACAAGATGCGAAAGATGAGCGGCCTCTGCAATGAGCATAAATCCTATTAAAATCAAAAATGATAGGCCCAAAACCTGAATGGAAGGATGTTGATTCACGAATTCTCCTACAGGATTTGCGAATAGAAGCATTATAATAACAGAAATGACTACAGCTACGATCATGAGAATCAAGGCATCATTGGGGTTTGTGGAAATACCATTTGTCATGCCTATAGCAGTTAGTATACTATCGAAGGAAAAAACGATATTGATTATCGTTATTTGAACTATGGCATTGGTCAATGAGGAAGATTGCCCTTTGCGTACTTCACGTTCATCATGCCCACGGTCCTCAATCTTTTCATGGATTTCTTTGGTGGTTTTGTAAAGTAGAAAAAGTCCGCCTAAAAACAAAATCAAGGCTTGCCAACTGATGCCTCCATGAATCCAAGACTCGTTAAGAACGAGAAATGGCTTTTTTAAAGAAACCAGCCAAGTTATTCCGAAAAGTAGGATAATACGGAGGGCCATGGCCAAAATAAGCCCTAAGTTAGTCGCCTTCTTTCGGTCTTTTTGCTCGAGTTTTCCTGCCGCAATGGTGATGAAAATGATATTGTCAATACCGAGTATAATTTCCAAAAAAGTAAGGGTCAATAGTGCCATCCAGGCATCAGGACTAGAGAAGATTTCAAACATGGTCAGTGAATTTTATATGCTGTACCCCTCAATTTTTTAGATTCGCCGACAGCATTGAATTCAAATGTATAAGAACTATCTGTGGTAGTCAAGATTTTTATGTGAACTGATTTTTCCTCGCTCCTATTTTTTGGACGTATCTTCTTTAAAATATACTCACAATCGTTGATCCATCGTACGGTTGAGGTGTCTTGTTTTCCTTGAAAAGATTCTATTTCCAATGCGGTCGTTCTATCGAAAAGGGTAGTTAAGGTGTCTTCATCAACCTGTGTTGAAAATCGAAACTTACCCGTTTTATAATCCGAACAATTCCGTTTCGGCGGCTGGTCACATGCACCAAACCACAAAATGATATTTAATAGAAATGTCGAAAGAAAATAGTGTTTTATCATAACATGAAAACTTATTCATTGGGATGATAGGCATCAAAGGTACCATCTTCATACAACACCACAATTTTTTGTATAGGTTTGCCTGCAGTAGCTGAATTGAGATTTGCCCCTTTATTGGGAGAGGGCATTTTTTTTAATCCGTTGGGGACAGATGCTTCCGTTTCATGAGGGGAGGGGAAGACCCCTTTACCATTCAATAACCAGTAAAGGTTGACCTGAGGGTATGTTTTAATAAGTTTAAGCACAAATTCGAGGCTCGGTTTGTTCCTTCCTGATAACAAATGTGAAATACTGGATCGAGGCACCCTTATAGCATCTGCAAAAGAGGACGGGGTCAGTTGATAATATGAAATAATAGTCTTTAAACGCTCTACAATCATACCATAACAAATGTAAACTAAGTCCGGTAGATATTGATAAAAATATATGGCTGCAATATCGAAGAGACTGATTAATATAAACTAAAACTATAGATATGGTGTTTTAAATTATTGATAATGAGTATTTAAAATATATTTAAATATTTATTATTCACATTTGTAAATAGCTCATTGCCCATAGCTTTTTAGCAAAAAGAGCCATTGGGCCTCAGTAGTTGCCACTCGTAGCATTGTCCTCTCAAGAATAGATTTTATGAGTCGTTTCTTACGTTATTTTTAAAAAAACAGTCTTTTGGTTATGTATTATTTCTTAATTCCTTAATTTTATTGAAAATATTTATAATATGAGTAAAGTTAAGCTTGATGAAATAGACCATCAGATTCTAGATATGCTTATTGACAATACACGAACACCTTTTACTGATATTGCCAAGAAGCTTTTAATATCAGCCGGAACAGTGCATGTTCGGGTTAAAAAGATGGAAGAGGCGGGCATAATAAAGGGTTCTTCTTTGACCCTCGATTATGTGAAGCTGGGATACTCTTTCATTGCCTACGTCGGTATATTTCTTGAAAAAACACATCAAACAAAATTTGTATTGGAGCGGTTGACGCAAATTCCATATGTAACAGTGGCCCATATCACTACCGGGAAATTCAATATTTTCTGTAAAATCCGGGCCAGGGACACCACTCATGCCAAAAACATCATATTCAAAATTGACGATATCGATGGTATTAGTCGAACAGAAACTATGATATCATTGGAAGAAAGTATCAATGATAAAAAACGACTGATGCATACCATCTTTAATGAACTCTAATCAAGAGTTGAGAAGTATAGACCTCCACACTGGGGAGTATCATCCTTATTACGGTCGCTATATTGATATTTTGAATGGATTGGAGCTTTTCGGTGCTCTAGAATCTGGGATGTCTTTGATGTCCTCTCTCATAGATGAAATTCCAAAGCAGAAACTATATTATGCCTATGCGGAGGGTAAATGGACGGTAGCTGAAGTGCTGGTTCATCTCATGGATACAGAACGGATATTTCAGTATCGTGCCCTGCGTTTTGCCAGAAATGATATGACAGAATTGGTTGGTTTTGAGCAAGATGATTATGTTCCCCATAGCAGGGCTAACCAGAGGACGAAGAATAGTATTCTTGAGGAGTTTATGGCTATTAGAACATCATCGCTGACCTTCTTTAAGTCACTTGATGAATTATCATTACTACGGGTCGGAAAAGCGAATGGAGCAAAAATGAGTGTCAGGGCTTTAGCTTTTGTAATATGTGGCCATCAAGCACACCATTTTAAAATTTTACGGGAGCGCTATTGGTAGATAGTAAGACCAATATTGCTATTACGCTTTAAGACTAAGTTATTTTTTTGTGTCTTACTCGGTATTACCGGTCTCAGCCAGATGAATATCTTCCTGAGGTTGCCCTAACTCCTTTTCCATGTTTTCTTCAAAATTGGAGACGAAGATCGCTAGGTTTTTACTGATTTTGACCAAAAATATGGTATCCGTAGTTCTTACTTCGACTGCCTCCACCAATTCACCATTGGGCTTTTTTAGTACAATGATATCATCATCACCGTAGCCATGGGGATAACGTTCAATGAGCTGTGTGGCCACATCACGGTCCAGTCTTTTGTAATCAACGATAACTCTTTTCATAGACGATTAGGTTTGTTTTGGTTAGATACCTAAAGCTATGAAAATTTATTTCCGATGTTTTCAAATAAGTTGTCAACAAGGCGAAACAGTATATGAAATTATGCTTCCATGTAGTAAAGAAATGATTCTTTCAAAAGGTCAGGAGAAACTTTCATATCAATAACGGCATTTCCTATGCGATTTAGGAGTACAAAGTTAATATTGCCGTGTTCATTTTTCTTATCATGTTTTAGCAATTCAAGTAAGGTGTCTATCTCTGTTTTTGAAAATTTGATAGGCTTGTAGTACTTGCTTAGGTTTCGTTTGATTTCATCGAGTTCTATCCTTGAAAGCCCTGTGAGTCGATGCGATAAATAGCTTTCCAAAATCATACCTATCGCAATCGCCTCCCCATGCAAAAGGGTTTCGCGTTCGGTCGACTCCAGAAAATAAGATTCTATGGCATGCCCCAAGGTATGGCCGAAGTTCAATTTTTTTCTGATGTTTTGTTCGGTAGGGTCTTTAACCACAATATTTCCTTTGATACCAATCGAGGTTTTGATATGCTCGTATTGATGTGGGTTGGTTTCATCTGAACAAAGGAGGCTCCAATATTCTTGGTCACAGATGAGCCCATGTTTCAACATTTCGGCAAAGCCACTTTTGAGCTGTCTCTCCTCAAGGGTCTGTAAAAACTTCGGAAATATGAGTACCATTGACGGTTGTTCGATGACCCCTACCTGATTTTTCAGATTACCCAAATCAACACCGGTCTTACCTCCTACAGAGGCATCGACCATTGCAAGTAGGGTGGTGGGTATGTTGATAAAATCGATACCCCTTTTGAAGGTGGCGGCAACAAATCCTCCCAAATCGGTAACCACGCCTCCCCCAAGATTGATCAATAGGCTTTTTCTGTCACCGCCCATTTGAGATAGTGCCGTCCAAACCTGGGTGCAGGTCGCAATGGTTTTATAGATCTCACCGGCTTTAATGGTAATCACTCCTGAAGTTTCAGTTTCGAAAAAAGCATTGAATTTTGACAAGCAGTGTTTCTGGGTATTCTCATCTACCAAGACAAACACTTTTGAATAATTTTTTTCGGATAAATGTTGCTTTAAGACGGTCTTTGCCATCTCCTCAAAGTGAATTTCGTGGGTTGTATCGACAACAGATTCCATAGATAAAAATATGTTTCAAAGAAAGCTATTAATTGATAAAAAGAATAGCGGACTGCTCCTTATCTTTGGCATATTGACAATTTCAACGGTTATGGAACAAATTTTTGAGGATACTGCAACCGCTTTTTCATTGAAAAGTGATTCCGAGTTGGAGCGTGCTTATTTTTTATTCAAAATGATTGCCAACGAACCGCTCGTGCGAATAGGAACAGCAGTAACCAATTTTGCCATTAATGCCCATTTGCCCGTAGAGGGGCTGATTCGTGCTACAGTATTCGACCACTTTTGTGGTGGGGTCAATGAAGAAGATTGCTTGCCAATGATTGATAAGATGCACCAGAAAGGGGTCTCTTCCATTTTAGATTATTCCGTTGAGGGAAAAGAGATTGAGAATCAATTTGACAGTGCCTTAACGAAAATTCTTGGAGTGCTTGATTTCGTCAAGGAAAAAGAGGCAATTCCTTTTGCCGTATTCAAACCAACTGCGTTTGGTCGCTTTGGTCTTTTAGAGAAAAAAAGCGAAGGGGAAGCATTGACCAAGGCCGAACAAGAGGAATGGGAACGCATTGTGAATCGATATAACCAGGTATGTAAAAAGGCATACGATCTTGACGTCTGTTTGCTTATTGATGCAGAAGAAAGTTGGATTCAAGATGCTGCCGATGACCTTTGCCTCACTATGATGCGCCAATACAACAAAGAGCGTGCAATAGTCTTCAACACAGCCCAACTATACCGTTGGGATAGGTTAGCGTTTCTAAAAGACCTTGAAATAGTGGCCAGTGCAGAAGGATTTAAAGTTGGAATAAAAGCAGTTCGAGGGGCTTACATGGAAAAAGAAAACAACCGTGCTGATGAAATGGGGTATCAAAGCCCCATATGTGTATCAAAAAAGGCTACCGATGATAACTTTGATGCGGGTATTACCTTTATGATGGACCATCTCGATACCTTCTCCATTTTTTCTGGTACCCACAATGAAGAGAGCTCTTACAAGTTGCTCAATATGCTCAATGATAGGGAACTCAATCATCATGACAATCGTATTTGGTTTGGACAATTGTTTGGGATGAGCGACCATGTCAGTTTTAATCTCGCAGAACACGGGTATAATGTGGCTAAATATCTACCCTATGGTCCCGTTCGCGATGTTATGCCATATTTGATTCGTCGTGCTGAAGAAAATACCTCTGTGGCCGGACAGACCACCAGAGAACTGAATCTTTTAAAAAAGGAAAGAAAAAGAAGAAAGCTTTAGCCTTATTTGAAGGATAGGACCTCCGCCTGTTCAGGACAATTCTTTACGGTAATTGTTCTATCATTGCCATTGGTGATTTGATACGTCTTGCAAGGTTTTGTTTCGGTTTGGCTTTTGCTGAAATCGATATTACCATCGTTAAAGAAAGAACGCCATAAGACAGAGTCTTTTGAAAAGGTACTTTCCAAATCATTAACGTATCGTATTTTTTTTGAACGAATATCTTTTAAAACCCTACAATTGGGAAAATAGCAGATTTCAAAATCGGATTCCCCTGATTTTTTATTAATGAAGAACGCGAGAAATATCAACCCAATGGAAAAGCCCACCAGATACCATCCTAAGCGTTTTAAAAAGCCACTTTTCATTAAATATCAGAAAATCAAGAAGTTAATATCGTTGTACGATAATCCGAACCAATCTCCCACTGATTTATTGGTCAATATGCCATGGTACATATACAGTCCGTTGCGAAGTCCTTTGTCAAATCGAAGTGCATTTTCCAAACCGCCATCTTCCCCAATTTTCAAAAGGTAGGGGGTGAAAATATTACTAATGGAAATGGGTGATGTTCGGGGATACCGTGACGGTATATTAGGTACGCCATAATGAATAACCCCATATTTTTCGAATGTCGGTCGATCATGGTCAGTAACCTCTGAAGTTTCAAAACATCCTCCCATATCAATACTGACATCAATGATAACGGCACCTTTTTTCATATGCTCGACCATACTGGTGGAAACGACAATGGGCGAACGGTCCTTTCCCCGTACTGCACCGATGGCTACATCACAACGTTTCAGCGCCTTTAATAAGTTTTTGGGCTGAAGGGTCGATGTGTAAACGGTTCTGTTCAGATTCGTTTGAATATTGCGTAGTTTGGTGATGGAGTTGTCAAATATTTTAATGTTTGCCCCTAGGCCCAATGCAGAGCGCGCAGCAAACTGCCCAACCGTTCCAGCACCGATGATGACTACTTCTGCCGGGGGTACCCCGCTGATATTGCCAAACATTAATCCATTGCCCTTATTAGTAACGGCCATAAGTTCGGCCGCTATTAAAATGGAAGATATTCCAGCAATTTCACTTAGCGAACGCACAGCAGGAAATTTTCCATCTTCATCCCTTATATATTCAAAGGCAATGGCGGTAATGCGTTTTTTAGCCAATTGCTCAAAATATCGTTTGGACTGGGTCTTTATTTGTAAGGCCGAAATAATCGTTGCCTGCGGATTGAGCAAATCGATTTCAGAAAGGGTAGGGGGTTCAACCTTCAGCAACAACGGACAAGAAAAAACCTTTTTCGTATCGTTGGACATTTCAGCCCCAGCTTCCGTATAGTCTTTATCAGAGTAATTGGCGCCTTCACCCGCACCAGCTTCCATTAATACACGATGACCATTGGCGGTTATCGCATTGACCGCATCAGGCGTCAAACACACCCGTTTTTCTTGATACTGATTTTCTTTTGGAATACCGATAAAAAGCTCTCCCTTTTGCTTTAAAAGTTCAAGGGTCTCTTCTTGGGGTAATAATTGTTGTTTGCTAAATGGCGAGGAAGGTTGGTCCATAAATAACTTTAGACAATCTTTATCTCAAAGTTACATTTTTTTTGAAAGGGAGATTTGACGTTGTTCGAGCTTTTCACGTTCTTTACGTAACGCTTCTTTTTCCTTTAAAATACGCAACTCTTCATCCATTGCCTCTAAATCGATACCGTGTACATGTTTGTCATAAAGTTTTAAACGAATAAAATAGACGAAGGGGATAACAATTACACAAATCGGAAGGAGCCAAAGCAAATTTTCGCTGTCAACGTTATTATCTTGGTCAAATATTGCTTCAAATAATTGAAAAGTATACATGACCAATGGTATTAGAAGTATATGGTACCACCAATGTTTACAGGTCATAAACCAGATAAACATCAAATATAGAGGGACAATCTTCAAAAATAAAAACCATATGTAAGTCTGAACATCAAACCATGAACCACCATTCAATTCTATTCCTAAAAACATCGTAGACTCTGAAGTCGGAAAAAGCTCATAGTCCTTGTGTAGAATTGGGTCAAGTATTATGAAAAAAGCAATTAAAGATTCTATTATTATTCTCTTCTTTGCCTTTTTCTTTTTCTCAAGATTATTATGTCTCATTAATTAACCGGCTATTCTAAGGTAATTCTTATAACGAAAAAAAGAGCAATGTAGTATTGCTCTTTTTAGGTTTAATAGCGATTTTGACTATTTCTGACTGTTCGGCACGCGAAGCTTTCGTTTATCAATACCCAGCTCCTGATTTTCTTCAGCAGTTGCATAGGGTGCCGCAGTAGCGGCCATCAACGTCAAACAAGCCAAAATCCCAAAAATTAATTTTTTAGTGTTCATCGTACTAAAATTTTTGGTTAATAAATGAATTCATTCAGTACAAATGTAGGAAAAGAAAACCTCCAAAAATGCATTTCATCGATATTATTTGCATTTTACCTGGATTTCCACCCGTTTTATCTACTGAGGGAACTTTTCTTGAAGATATAAAAGAGGCCTTTAAGAAGGTGTTTGTAGTTCTAATATTCGATACGACGCGTAATTTCATCGATGAAATACAGCGAAACTTTGTGGTAGTATTCCGGTAAAAGCGGTTCTATTTTTTCAGGCCATTCTATGAAAATATAGACATCCTCAGTAAAATATTCCTCTAGGCCCATATCGAGGGCTTCTTCCAGAGAATTGATACGATAGAAATCAAAGTGATAAGCAATACGTTCTCCCTTTTTATTGTGGTATTCGTTGACCAGTCCAAAAGTGGGGCTATGTCCTATATCTTCTGCTCCTAGGTATTGGAGCATGGCCTTGATTAAGGTGGTCTTTCCCGCTCCCATGTCCCCGTAAAAACAAATAGCTCCTTCCGATATTTCAGAAAGAACTGTCTGGGCGATGCCGTTTAAATCTTCGAGATTGAATAGAGTTTCAGGCATTTTACTTCGCCTCCAAAACTACAAAAGGAATAATCATTTCCTCTAATGAAATACCGCCGTGTTGATAGGTGTTCCGATAATAACTCACATAATGATAGTAATTATTGGGATAGGCAAAGAATAAATCATTCTTGGCAAAAATGTAAGAACTGCTCATGGTAATACTGGGCAAATTGATTTTACCGGGTTCTTTTGCTGCTAGTACTTCTTTTTCATTGTATGAAAGACTACGCCCTGTTTTATAACGCAGATTTAAACTGGTGTCGCGATCGCCAATGACTTTTGAAGGTTGTTTTACATTTATGGTACCGTGGTCTGTGGTAATGATGAGCTTCATACCCATACCTTGGGCCTTCTGAATGATTTCGAGCAATGGGGAATTCTTAAACCAGCTTAAGGTCAATGAACGATAGGCCTTATCATTATTGGCCAGCTCTTTGATGACTTCCATCTCAGTTTTGGAGTGGCTTAGCATATCCACAAAGTTGTAGACAATCACAGTAAGATCATTCCCTTTTTGTGAATTGAAATTCTGCGCCAATTGTTTCCCTTGTTTTAAGCTACTGATTTTATGATATTCCCAAGTGGGGGGCAGCCCGAGTCGTTTTAATTGCGCACCTAAAAACTCTTTTTCAAAAAGGTTTTTTCCTCCGTCATCCGTATCGTTTTTCCACCAATCAGGGTGTTTTTTCTCCATTTCCAACGGGGTCAATCCTGAGAATATGGCATTCCGGGCGTACTGTGTGGCAGTAGGCAGAATACTAAAATAGGCTTGCTCTGACTTTTTTCGATAAAAATTGGAGACGGTATCCTCAAAGGCCAACCATTGATCGTATCGTAGATTGTCAATGACGACCAAAAGGGTTTTTGAATCTTTTAGTTCAGGCTTTATAAGTGTTTTGAATAGATTATGGGATAATACAGGGCCATCGCTGTCTTCAAACCATTGGCGATAGTTTTGGTCTACAAATTTGCTGAATTGGGTATTGGCCTCCACCTTTTGTGATTCCAAAATTTCGAACATACTCTGGTCTTCAATTTCTTCCAATTGAAGTTCCCAATACATCAGTTTCTTATACAAGGCTACCCATTCTTCATAAGAGTTCACCATCGAGAGGTCCATGGCGATTTTACGAAACTCCTGTTGGTAGTTTGCAGTAGTCCTTTCAGAAACAAGTCGTGAATGATCTAAATTTTTCTTGAGGGATAGTAATATTTGATTCGGATTGACCGGTATAATCAAATAATCGGCAATCTTACTTCCGATGGCCTCTTCCATGATATATTCCTCTTCACTTTTTGTAATCATCACTACGGGTAATGAGGGGTCTTTCCGTTTAATTTCAGAAAGCGTCTCCAAACCGGAAAGACCGGGCATATTTTCATCCAAAAAAACGATATCAAAGGTGTTTTGGCGCACTTCATCCAAGGCCTCTTGCCCACCTTGGGCCGTGGTAACCTGATAGTCTTTGTTTTCTAAAAAAAGAATATGGGGCTTAAGAAGGTCGATTTCATCATCGACCCACAGAATGGAAATTTTTCTCATATAGTGTTTACCTTTGCAGGGTTAAAATACAGTTCTTGGCACAGACCAACAAGCTTAAAACCTTTAACGATCCGATTTATGGATTTATTGGAACACCCAATGAATTCCTTTACAAACTGATAGCCCACCCCTTTGTGCAGCGTTTACGTCGTATTTCACAAATGGGATTATCATATTTGGTATATCCGGGAGCACATCATACACGATTTCACCATGCCTTGGGTAGCATGCATCTAATGCAGCGGGCAATTCATATTTTACGATACAAGGGCGCTGAAATTACCATTGAAGAAGAGAAAGGACTATTGGCCGCTATTTTATTGCATGATATTGGGCACGGACCCTTTTCACATGCTTTGGAACATGTATTGATACCTGATAAAAGCCATGAGCATTTGTCCCTAGTTTTTATGCAATTTCTGAATGAACAATTTGACGGTCAATTAGAAGTTGCCATGCAGATATTTAGAGGAGAGCATCCCAAAATGTTTTTGAACCAATTGGTGTCCAGTCAATTGGATATGGACCGTCTGGACTATTTGAAACGCGATAGTTTCTATACCGGAGTGACCGAAGTCAACATTAGCTCAGAGCGTTTAAGCGCCATGTTGAATGTGCATGATAATGAACTTGTCGTAGAAGAAAAAGGACTATATTCCGTTGAAAAATTTTTGATGGCACGCCGTTTCATGTATTGGCAGGTGTATCTACACAAGACCGGTCTGGTTGCTGAGCTATTGTTGATAAAACTGATGAAAAGGGCCAAGAAATTATTAGAAGATGGCGTTTCAATTGGAGGCTCTAAAAATTTATTGTCCTTTTTAACAAAAGGGCCAAATAGTTTCGAGACCAATCACCTTATTGCATTTGCGGGGCTGGATGATATTGATATTATGGCCTCCATGAAAGCGTGGCAACAACATGATGACTTTGTCTTATCAAATTTGTCACAACGCCTATTGAATCGAGACCTGCTGAAAATCAAAATCAAAAATGCCCCTGTTGACCCTGAAAAAATCCAACCCAATAAAAACTGGGTGAAGAAGAATTACGATCTTTCTGAAGACGATGCGAATTATTTTGTATTTGCCGGTGATATCAGTAATCAGGCATATAAATCAACCGATCAGGTCATTAAAATACTTCGGAAAAATGGCAAACTTATTGATGTGGCGAAGGCGTCCGATCATTTTAATATTGAGGCACTTTCGAGTAAGGTGGTTAAATATTATGTGTGTTATCCAAAAGAAAGCGTTTGACAAATTTTCTTACTTTTGCCGCAATGAAATCAGCCTTGATACATAGTGATATGGCCTTTTATTTAAAAGCTCCAGAAAAGGTGCATGGAGAAGCCTATCCAACAAGCGTTAAAGGTGCTTTTCATACTGGGGTTATGCAGGAAAACATCAAAAAATTAAACGTGTGAAGTTTACAGCCGCCCAAATTGCCGGAATACTAGAGGGAGAAGTTGAAGGTAACCCGGACATCACCGTACATAAATTATCGAAAATCGAAGAAGGCGAGGAGGGGAGCCTGACCTTCTTGGCCAATCCAAAATACACTTCTTTCATTTATACCACAAAAGCTTCGATTACTATCGTAAATAAAGATTTTAGTCCCGAAAATGAAATCGCTACAACGCTGGTAAAGGTCGATGATGCCTATAAGGCTTTTTCCAAATTATTGGAATTTTACAATCAGGTCAAAAACAACAAGGAAGGTATTGAAGAACCCTCTTTCAGGGCCAAATCAGCCTCCTATGGCGATGCATTTTATTTAGGTGCTTTTTCTTATCTCGGAGAGAATGTGACGATTGGGAACAATGTTAAGGTATACCCTAATGTTTATATAGGGGATAACGTGACCATTGGAGACAATTGTATCATTTTTGCGGGTGCCAAAATATATTCTGAATCCATCATCGGCAATCATTGTGTAGTACATAGTGGAGCAATTATTGGAGCCGATGGATTTGGATTTACTCCAAATGAAAATGGAGAGTATAGCAAAGTACCGCAGACGGGAAATGTAATTTTGGAAGATTTTGTAGATGTCGGGGCAGGTACTACCATTGATAGGGCCACTCTAGGATCTACAATACTCAGAAAAGGCGTAAAGCTTGACAATCAGATTCAAATTGCCCACAATGTTGAAATAGGCGAACATACGGCGATTGCCGCCCAAACCGGAATTGCGGGTTCGACTAAAATTGGAAAATACTGTTTGATTGGAGGTCAGGTGGGTATCGTTGGCCATATCACCATAGGTGACAGGGTTCGCATTCAGGCACAATCAGGTATAGGAAGAAATATAAAAGATAACGAAGTATTACAGGGTTCACCTGCATTGAACTATGGTGACTATAACAAGTCGTACGTTCACTTTAAAAACTTACCCAAGCTCGTTACGCAACTAAACAAACTGGAAAAGAAATTTGACCATGAAAGCCAACAGCACTAAGCAAAAAACGATTGCTAAGTCAGTTACTTTAAAGGGTGTCGGTCTTCATACGGGTGAAAACGTCACAATGACCTTTGTACCGGCAAAAGAGAATCATGGTTTTGCATTTAAAAGGGTTGACCTTGAGGGCGAACCTGTAATTGAAGCAAATGCAGCCTATGTCGTGAACACCCAAAGGGGTACCAATCTAGAGAAGAATGGCGTGAAAATTCAGACTTCAGAGCATGTTCTTGCCGCGATGATGGGTATGGATTTAGACAATGTGCTAATCGAGCTCAATGCCCCTGAGCCTCCCATAATGGATGGTTCTTCGAAATATTTTGTCCAAGCCTTGGAGGAGGCCGGTGTCGTCAATCAAGAGATAGAAAGGGATGAATATGTGGTGAAGGATGTTATTTCGTATAAAGATGAATCTACAAGTAGTGAAATCACTATAATTCCTTCTGAGCAGTATCAGGTAACCACGATGGTAGATTTTGGAACCAAGGTACTGGGCACTCAAAATGCCACCTTAGAGGACCTTTCTGATTTTAAAAAAGAAATTGCCAATGCGAGAACATTTAGTTTTTTGCATGAATTGGAAATGTTGTTGGAGCACGGCCTCATCAAGGGGGGGGATTTGAATAATGCCATTGTTTACGTTGATAAGGAAATTTCTGAGTCAACCATGAAAAAATTGGAAAAGGCATTCAACAAAAAGAAACTCTCTGTAAAGCCCAACGGAATTCTCGACAATCTTACCTTGCACCAACCAAATGAAGCTGCAAGGCATAAGTTGTTGGATGTGATAGGGGATTTAGCCCTTACAGGAACACGTATTAGAGGTAAGGTTATCGCCAATAAACCTGGTCATTTTGTAAACACCCAATTTGCCAAAAAGCTCCAAAAAATAATAAAACAAGAACGTCGTAATTACGTTCCAGATGTCGATTTGCATGCCACGCCCATAAAAGATATCAACCAAATTATGGAGATGCTTCCCCATCGTCCTCCTTTTTTATTGGTAGATAAGATTTTGGAGCTTTCAGATGAGCACGTTATAGGGGTTAAGAATGTGACCATGAACGAACCCTTTTTTGTAGGGCACTTTCCTGGAGCTCCGGTGATGCCAGGAGTTTTGCAGATTGAGGCCATGGCACAAACAGGGGGTATTTTGGTCTTGAGCACGGTTCCGGACCCAGAAAATTATTTGACCTATTTGTTAAAGATTGACAATGTACGGTACAAACACCAAGTGGTTCCTGGCGATACCCTGATTTTCAAGCTTGATTTGATGTCACCCATACGAAGGGGAATTTGTCAAATGCAAGCACGGGCCTACGCCAACGGAAGACTGGTCTCAGAAGCAGAGATTATGGCTCAAATCGCAAAAGTAAAAGGAAACTAATATGAATCAACCCTTAGCATATGTTCACCCTGGGGCCAAGATTGCGAAAAATGTGGTTATTGAACCGTTTACCACTATTCATAATAACGTTACGATTGGGCAAGGAACTTGGATTGGTTCGAACGTGACCATCATGGAAGGTGCGCGTATTGGTAAAAACTGCAATATATATCCCGGTGCAGTGATATCGGCCATTCCACAAGACTTAAAGTATAAGGGCGAAGAAACCACCGTGCACATTGGCAACAATACGACCATTCGTGAATGCGCTACGATTAATAAGGGTACAGAAGACCGAATGAAAACGGTCATCGGTAACAATTGTTTAATCATGGCCTACAGCCACATCGCACATGACTGTTTGGTTGGGGATGGTTGCGTTTTTAGCAATAATTCAACACTTGCTGGCCATGTTACCATTGGCGAGAGTGTTGTTTTGGCGGGAATGGTTGCTGTACATCAATTCGTTTCTGTCGGAAGACATGCCTTCGTCACAGGTGGTTCTTTGGTACGAAAGGATGTACCCCCCTTTGTGAAAGCAGCTCGTGAGCCTTTGTCTTATGTAGGAATTAATTCTGTTGGCTTGAGAAGAAGAGGTTTTACCTCTGAGAAAATACGTGAAATACAAAATATTTACCGTTTGCTTTATCAACGTCAATACAACAATTCTCAAGCTGCTGAAATCATTGAGGCAGAAATGGAAGCCACTCCAGAGCGAGATGAGATACTTCAATTTATTAGGGATTCCCAACGCGGGATCATGAAAGGATATTTTAGCAATAATTAATTATGGCAAGTACTTCAGATATACGAAAAGGATTGTGCATAAAGTACAATAATGATATTTATAAAATCGTGGAGTTCCTTCACGTAAAACCAGGTAAGGGTCCTGCGTTTGTCCGCACAAAATTGAAAAGTGTGACATCGGGCAAGGTGATTGATAACACCTTCTCCGCCGGACATAAAATTGAAGACGTGCGCGTAGAAACGAGGTCGTACCAATATTTATATCCCGAGGGCGACACGTTTCACTTTATGAACACCGATGATTATAATCAAATCGCCCTTCAAAAAGATTCTTTGGACACGCCAGATTTACTTAAGGAAGGAGAAGTGGTCACCATTGTTTTCAATACCGAAGATCAAATGCCACTTTCCGTTGAAATGCCGGCAAGTGTTGTTCTTGAGGTGACCCATACTGAACCAGGGGTAAAAGGCAATACGGCAACCAATGCTACCAAGCCGGCAACTGTAGAAACTGGGGCAAGAATTAACGTTCCACTTTTCATCAATGAAGGGGATAAAATAAAAATCGATACCGCTTCAGCATCTTATCAAGAAAGGGCAAAGTAATATCTGATGAAATTCCCAAGGCCACATACGCTTCTCGAAGTAGCCCGGTTGATTGATGCGAGTTACGTTGGGCCTGATGATTTTGAAATACTCGGCATGAATGAAATTCATGTGGTCGAAGAAGGTGATATTGTTTTCGTCGATCATCCAAAGTATTATCAAAAGGCTCTGGATTCTGCGGCGACAACTGTTCTTATTAATAAAGAGGTCGACTGTCCTTCAGGGAAGTCACTATTGATTTCAGAGGACCCTTTTCGAGATTTTAATATTTTAACTAGGCATTTCAAACCCTTTGAACCTTCATCAAAATACATTGCAGATACCGCATTAATTGGAAAAGGCTCTATTATTCAGCCCAATGTTTTTATTGGCAATCATGTCACCATAGGAGAAAATTGTTTGATTCATCCAAATGTCTCGATTGGTGACCATTGTATTTTAGGGAACAATGTAATCATACATTCAGGAACCGTGTTGGGTGGAGATGCCTTTTATTATAAAAATAGGCCTGAAGGTTTCGATAAATTGCTATCTGGTGGTCGCGTAGTCATTGAAGATGATGTAGAGATTGGGGCAGGTTGCACCATAGATAGGGGAGTCACGGGTGATACCACAATTGGAAAAGGCAGTAAGCTTGACAATCAAATTCAAGTCGGTCACGACACGGTGATTGGCAAAAAATGTCTGATTGCTTCACAATGCGGAATTGCCGGCTGTGTTGTTTTAGAAGATGAAGTAACCCTTTGGGGTCAGGTAGGGGTCATTAGTGGAATTACAATAGGTGAGAAGGCAGTGATATTGGCGCAGAGCGGAATATCAAAAACGTTGAAGGGCGGGGCAACCTATTTTGGTAGTCCAGCTGAAGAGGCGCGGGAAAAATTAAAACAGATGGCCGGCGTAAAACAGATTCCAAATATCCTTGAGAAAGTTAAGAATATTTGAAGCCCTTGGCTTTATATTTCACAGTTGAAACCCTATTTTTGTCCAACAATTTAAATAACATACCATGAGTGTATTGGTCGATAAAGACTCAAAAATAATTGTACAAGGATTCACTGGAAGTGAAGGAACCTTTCATGCCGAGCAAATGATAGCCTATGGCACCAATATTGTCGGTGGTGTTACCCCAGGTAAAGGCGGTCAAGAACATTTGGGCAAACCGGTTTTCAATACGGTCGTTGAAGCGGTGGAGAAAGTAGGTGCCGATACGACCATAATCTTTGTTCCGCCAGCCTTTGCTGCCGATGCAATAATGGAAGCTGCGAATGCTGGGATAAAGGTCATTATTACGATTACGGAAGGCATTCCTGTCGCAGATATGGTGAAGGCCAATGATTATATTAAGGGAATGGATTGCACCCTTGTAGGGCCTAACTGTCCAGGTGTTATTACCCCAGGGGAGGCTAAAGTTGGAATCATGCCTGGGTTTGTGTTTCAGGAAGGGAATGTGGGTATCGTTTCAAAATCAGGAACACTTACCTATGAAGCGGCTGACCAAGTTGTACGCCAAGGTCTTGGAATTACGACTGCCATCGGAATAGGTGGGGACCCCATTATTGGCACAACTACGAAAAAAGCAGTAGAAATGTTGATTAACGATCCTGAAACGGAGTGTGTTGTCATGATAGGTGAAATTGGAGGGCAGTTGGAGGCCGATGCAGCGAATTGGTACAAAAAAAGTGGAAGCACAAAACCGATAGTAGGGTTTATTGCGGGAGAAACCGCTCCAGCCGGGCGAACCATGGGGCACGCAGGTGCCATTGTGGGCGGCAGTGACGACACGGCACAGGCGAAGAAACGTATTATGCGTGATTGTGGTATTCACGTGGTGGATTCTCCAGCTGAAATTGGCACAAAGGTGAAAGAGGTAATGGCGTAAAGTCAATCCGTTAAAACAATACTAAATCCCGACCTGTTCGGGATTTTTTTATGCGCATATCAACGTACAAAAGTTATATTTGAAATTTACCAACCGAAGAAACAGATATGAAATTATTAGCTAATAAAAATGTAATCATTACTGGGGCCAGTAGGGGCATCGGTAAGGGTATTGCCGAAGTTTTCGCGCAACATGGAGCCAACGTGGCCTTTACGTTCAGTTCTAGCGAAGGCCCGGCACAAGAACTGCAGGCTACGCTGGGTGCTCTAGGCATTAAGGCCAAAGCCTATAAAAGTAATGCCGCCAGTTTTGAAGAGGCCGAACAATTGGTACAAGAAGTACTAAAAGATTTCGGAGGAATCGATGTGCTCATTAATAATGCGGGTATTACCAAAGACAATTTATTAATGCGTATGGGAGAAGAAGATTTCGATAAGGTAATTGAAGTCAATCTAAAATCCGTATTCAATATGACCAAAGCAGTGCAGCGTACCCTATTGAAGCAGCGCGCAGGTTCCATTATAAATATGAGCAGTGTGGTCGGTGTAAAAGGTAACGCTGGTCAAACCAATTATGCGGCTTCCAAAGCAGGTATGATAGGATTTACAAAATCAGTGGCCTTGGAGCTGGGTTCCAGGAACATACGATGTAATGCCATAGCCCCTGGTTTCATTGAGACCGAAATGACCGATAAATTAGATGAGAAAACGGTTCAATCATGGAGAGATGCCATACCATTAAAAAGAGGCGGATCTCCCGAAGATGTGGCCAATGCCTGTTTATTTTTGGCCTCAGACCTATCGGCCTATGTGACCGGTCAAGTATTGAACGTTGATGGTGGCATGTTGACCTAAGCCCAGATAGCTGAATGCGGCCCCGAACCATTATTCTAGTTGTACTTGCTTTAATCGTTTCACTGGGTTGTGCATGGTTTCAATATCACAAAGTTAAAACAAGTTTAAGGCTAAGGATTATTTTGGCCTTACTTCGTTTTTTTATGTTGTTTGCGGGGTTTCTTCTATTAATCAATCCTGAATTCATTGATAGTACCTATACCACTCAAAAAGCCAATCTTCTACTGGTCGTAGATGAATCGGCCTCCATTTCCGAGAATGAAAGCGCATACCAAGCGAAAAACGTATTGACGGCGATACAAGAAAATGATAAGGTCAACGAAAAGTATGCTATTCAAACGTACACTTTTGCAAAAAGTCTAAAGGCCTTGGACAGTCTTTCGTTTGATGGAAGTGCTACTGATATCAACAATGCGCTTCAAGGTTTAAAAGAGACCTATACGAATACGAAAAATCGTTTGGTATTGATATCGGATGGTATTCAAACCTATGGTGCGGATTACAGCTTTTTTAATTTTGGAAATCAGTCAAAACTTGATGCTGTCGTTGTAGGTGACACTACTTCTTTTCAAGATGTGGGTATTGGTTTGGTCAATAGCAATAGATATGGGTTCTTGAACAATCAATTTCCTCTGGAGGCGCAATTGTTTTATTCGGGAAAATCGAATACCACTTCTGAAGTCAACATTTATTTAGAAGATAGAAGGGTATTTAGGGAGAAGGTAAACTTTACAGATCAGAAACGCTCCCACATTGTAAAAACCAATCTTAAAGCCCAGTCTGTTGGAATAAAGACAATTCGCATATCGCTCTCTACCATACCCAATGAGAAGAACCTTAATAACAATACTAAAGATATTGCGGTAGAAATTATCGATGAAAGAACGGTCGTCGGCATTGTGAGCTCCATTCAACATCCCGACATCGCAGCGATTAAAAAATCTGTAGAATCTAATGAACAGCGGCAGATTGTGCTATTATCTCCGGGCGTTGAACGCGAAAAACTTGAAAACGTTGATGTTTTGATCGTTTATCAACCCGATACTTCCTTTGATTCTGTGTTTGAATATTTAGAATCCAGTAAAATGGGTAGTTTTGTCATTACTGGCGAGCAGACCGATTGGAATTTTTTAAATGATAATATTAAGACCCTTTCTTTTGAGAGTTTTGGGGAAACTGAGGAAATACTTTCAGTAAAAAATGATGCCTTTACCCTCTTCGATATTTCAAAATGGGATACAAAGCTATTTCCCCCTTTAAAGGGAACGCTTGGCGAAATCCAATTCGTTTCTCAACCAAACGTTATTGCCCATCAGCAGATAAGGGGAGCCAAGCTTGATGCTCCACTATTCTTCGTTACCGAAGAAGGGCAGAAAAAACAGGCCTTTCTCATGGGTGAAAATATATGGAAATGGCGTCTGAATACTTATCGAAATAATAGTAGCTTCACCACCTTCGATGATTTTATGGCCAAGCTCATCTTCTATCTATCGAGTTCCGGAAAAAAGGATAGGCTGCAATTGGAATATAAGAATGTATTTGAAAATGCTACCGAAGCGGAAATAAGGGCCACAGTATATGACAATGCCTTTGAATTGAAAAGAAATGCAGATCTTAATCTTAGGGTTACCGGTGAAGCGGGATTTCAACGTGAAATACCAATGCTGTTTACAGGGCAGCAATACACGGCAAACCTGAGTGATTTTCCTGTGGGTACGTATACCTTTACCGTTGAGGAGAAAGAGGCGAAAATTTCGAGGTCAGGTCAATTCAAGATATTGGATTTTGATTTGGAGAAACAGTATGCCCGCGCCAATGATGATCAATTACAAAGCTTGGTGGAACGTAATGGCGGCCGCCTAGTTTATCCAGAACTATACAAGCTTCTGATTGAATCATTGGTCACCGATGAAGGCTTTGTACCTGTACAAAAAAGCTTGAATAAAGTAGTATCTTTAATTGATTTTAAAATAGTTTTAGGGCTTATGGTTTTAACCCTAGCGATAGAATGGTTTATTAGAAAATATAACGGTTTATTATAAAAAGTAGTTATGGATAGATTACCCAAAATAGGTTTGCCCATTATCGTAGGAGCAATACTTGTATTTATTTTAATTTCTAAATCTGCAGTAAACATTAGTGCTGGTGAGGCAGGTGTGCTTTGGAAGCGTTTTGGCGGTGGGGTGGTGACCGATCAACCACCACTGGGTGAAGGGTTTCATTTGGTTGCGCCTTGGAATAAAGTTTACGTTTACGAGGTAAGGCGGCAAGAGGTATTTGAAAAAATGAAGGTGCTCTCCTCCAATGGTTTGGATATTCAATTGGATGCATCGGCATGGTATATGCCACAATATGAAGAGTTGGGGCAGTTGCACCAAGAGATTGGAGAGGGCTATCTTGACAGAATCTTGTTACCTACCATACGTTCTGCTGCACGTTCAGTAGTGGGCCGTTATACCCCTGAACAATTGTATTCCAGCAAACGGGATGCCATTCAGGCTGAGATTTTTGAGGAAACGAAAAAAATTGTGGAAGACCAACATATCGTATTAGATGAGATTTTGGTTCGCGATGTCACACTTCCCCCAACCATTAAAGAGGCGATAGAGCGTAAATTAAAACAAGAGCAGGAATCTCTAGAATACGAGTTTCGATTGGTTACGGCTGAGAAGGAAGCGGAACGTCAACGAATCGAAGCACAGGGTAAGGCAGATGCCAATAAAATTTTGAGTGCTTCGCTTACGGACAAAATCTTACAGGATAAAGGTATTGAAGCTACGTTAAAGCTATCACAATCTCAAAACGCTAAGGTTGTTGTTGTAGGGTCAGGGGATGATGGTCTCCCTTTAATTTTAGGAAATAACTAAAAACGCTTTTTCGTATTAAAATTTAGTTTTAACTTCGGCAACGAAATGAGAAACTTTCATATACATCATCATACTGCAATTATCGCTCAAGCGAGGTAGCTGAATTTTGTGTATATCAAAATAAATTTGACCCGTTTGAGTACTAATCAAACGGGTTTTTTTATGCAATACATTCAAAATGAACTTAAGAATTGCGATTCAAAAGAGTGGGCGGTTAAATGAAGATTCCATTAGAATACTAAAGGAATGCGGTATTTCTATAGACAATGGTAAAGACCAACTAAAGGCTAGTTCCAACAATTTTCCGTTGGAGGTCTTTTACCTCCGAAATGGAGACATCCCTCAGTATCTAAAAGACGGGGTGGTAGATATAGCTATTATTGGAGAGAATGTACTCTTTGAAAAAGGTGAAGGCATAGAATTCGTCGAACGTCTTGGATTTTCAAAATGTAAAGTGTCCATGGCAATTCCAAAAGGAACTGGTTACAAGAATTATAATGATTTTGAGGGCAAACGTGTTGCAACATCATATCCAAGAACGGTACGAACATTTTTAGATAAATGGAACATCAACGCCGATATACATATCATTAATGGCTCTGTAGAAATTGCACCTAATATTGGTTTGGCCGATGCTATTTGTGATATTGTATCGAGCGGAAGCACGCTATTTAAGAATAACCTTAAAGAAGTTGAAGTGTTATTGAAAAGCGAAGCAGTGTTGGCGGTTTCACCAAAGATTGACAAAGAAAGAAGTGAAATTCTAAGAAGGCTCCAGTTTCGAATACAGTCGGTGCTTCAAGGGCGAAAGAACCGTTACATTCTGATGAACGTACCGAACGAAAAATTGGAGGCTGTGACCAAAATCCTTCCCGGAATGCGAAGTCCTACAGTTCTTCCATTAGCCGAGGCGGGTTGGAGTTCGGTGCATACCGTAATTCATAAAGATACTTTTTGGGAGGTTATCGATGAACTAAAAATGGCAGGAGCCGAAGGTATCCTGGTTTGTCCAATCGAAAAAATGGTATTGTAGAATACAGTGTGCGGAATGGAAAATATTAAAAATACGGATTGTCCTCATTGGGGGACTTTTAGAGGCGTACAATGAAAAAATATATAATTCCAGATAAATCAAAATGGCCTGAAATGCTATCAAGGCCTACCCACTCCTTCGAGGACATTGAACATCGGGTAAAGGAGGTGTTTGATGAATTGAAGACGAATGCAGATGATTCCATACGAAAGTATACAGCAAAATTTGACGGGGTTGAACTTACTGATTTCAAGGTCTCTAAGGCTGAAATCCAGAAAGCTTCAACTATGGTATCTGATGCTTTAAAAGATGCTATAAAATTGGCAAAGGAAAATATTGAAATATTTCATAGTGCTCAGGCAACAGCCAAAGTCGCTGTTGAAACCATGCCCGGTGTAAAGTGTTGGCAAGAAAAGCGCCCCATTCAAAAAGTGGGATTGTACATTCCAGGAGGTACGGCTCCTTTGTTTTCCACAATTTTAATGTTGGCCGTACCTGCTACTATTGCGGGTTGTCAAGAAATTGTGCTGTGTTCACCCCCTGATTCCGACGGAAAAATCCATCCTGCCATTCTGTATACCGCAAACTTGTGTGGAGTCACCCAAATTTTTAAAGTAGGTGGAATACAGGCTATTGCAGGAATGACCTTTGGTACGGAAAGCATACCTAACGTATTCAAACTTTTTGGACCCGGAAACCAATATGTAACAGTGGCAAAACAGATTGCAACAACATTTGGGGTGGCGATAGACATGCCAGCTGGCCCTAGTGAATTACTGGTAGTAGCAGACGATACGGCCAATGCAGCATTCTTGGCCTCAGATTTGCTGAGCCAAGCGGAGCACGGAGTGGATAGCCAAGTAGTCTTGGTGTCAACTTCAGAGGAAATGATTGCGAAAGTAGAATTGGAAATAGAACATCAGCTCGTCCGACTACCACGAAAGGAAATTGCGACCAAAGCCATGGAAAATAGCCGTTTGATCTATGTTGAAGATGACGATACTGCTTTGGAAATCATAAATTTCTATGGACCGGAACATTATATCGTGTGCATGGCAAATGAAGATTACTATGTTCAGAATACCATAAATGCAGGTTCGGTAGTTATTGGAAATTATACTCCTGAAAGCGCAGGTGATTATGCCTCTGGCACCAATCATACCCTACCAACCAATGGCTACGCCAAACAATATAGCGGCGTCAATTTAGATAGTTTTATGAAGAGTATGACATTTCAAAAGATTTCTAAGGAAGGAATTCAAACTATTGGAAAGGCTGTGGAAACCATGGCGGAAGCAGAAGGCCTACAAGCGCATAAAAATGCAGTGACTTTAAGATTGAAAGAACTCAATGGAGGGTAGTACCATGGTAGTGGTGTCTAGAAATTCGGAAATGGAACAATTTAATTTAAATAGTCTGGTTCGAGAAAATGTGAAAAGGTTGAAGCCTTATTCCTCTGCCCGCGATGAGTATAAAGATTTTGATGCGGAGATGGTGTTTTTAGATGCGAATGAAAATCCGTTTGAAAATGGGGTGAATCGTTATCCTGACCCGCAACAACGAAGCCTAAAAGCTGTTTTGGCCCGGCAAAAAAGGGTTTTGGAAAACCAAATCTTATTAGGTAACGGTAGTGATGAAGTGTTGGATTTAATCTTTCGGGCATTTTGTGAACCGCACATTGATACCATTATTACTTTACCACCTACATATGGCATGTACAGGGCGTTGGCCGAAACAAATGCCGTAGCGAACATAGAGGTACTTTTGACCAAGAATTTTGAGCCAGATATAGAAACTATCTTAAGTAAGATAGAAAAGACGACAAAGCTTCTGTTTATCTGCTCTCCCAATAATCCCACTGCAAATAGTTTTAGCGTTACCCGAATAGAAAAACTTTTAACGGGATTCAATGGAATGGTGATTATTGATGAAGCGTATATTGATTTTCCAAAGAGGATTCATGGGTCTCTAGACTTGGTGAGTTTCCAAATTTGATGGTTACACAGACCCTTTCAAAGGCATATGGCATGGCGGGGGTTCGGCTTGGAATTTGTTATGCTTCGAAAGAAATTATTCAAATCC
>JBHJJC010000136.1:0-37453 GCA_050042945.1 Croceivirga sp.
GTCTTCCGTTAGATTTTTACTGTTCTTGATATCGGGAATCACCTGAAATGTGGTCTTAATATAATGTTGTAAGCGCTGCTGATAAACGTTGATAAGCGTCGAAAGGTCTCGGTTATCGGTCTTGCCAATGGCCAATAGTGTGATGGTCATGGTCAAAAATAGGCAAACCAAGAGTCACCTAGAATGTATGGGTAAAGGTTTTAGGGGTACTGTAGAAAAAAAGTAATTTTTTCAGTGATTTTGAAGATTTCGTTTTTGGTTTTGTCAATAACAGTAGTAGATTCTAAACAATTATTTTTTTGAAGAGGAAAATACTATATAAAAAAGTTGACTTGCAAATTGAAACTACTATGACTTATAAAAGTTGTTGCCTGCTACTTTTTTTACCATCTAAATCAACAACTCTTTCCAAGGTTTTAGAAAGGGTAATACCAGAACCCAAGCGACAAAAAATAAAGCCATAGTTTTTGGAAAAGGAAGGTCGTCTCTAAATGCAGGAAGTGCAACAGTCAATAACCAAGTTGCTTTGTAAATCAATTGTAATAAGAGAACTGGAACAAAGGTAAGTGGTTTCCAGAGTCCAAATATCGATAAAATGGCAATTGCTAACCAAAGACAGCCAACCAGCCTAATGACCTCTGTTGGTTGATAGGCGTTTCCGAATGTTGTTAGAGCAGAATTTTTTGGATTGGAAAGTGCCAAAATTGCTATTTGCCCTGCAACAATTATGTTCAAAATGTAGATAATTCTCAATCCTATCATTTTAACTTATTCTTTTTCAGCAAGTTCTTTAAAATTTCGCATTACTTGTGGCAGTACAGATTTAAAACCACGACCAAGCATCAGTCCAAATAATTGTTTCAAAAAACCCGTAAATCGAATATCATCTGTAAATTGGATTTGGTCATCCCTTTCTTCGAGAGTTCTTTTGATTTCCAGTGTTCCCAAAGGCATTTTAGTTACAAAAGTGTAAGATTTGTTTTGTGTAAGTTCGCTGATGTAAAATTTAAGTTGAGGTCCTTTTTTGGGCATCAAAATTCCTTTTGCACCTAATGCGAAGTCTTCTGAAAGTTCTGAATGAACAAGTTCAGTATCCCATTCTCTCCATCTACTTACATTGGTCAAATAATTCCAAACCTTTTGTCGTGAGTTGTTTACCAATACAGAATATTGAAAATTGCAGTTCGTATCTTTTTTTGATGATGGCATATTTATCATTTTAAACGTAAAATTCTAAAATGAATATCATAATATACTTCACCTATGTTAACTTCTTTCGTATTCTGCTCAAAGATTGAGGTGCGACTCCAAAAAACGAAGCGAGATATTTTAAGGGTATCCTTTGAAGTAGTTCTGGTTGATTATTTAATAATTTTTTGTAGCGTTTTTCTGCTGTTTCTGATTGTAAATCTTCTAAAATCCCTTCGGTAAAAAATTGAACTTCTTGAGTTATTTTTCGAGCGAAACTGTTCCATGATTTCAGCTCTAGTAGTTTTTTATTTTGTTCATATGATGTCTCCCAAATAATCGAAGTTTCAATGGTCTGGATATATTCGTTTGCCGGTTTTTTTGAGTTAAAACTGGCTTGCGATGTAAAACAATAAGGTGCTATTGTAAAAAATTTTGTGACCTCATTTCCGTCCTTAAGTATAAAGTATCTTAAAAGTCCACTTTCAAGAAAGTAAAGGTTTTTACAAATGCTACCTTGTTCTAAAATATTGAAGTTTTTGGGTAATTCATGTTTCTTAAATTGACCAGAAATAATCTCCCAATCATGATTTGGGATTTTTTCATATTGCTCGACAAATTTTCTGAATTCTTTCAAGTTTTTAGCGTTGTTATTTAGCTTACAGCCAACGTATAAAGTATATGTATCTGTTTCTAATTAATATATTTCCTAAAAGTAAAGTTCAAGAAATAATACGCCCGTTTCATGGATAGTGGGATTTTGTTCTAAAGAGAATGTCAACAGTAGTAATTTCTTTAACCATCAGATATCAGATATCAGATATCAGATATCAGACATCAGACATCTGACTTCAGACATCGCGCACTTTGCCTATCATTCGACATCCTGCATTTTTCTCCCAAGAATCGTATTTTAGCATAAAGGCCAATACATGATTTCAGAACAGCAATTTCAAAATGAATTAAGGGGTATTATAGCCAATGCCATACGCGAAGACATTGGCGATGGAGACCATAGTTCGTTGGCGTGTATTCCCAAAGAGGCCATAGGTAAGGCCAAACTTTTGGTCAAAGATGAAGGGGTTCTTGCAGGAGTGGATTTTGCTGAACAGGTATTTGCCTATGTTGACCCTGAATTGAGAGTTGAATTGCTGCTCAATGATGGCCAAAAGGTCCGCTTTGGTGATATCGCTTTTTATGTTGAAGGACCTTCACAAAGTATTTTAAAGGCCGAGCGATTGGTACTGAACGCGATGCAACGGATGAGTGCCATTGCCACCAAGACGGCTTTTTTTGTTGAACTACTGGAAGGAACATCAACCAAAATTCTCGATACGCGAAAGACCACTCCCGGTATTCGTGCCCTTGAAAAGTGGGCCGTCAAACTAGGGGGAGGGGAGAACCATCGATTTGCCCTCTATGATATGATTATGCTTAAGGATAATCATATCGATTTTGCAGGCGGTATTACCAGGGCTATAAAACAGACCCAAGCCTATTTAAAGCGCCTAGGTAAGGATTTAAAAATCATAGTGGAGGCGAGAAACTTGGTAGAAGTAGAGGAAATTTTACAATCTGATGGGGTTTATCGAATTTTATTGGACAATTTCAATTACGATGATACTAAAAGGGCGGTGGATTTAATCAGAGATACCTGTCTTACAGAGTCTTCAGGGGGTATCAACGAAAAAACAATTCGAAAATATGCCGAATGTGGGGTGGATTATATTTCTTCCGGGGCACTCACGCATTCTGTTCATAATCTGGATTTGAGCTTAAAAGCGGTATAAATGTCGCAAGAGATTGAGGAAAAGCTGGAAAAGATACCCGTAATCAATTGGGGGGTGCGTTTGCTCAAGGGTATTAAACTTCCCGGTTTTGAAGGATTATCGGCCTACGACCTCTCTGAGATTTATGTCATCGGAATCATTGAAGGAGCACTCTCCAGTAGGGCCAGTGCAATCGCCTTTAGTGTATTTTTGGCCATATTTCCGTTGTTGATTTTTTTAGTGACCCTCATTCCCTTTGTTATTCCTTACGTACGTATTGGCAATGAAAATTTTGACACACAGTTTTTACTCTTTTTAGAGTCCTTTTTACCAGCCGCTACGGGTGACTATTTTGAGGAAATCTATCAACAGATAAAAGACCAAAAGCGTGGAGGTTTACTGTCTTCTGCATTTGGCCTATCCATTTTTTTAGTAGCCAATGGGGTGAACAGCGTTTTTAGTGCTTTTGATGATTCTTATCATGTCGAACTCACAAGAAATTTTATAAGGCAATACGCCTATGCCCTTATGGTAGGATTGTTACTCAGTATCTTGCTCATTGTTGGGGCGGTGGCCTTTGTCTATTTTGAATTTTATATTGTGGAATATACTACCGAGTACGTTGGTAAACGGTTTAGTTATGACACTCAGAAAGTTGATGATTTTGGGTTGCAAATGGCCAGGGTCTTTTTCTTCTTTCTGCTATCTTATTTGACCACATCCATCTTATATTACTTCGGTACCGTTGAGGGGAAGAAGGCACGATTCTTTTCTATAGGGGCGTTGATGACCGCTATCTTATTTCTATTAACGTCGTACCTCTTTGGAGTTTATGTGGAGAAGTTTGCACGATACAATGAACTTTATGGCGCTTTGGGAGGGCTCTTAATCCTGATGTTTTACATTTGGTTAAACTCCAATATTTTACTTTTGGGTTTTGAATTGAATGCCACGCTCCATTCGCTAAGAAAAAACGTAACAAAAAAACAAAACAATGAAGACAATCAACTGTTGGATTAGCCTTTTATTTCTTGGTATTTACCTGGGAAATGCCCAAGACATTTTTGGGGAATGGAAGACCATTGATGATGAAACGGGCACGACAAAATCCATCGTTGAAATATACGAGAGCAAGGGCAAAGTTTATGGAAAGGTCAAAAAACTCCTAGAAAAGGGTAGGGAAGATGCGGTCTGCATCAAGTGTGAAGGGGATTTAAAGGATAAACCCGTTGTCGGTATGACTGTTGTTCTTGGTCTTAAAAAAGATGGGGATAAATATGAAGGTGGAAAACTTTTTGATCCGGAAAAGGGTAAATACTACAAAGGGAAGATTTGGCTAAATCCGGAAGACCCTAACAAGTTAATGGTTAGGGGTTATATTGCCTTTCTCTATCGCACACAGACCTGGTTACGGGTCACCGACTAAATTTTTCCATGCCGTTTTTTGTTGATGTTATCCTTCCGATTCCGCTTGAACGGTTGTTTACCTATCAAATTACCCCAGAACAAGCGGGAATCATTGAAAAGGGAATGCGCGTGGCCGTTCCTTTCGGAAAATCAAAGATTTACACGGCCATCGCTTTTGGTGTCCATCGACATCCCCCAACGGCCTACGAGGCTAAGGAAATTCAAGAGATCCTTGATAAAGCCCCTATTCTCACCGAAATACAATTGAAGCATTGGCAATGGATTGCTTCTTATTATATGTGTACTTTAGGCGAGGTGGTCAGGTCTGGGCTGCCCAGTATATTGTTGTTGGAAAGCGAGACGCAAATTCTGGCTGAAAATTTGGAATTGGCCAATGATACAGAACTTAGCGATGATGAATTTCTGATTGTCGAAGCTTTACACCATCAGTCGTCATTGCGTGTCAAAGATATCATGGATATTACCGGAAGAAAGCGGGTACTTCCCTTGATTCAGAAATTGGTGGAAAAGGGGGTTCTCCGTATCAATGAAAAGATCAATGAAAAATATCGCCCCAAACAGGTCAATTATATTCGGTTGCATCCAGATTACAAATCGGAGGCCAGCTTGGAGCAATTGCTTGAACAGCTTAAAAGGGCGCCAAAACAAAGTCAGGCTGTTCTGTCTTACTTCAGTCATAAAGGGGTAAGTTCGAAACCATTGAAGCGTGCAGATTTTCAGAAGCATAGCGGTATTTCGACCGCTGTAATCAAGTCCCTTATTGAGAAATCTATTTTTGAGGAATATCAAATCACAACGGACAGGGTCATTTTTGGGGAAAGTCAAGAGGAGGTCAGTGCCATTCAACTGAATTCACTTCAAACAGCTGCTTTAGTAACGATTGAACAGTGTTTTGATAATGGGCAGGTCTGTCTATTACATGGAGTGACCGCCTCTGGTAAAACAGAGGTCTACATAAAACTGATTCAGTCTGCCATCGAAGGCGATGCCCAGGTGTTATACCTTTTACCAGAGATTGCGCTAACATCGCAATTGATTAACCGTTTGAAAGCATATTTTGGCAATGCCATTGCCGTATATCACTCCCGTTACTCCCAAAATGAACGGACTGAAGTATGGCAAAATGTATTGATGGGGAATGAAAGGGCCCGAATTGTGATTGGAGCGCGCTCGTCGTTGTTCCTGCCTTTTTCGAATTTAGGTCTGGTGATTGTTGATGAAGAACATGAGCAATCGTTCAAACAGTTTGACCCTGCACCACGATATCACGCACGCGATGCAGCTGTTTTTCTAGCCAATCTACATAAAGCCAATTGCTTATTGGGCTCTGCAACCCCGAGTATTGAAAGTTATTTGAATACCCAAAAAGGCAAATATGGACTAGCGGAAATATCTAGGCGCTATGGAGAAGTATTAATGCCCGAAATGGAACTGGTTGATATTAAAGAAGCACATCGAAAGAAAAGGATGAAAGGACATTTTTCTGAACGGCTTCTTATGGCGATGGATGAGGCGTTAAAAGAAGGGGAGCAAATCATACTTTTTCAGAATCGTCGGGGCTTTGCCCCAATTTTGGAGTGTACGACCTGTGGACATTCGGCCCAATGCCCGAATTGTGATGTAAGTCTGACCTATCATCAGAAGCGCCAACAGTTGCGATGTCATTATTGCGGCTACAATATTCCTATGGTAAAAAGTTGTCAGGCCTGTGGCAATACCACCTTAGATACCAAGGGTTTCGGTACGGAACAGGTACAGGAAGAATTGAGTCAACTTTTTCCTGATGCAAAAGTAGGCCGAATGGATCTGGACACCACTAGGGGAAAATACGCCTATGAAAAGCTCATTGCCTCTTTTGAGGCTCAAGAACTTGATGTTTTAGTTGGTACTCAGATGATTACCAAGGGCTTGGATTTTAGAAATGTGGGATTGGTAGGGATTATGAATGCAGATACCTTACTCAATTTTCCTGATTATCGTGCCCATGAACGAAGCTTTCAATTGTTGGTGCAGGTTGCAGGTAGGGCAGGTCGAACGAAAAAAAGGGGGAAGGTGTTGGTTCAGACGTATAACCCTTATCATCAAATATTACAGCAGGTGTCGAACTATGAATACCTTAAGTTCTTCAAAGAACAGGTGTACGAGCGAGAACAGTTTAAGTATCCTCCCAATTGTAAAATCTTACGGATTACTTTAAAAGAAAGGGATTTTAATAAGCTCAATGAAGCCAGTAGTTGGATGGCTTCTTCGCTAAGAAATGTGTTAAAAAGCGCAGTACTTGGGCCCGAAGCTCCGCTTGTTTCTAGAATTCGAAATGAATATATAAAACACATTTTGGTCAAGTTCAATTCGAATGAGGTGGTATCAAAAACAAAAAATAGCATCAAAAGAATAGAACAATCTTTTGATGCTATTTCTAAGTTTCGGAGTGTTCGTGTAATCTACGATGTAGACCACATTTAATTATACATTGGCCAAAGCCTCTGCCAACTCCGTTTTTTTGTTTCTACTCAAAGGAAGCTGTCGTCCCCCCACTTCTACATTTTTACTGTTGAACTTTTCAATTTTTTCCAAGTTCACGATGTATGACTTGTGAATTCTCAAAAACTTCTCTGGCGGCAATTGCTTTTCAAATGATTTCATCGTCGATAAGATAACAATATTGGCTTCGTCGGTTACCAACTTAATATAATCTCCTAGTGCTTCAATCCACTTGATATCATTCAAAACGACCTTTCGCTTTTTGAGATTGCTTTTTACAAAAATATGCTCTTCGTCCTCGTCAGTGCGATTCATCTGCTCATATTTGGCAACCGCACGTTTTACAGAGGCTTCAAAACGGGCTAGTGTAATGGGTTTGTGCAGGTAATCCGTTACATCATAATCAAAAGCTTTGAGCGCATAGTCGGGCTTGCCAGTAATCAAGATTACCTTATGGTGATTTTCTAGGGCCTCGAGTAGGTCAAAGCCACTTATTATAGTCATCTCAACATCAAGAAAGATGAGATCGACCTCATTGTTTTTTAAACCATTTTTGGCTTCAATGGCATTGCTGTATTCAGCAACCAGAGCAAGATGTGGGTGATTGTTGACCAACTTCGCAACAGCCATTCGCTGCATTGATGAGTCATCAACAATTATACTCTTTAATTTCATAGAATGGGGTGATTTGTGGGGTTAAATCATCGGCAAATTACAGAATAAACCCGATTAACTGCAACAAAAGATGTAAACATGGTCATTTCTGTTGTGTATTCGGTCTTCTGCACGATGTAGGGTTTGTTTAGGTTTTAGTTGTTAATAACTTACTAAATGTATAACGAACAAATTGCTTTTTTCTTGTGACTGGAATGAAATATGATTACTTTTGCGCTCCTTTAAAAAAATACATTTATGAACCATTACGAAACTGTTTTCATTTTGAATCCCGTTCTATCTGAAACCCAGATAGAGGAAACAGTCAAGAAATTTGAAGATTTCTTGGTTAAGAGTGGCGCCAAAATGGTGGCCAAAGAAGATTGGGGGCTAAAGAAGTTGGCCTATCCTATACAAAACAAAAAAAGTGGATTTTACCACTTGTTTGAGTTTACCTCCACTGGTGAGGTCGTAGGACCATATGAAACCGAATTTAGGCGAGATGAGCGCATTATGCGTTTTCTTACAGTAAAGTTGGACAAGCATGCCATTGCTTGGGCCGAAAAAAGAAGAACAAAACTAAAGGTAAAAGCATAAGGTATGTCTTCAATAGAGCAACAAGCAAAAGCTAAGAAAGATGGGGAAATCAGATATATGACCCCACTAAACAATGAGACTTCAACACAGAAAAAGTATTGTCGTATCAAGAAATCAGGTATTAAGTATATCGATTACAAAGACGCTGATTTCTTAATGAAATTGGTTAACGAGCAAGGGAAGCTTTTACCACGGCGCTTGACCGGAACTTCTTAGAAGTACCAAAGAAAAGTGGCCCAGGCCGTGAAAAGAGCACGTCATTTGGCGTTGATGCCTTACGTAGGTGATATGTTAAAATAAAATAATTGAAGCAATGGAATTGATTTTAAAACAAGACGTACAAGATTTGGGCTTCAAAGATGATATTGTCAACGTTAAGCCGGGTTATGGTCGAAACTTTTTGATTCCTCAGGGAATGGCGTCTTTGGCTACACCATCGGCTAAAAAAGTTTTGGCAGAAAACCTAAGGCAACGTGCCCACAAAGAGAAGCAGGTGATTGATGAAGCCAATAAAGTGGCTAATACCCTGAAAGGGATGGAAATTAAAATTCCAGCAAAAGTTGGTTCTGGAGATAAATTGTTTGGTTCAGTAAGTAATATTGATTTGGCCGCGTCCATTTCAAAATCTGGAGAGAACATCGATAAAAAATTTATTTCCATACAGGGAGGTACCATCAAAAGAACTGGACCATACAACGCGAAAATCCGTTTGCACAGAGAAGTAGTTGTTGATTTTCCATTTGAGGTCATTGAGGAGAAAAAATAAGTAATTTGCTCAAAGTTTGATAATGAGGGTCATGCTTGCATGACCCTCATTTTTGTGTTAAGGAGTCTAATGGACTTTTATCTCTCTAAAAATCCCCATTTATTAATTACATTTTATTTAACCAAAGAATTTTAGTTAACCATTTTTTTCGATTTACAATTAAGATTCTGTTAATTCTAAGATTTTTGAATGCCCCAGAGATAATTTCCTAAAAACCTTAATTGATGCACTAAGAAACTGCTAATCATCATTCTTTTCAGCTTTCGTAAGAGAAACCTATGGATAAAGTGTTTTATCTTTCAGAAAATAAACGTTAGATAGAAGATGAATAGAAGTTACAAGACTTTTTTTTTTGGTTTCTATTGCATTGATTTTACCATTCATGGTAAAAACTATCGATATTCATCTTGAAATTTTTCCGTCGATAATTCTGCCTTCCTATTCAAAACAAGTAGACTATTCCAATAATCCTACGCTTATCAAACAGGCCCTATATGGATTTGATAAAAAGGGAAAACTAAAAAAAATAGACCATAGACTATTTTTCCATCCTATACCTGTTGAGTATTCGAATTGGATCATAAATAGAAACCTTGGGCTGCTAGAGGAAAAAGTACAGACAAAAAAAACGGGAAGGTTGGGCATATCTTATATTAAAAGACCTAAAACAGACTCTGGGGATATTATCGAAACCAAAAAATGGATTAAAGAGCGGTTACAGAATCAAGGTTGCTTGGATTCTATAATAATTATACGTAAAAATAGAATTACCCTGTCAAGGGGAAGTCATAATATAAAAGGGAAAAAATTAGTTGAGGAAATAGTTTTGCAGCTTTATGAATAAAGTTTTCAAAGTATTTTTGGACAATATCTCAAGCTCGTCCTATGTTCCAGCCGAGGTTCTGGCAGGTTATCGTATTATTTTCGGATCTTTATTATTATGTTACTTTCTACCCTCTTGGTCTTGGCTGAAAGCAGTTCCTCCGGCATTTTTTGACCCCCATATCCTTAGTTTTGCGTATCTAACTGATAGTCAACTTGATAATTTTATTTATTTAGGTGCGGATATTGTAATTATCTGCTTTTTGGTAATGCTCTCTATTGGTTTATGGACAAGATGGGTATTGATCGGTATTTTTTTGCTTTGCGCTATTTTCTACTCGTATTCGTACAGCTTTGGTAAAATTGATCATCATACCAGTATTCTGATTTTTACCTTTCTTTTAATGGCATTCACTAATTGCGGGTCTCATTTTGCATTACTTAAGGATAAAAGTGTAAATAAGGACGTCCAAAAAACTGCTCTTGTAGTTATATCAGTTAGTATATGTTTTGGTTTTTTTACGGCAGGTATTTCAAAGTTTATCAGATGGATTGATTTTGATTTGAACACTAGCGGATTCCTCAGTTGGTTTAATACATCCTATTATCTAGGAGAAAAGGAAAAGTACTTTTTGATGGATTACGTATTTAAAATGCCGGTATTGCTATTGGAATCAATGGATTATATGGCAGCCATTTATGAAATAAGTGGATTTTTGTTTTTGGTAAGAGGAAAAAAATATTGGCTTATATTTTTGTTTATTTCAGGAGTGTTCCATTTTAGTACTTTATTGTTACTAAATATAGATTTTACACTGACATTGTTGGTGTACGGCATATTTTCCATTTCTCCTCTTTTTAAAAGGTTTAATAAAAAAGATTCTTTAACAATAAAGAATTTGCAGTATTTTTTTTATGCCATCATTGCCGTGGGAATTCTTTAAATAGGTTGTGCGATTTTTGAAATAGATTCCTCTATATTAAATTATCATAGCGTGTCGTCCAAGAGCAAAATATATATCAATCTTTGTTTGACACTATTATATTTAATGGTTAGTGGATATATTTTATTACAAAGTAAAAAGATATTTGTTAATCAATCTAAGTAGACTAATGAGATAGAATTCATGCTATTATTTTTAAATAGAATGTGTAACATTCGTTCTACAAATTGTTACTCATGTTATTTCTCAACTTTTCGGACTAAAACTTAAAACATCCCTGTTAGTAACATATAGGTTTTCTCGGTCGAGAAATTAAACTTGATTAAACAGCTAATAGGTTTAATGTAATATGGGTGAGCTTTAAAAGTTCAACTAAACCTTTAGACGGTAGGTATATTTTCAGTTACGTGATATTTTATCGTTATTTCCATAACATAATGTAATTTCGCATTTTAGGTTAAGATTTTATTTTTACCCCCATGAAATATAAAAGATTAACAACAGAACAGATAGAGGAATTGCACTCTGAGTTCATCAATTTTTTGGCCACACAGTCCATAACACATGAAGAGTGGAGCGATTTGAAGGCGAATAAACCTCATGTTGCAGAAGAAGAATTAGACGTTTTTAGCGATTTGATTTGGGAAGGGGTACTGTCAAAAGTGAATTATCTTGAAAATGTATCGTCCAGTCATATGCACCTTTTTGAGCTGGCCGAAAAAGAAATGAAATTGATATCGGTCAAAGTCATGAACCCAAAAATAGACCTTCGCACAAAAGAAGGTTTTGGTTGGTTCAAAAAGAATTGGCAATCCGATTTTGTTGATTACCTAACCGCATCAAAGGCCTACACCAAAGATAAAAACCTCGATAAGTTTGATCTCATAGAACAAGGGGCCGTCATTACCAAAGGGGAGCTCTACCAATGGTTTGACGAAATCATCAATTAGTATGGCGATTCCTGCTTAGGCAGGAATCCACATTCCTTATCTTTACGCGAATATTTTTTTGAATGCCACAAAAACCATCCATACCCAAAGGAACACGTGATTTTTCCCCTTTCCAAATAGCCAAGCGGGCTTATATCATATCTATCATAAAAAAGCATTTTCAAACCTTTGGTTTTCAACCCTTTGAAACGCCAAGCTTTGAAAATTCGGAAACCCTTTTGGGGAAATATGGAGAAGAGGGTGATCGCTTGATTTTTAAAATTTTAAATTCCGGAGATTTTATTGCAAAGGTTGATGATGTCACCTATAGTTCAAAGAATTCTAATTCCATCGCGCCTAAAATCACGGAAAAGGCACTGCGCTATGACCTGACCGTTCCTTTCGCACGTTACGTTGTGATGCATCAAAATGAAATTGAGTTTCCATTTAAACGATATCAAATTCAGCCGGTGTGGAGGGCTGATCGACCCCAAAAAGGCCGTTTTCGGGAGTTTTATCAATGTGATGCTGATGTAGTAGGGGCAAATTCAATACTTCAAGAAGTTGAATTTATACAGTTATACGATTCCGTTTTCACTGAACTGGGTTTAAAAGGTTGTACGATTAAGATGAACAATCGTAAAATTCTTTCTGGAATTGCTGAGGTGATTGGTGCATCTCATTTATTGGTTGATTTCACTGTGGCCTTGGACAAACTCGATAAGATTGGGGAGGAAAAAGTGAAGGAAGAAATGTTGGCCAAGGGAATTTCGGAGATGGCCATTCAACGCGCCAACCCTTTATTTCAGTTGCAGGGTACTACCGATGAACAGCTTCAGCAATTGAAAACAATATTGGTGGATTCTGAAACTGGTCTTCAGGGAGTTCAGGAGCTGGAAGAAATTTTATCCTTAGTAAATACTTTGGGACTTCAATCGGCGAATTTGGAAATTGATGTAACCCTGGCCAGAGGACTTAACTATTACACCGGAGCTATTTTTGAGATTGCTGCTCCAGAAGGTGTGAAAATGGGTTCTATAGGCGGTGGTGGTCGATATGATGATCTCACAGGTATTTTTGGCCTAAAAGATGTTAGCGGAGTGGGTATATCATTTGGGTTGGACCGTATTTATTTGGTTTTGGAAGAACTTGATTGCTTCCCGGTAAATATTGAACAGAACCTTGATGTATTATGCTTCAACTTTGGAAAGCGTGAAGGGCAAACGGCCTTGAAATTGGTAACGGAATTTAGGAAACATGGATTGAGGGCAGATATATATCCATCGCCGTCGAAGGTTCAGAAGCAGTTTAAATACGCGGATAAAAGGGGAGTTCCCTATGTGATACTCCTTGGGGACAAGGAATTAAATGAAGGAAACTTTGTGGTCAAAAACATGATTTCAGGAGAACAACAAGAGTATTCCCTTGCAAATCCAATGGAGTTTGTGACTTTTTTACAATCTTGACCGTATTTCGGTAATGACCTTCAAATAACGTTTAGTGCTATTTGGCACAAAACGTGGGTCTTTGTTTATGGCAAGTTGCTCAAATTCGTTCAAAGACATCCATTGCAATGCTTCCACTTCAGTATCCTGTTTTGTAAGGCGAACCCGCTCATCCAGCCAATACAAAAAAGTATGGTTGAATTCCCTATCCCATATCACTTCTGAATGTCTCCTTTCGATTTTAAAGAAATCTATTTTTTGCAAATCACTTGGTTCTATATCTATTCCTATTTCTTCTTGCACTTCCCTAAAAGCACTGAGCTCAGGAGGCTCACCAGCAGCCATGTGTCCTGCTACTGAAACGTCCCATTTCAAAGGATAAGTGTCTTTATGTGCACCCCGTTGTTGTAAAAGTACGTTTCCTTTTTTGGAGTAACACCAAACGTGAATTGTTGGGTGAAAGAGGCCCAAAGCATGGGCCTTCGATTTCATCTCGGTCTGACCGGTATAATTTCCATTTTCATCAAGAATGTCGACCAATTCGTCCATTCGCTTCCCTATTTGTCTTTCCCTTGAAGGGGGAATCAACTCTTTATTGAACAATGTGTTTGATACCAAAAGAATTGGAGCCCTTTTCTTGGGGCAGGATTTAGAAGGACCCTACTCAAAATAACTGAACGTCTCTCCTGATTCGATGTTCAATAAGGTTTCATAAATCAATCGAATCACGTTTTCAACATCGTCGCGGTGCACCGTTTCGACAGTGGTATGCATATAACGCAACGGCAGGGAGATCAAGGCAGAAGCCACTCCTCCATTACTGTAGGCAAAAGCATCCGTATCCGTTCCGGTGTATCGCGAGTTGGCAGCGCGTTGAAAGGGAATATTGTTGGCCTCAGCCGTTTCTATAATACGCTCGCGGAGTTTTTGTTGTACCGCAGGGGCGTACGCAATGACCGGCCCTTTACCCATGGCGCAATCTCCTTGGGTTTTCTTTTCTATCATTGGAGTTGTGGTATCATGGGTGACATCTGTCACGATGGCCACATTGGGTTTGATGGTCTGGGTAATCATTTCTGCTCCGCGCAGCCCTATTTCTTCTTGAACGGAATTTGTAATATAAAGTCCGAAAGGCAACTTCTTACCATTTTCATGCAAGAGTCGTGCTACTTCGGCAATCATGAATCCTCCAGCTCTATTGTCGAGCGCACGACATACGAATTTATCATTGTTCAACACATGAAATTCATCGGGGTAAGTGATGACACAACCTACGTGAACCCCCATTTTTTCTACTTCCGCTTTATCTTTCGAACCGATATCGATGAAAATATTATCCAGTTTGGGAACTTCTTCCTTACCACTTCGTCGGGTGTGAATCGCGGGCCATCCGAAAACCCCCTTTACAATTCCAGTTTTGGTATGGATGTTTACCCATTTCGAAGGTGCGATTTGGTGATCACTGCCACCGTTTCTGATGACATATAGTAATCCATTGTCGGTGATGTAGTTGACATACCAAGAGATTTCGTCAGAATGGCCCTCAATGACCACTTTATATTCCGCTTCAGGATTGATAACGGCTACGGCCGTACCATAGGTATCGGTAATGAAATCATCTACGTATGGCTTTAGATAGTCCATCCAAATTTTTTGCCCTTCCCATTCATAGCCTGTGGGCGATGCGTTGTTAAGATATTTTTCAAAGAAATCGAGTGATTTTTTGGTGATAATTTTTTTCGAAGCCATAGTTGAATTTTGAATATCAAACTTAGTAATATTCACGTTTATTTAATAATGTACGTATATCGATATGCGTACTTTTGGTGCAATTTTTGGAAGTTATTTCCTTATGAAGCAACTCTTGTTTTTTCTCTTTCTACCCATGACGCTATTGGTCAACGCCCAAATTAAAGAAGAGCTTATCGATTCGTCGGCCTATTTTGTTAGAATGCAAGGCGATTCTTCTTGGATTAAAGCCATTGAACTCGATGATGTTTACATTTTTGGTAAGCTCAAGTTTGCGGATAAAAAGGAAAAATTACGGTATTATATCCTTAGGAGAAAAACATTTAAAGTTTATCCTTACGCCAAGTTGGCAGCAGAACGATTGGTAGAGTTGAACGATAGTTTACAATATATCAGTAAAAAAAGGCACCAAAAACGCTACACGAAGAAAGTTCAAAAATATATTGAAGGCGAATTCTCTGAAGAACTCAAAAAACTCACCCGCACGGAAGGTCAAATACTGGTCAAGTTAATCCATCGCCAAACGGGAAGTACGGCTTTTACCCTTGTTAAGGACTTGCGTAGCGGTTGGCGTGCCTTTTGGTATCAAACTACAGCAAAGGCCTTTAAAATCAATTTAAAAAGGGAGTTTCAACCCACTGATATACACGAAGATTACCTCATAGAAGATATTCTTCAAAGAGCATTCGCTGCAAACCGATTAAAGCGTCAAAAATCAGTATTGGACTATGATTATGCTTCTTTAAGTAATAAGTGGAAAACATCGGAGACAAAAAAGGATTAGTTTTTCTTTTTTTTTCCAAAAACGGCGTCCATAACAATATTTGCAGAGCGAAATCCCATATAAATGGCAAACCCAGCCAATAGTAAGCCCAGAACAAGTACCGGAATAAAAAGGGGTTTATCAGTATTTTTAAAGGCTTGATACAACACAACTGGTGCAATAAACATCGTCAGCGCAGTGTATACAAATGATTTAATCCCTTTGACCAATAAATCTTTGTCGGTTCTTTTCATCGTTCAATTATAATCAAATTTAAGCCATAAGGAATGACTTTTTTACCTGACGGGTTTTCGGTAGGGTTTTCTTATTTTGCTTAAATAAGAGCAAACCGCTAAACAGAATATGAATGAGTAGTTTGAACACCTTGATTGGGCGTCTTTATCCTGAATCCAAGAGCGAAATTCTTCAACGTATTGATGATTTAATAAAGCGATATGACCTAGACACCGCAGAAATAAAACTTTCTGAAAAAGATGTCATTTTAATCACCTATGGTGATAGTATCTTCAAGGATGGTGAAGCACCATTGCAAACACTTAAGCAATTCTGTGATAGCTATTTGAGAGATTCTATTAGCGCGGTGCATTTGCTGCCCTGTTTTCCCTATTCATCAGATGATGGGTTCAGCGTGATTGATTATTACGAGGTGAATCCTGATTTGGGAGATTGGGAAGATATCGAACAATTGGCGGAGCATTTTGATCTGATGTTCGATGCGGTGGTCAATCATATGTCAAAGCATTCATCTTGGTTCAAATCATTTTTAAATGGGGAGGACCCATATCATGATTATTTTGTTACCGCCGATATACATCAGGATTATAGTCAAGTTGTGCGGCCCAGGGCGTTGCCATTACTACATGAGTATACTGCCAAAAGCGGTATGAAAACCGTTTGGACCACATTTAGTGAAGACCAGGTGGACTTGAATTATAAAAATAAGGAAGTGTTTTTACAGGTATTGGATATTTTGCTTTTCTATGTAAGTAAAGGGGCCCGATTCATTCGATTGGATGCCATTGCATTTTTATGGAAGGAACTGGGCACAACCTGTATTCATCTGCCAGAAACCCATATGGTCATTCAAGCCTATCGGAACGTATTGGAAATGGTTGCCCCAAGCACAGTATTGATAACGGAGACCAACGTTCCCCACAAGGAAAATATCAGTTACTTCGGGGATGGGTTCAACGAAGCCCATATGGTTTATAATTTCACCTTACCTCCGCTGTTGGCGTTATCATTACATCAAGAAAATGTAGATACCCTTTTACAATGGGCTAAAAGTCTAGTACAGACCGGAAATACCTGTTTCTTCAATTTTACGGCCAGTCATGATGGAGTAGGGGTACGACCATTAAAAGGAATTGTAACGCCCTCTGAAATTCAGGTTTTGGCCGATAAGGCACTGGAACATGGTGGTTTTGTTTCCTATAAGGATAATGGCGATGATACCCAGTCTCCTTATGAATTGAACTGCAATTATTTGGATTTACTGACACATCCGGCAGCAGAAGATACACTTCGAACAAAACGATTCTTACTGACACAATCCGTCATGCTCTGTATGCCCGGTATTCCCGGAGTATATTATCATTCTATCTTGGGTTCCCAAAATGACCGACAGGCCGCTACGGATTCGGGAATCAATCGTAGGATCAATAGAAAAAAGCTGGATATCAAAATGTTGAACGATACTTTTAAAAACAAAGAGGTCTTGGAAAGCCAAGTATTTACCACCTATACAAAAATGCTAAAAGCGAGACGACAAGAGGCACTTTTTGACCCCTACGGCACGGCAGCATACCACGCTGAAAACAATGTTTTTATTTTTGAACGCCTTAGAGGAAATTTCAAATTGTTATGTCTTCATAATTTTTCGTCCAAGACGGTTAAGGTTAAAATTGATTCAGGGGCTACTAAAATACTTTTCAACTCGCAATCAAATGCCATTGGATGTGTAGGCGCTTTTGATTTTCAATGGATTGTGATTCAAAATCAATAGGTTATGGAACTTCTCGTTTTACTTTTTGTGATGGTCGGTATTGTTCTGGCCACAATAAAATATAAGATGCATCCTGTTTTTTCATTGACTATTGCGGCGATGGTTTCAGGACTTTCATTGGGTTTATCGCCAGAAGTTGTCATGAAAACGATTGGTGATGGGTTCGGTAAGACACTTTCCGGTATTGGTTTGGTCATTGCCTTCGGAACGGTAATAGGTACCTTTTTGGAGAAATCGGGTGGAACCAAGGTTTTGGCGCATTCAATTTTGAAGTTGGTCGGGCTACAGAAATCCGCTTTAGCACTAAATTTAGCAGGTATGATGATTTCTATTCCGGTCTATTGTGATTCTGGTTTTGTCATTCTTTCGTCCTTGAACCAAGCGTTAAGCAAAAAATCAGGAATCAAGCTCTTGGTCTTTGTCATTGCGCTGGCCACAGGTTTGTATTCGGCCCATGTTTTTGTTCCTCCGACTCCAGGGCCTTTGGTGGCAGCAGCCATTTTGGAGGCTGATTTGGGGATGGTCATGCTTTTTGGTTTTTTCGTGGCGCTCTGTGTTTCATTAGCTGGATATTTTTGGGCCTTGTTCATTGGAAAACATCTCACTATCCAAGAAGACAATTCAAAAAATACCTCAATTGTCGATGAAGATAATAAAGAAGCACCACGTCTATGGAATACCCTATTACCCATATTCCTTCCTTTGGTGCTCATCGCAATGAAATCAATTGCTGAATATCCGAGTGAACCTTTCGGTACGGGAATATGGAACGATATCTTCATCTTAATTGGGAATCCCATCCTTGCTTTGTTCATTGGGGTATGCCTCAGTTTTTTCTTGGTAACCCATGAAAAAAAAGAGCTACGCCCGCAATGGATTACCGAGTCGTTGAAGCAAGCAGGGTCAATTATTTTGATTACCGGAGCAGGAGGGGCCTTTGGAGCCATATTACGTACTTTGGATTTTGAATCCTTATTGCAGATTGGTTCTGTCTCTGGTGTAGGGGGGTTGTTTTTAGCGTTTGGAACAGCAGCTTTGCTGAAAACAGCACAGGGTTCTTCAACTGTAGCCATTATTACCACAGCAGCGATTATTGGCCCTTTATTAGGGGTTTTTGGTTTGGAAAATATATACCATAAGGCATTGACCGTTTTGGCTGTTGGGGCGGGTGCCATGACTGTATCCCATGTAAATGATAGTTATTTTTGGGTAGTTGCCGAGTTTTCCCAAATGGATATGAAGACTGCCCTGCGCAGCCATACGGCGGCTACATTACTGCAAGGGTTAACTGGAATAATTGTGGTCGTTTTGCTATACTTTTTGTTATAGCTATTGGATGGTAATGGTTCTTTTCTGTTCTTCAACTACTGCGAAATACCCTAAAGCGAAAGACTCAGGTCTACCGACGTTATCGAAAATCTCGATGTTATCTAAGCCCGTAACATCTAAAATGTTTCCCCTCACTGTCGCCACAGGGGTTTCGAATATTCCTCCATCATTTTCTGTCTGTTCGACCAAAAGGTCAATGTAATTGAAAAACTGCTGGTCTGCTCCAAGTATACTCACCTCAAATTCCTCACCCGGTTTAAGGTCACGCTCAACAAAATAAGAAAATTCAAATTCTTGTCCATCTATGAATTGGTCATCTAGGGCCACAAAGTTTCCTTCCCCAAAGTCAAAAACATAATAGTTATCTTCATCGGGAACATCCGTAAAAGTAATTTTTATTTCGGTATCATCTTCATCAAAAAGGGTTTCATTACCTTGTTCAAGATTTTGAATGGGTACAGTTGGCACGTAACTAGTTTGTGAAGCATATCTTCTACCATTATGTTCAAGAATCAGCAAAAAAACTATTTCTGAAGAAAGCCCAATTGTTCTTAATCGGTTGTCAACATCACCCGGAACGACATCGGGAACATAAACTCCGCTACCCGGTTCTGATTCTACTAATACGGAAGCCCTTCCGAATTCTACCCCTGCATTTAATTCTGTATTAACAACGCCCGGAAGGATAACTGCACTTTCCAGTGAACTTACTGTATTTTCATTAAAGAAATCATTTGTTTCTGTTGCTTTGATTCTTACATCTATAAACTCTTGTGTTTCATCCACTCGTATCAAACCATTGACTACAAGCCTTGGAGCTTCAGGTTGCGTTTCAACATCTATTACGTCTTCACAGGCAAATAAAATTAGGATAATCAAGTTATATGGATGGGGAATAATACGTTTCATTTAAATAGATGAATTTTTTATTCAATTGTAATCTTTTGTTTAAATTCTTGTATTACTGCAAAATAGCCTAATGCAAAATCTTGTGGCCTACTCGTATTGTCAACAATACTATCATTGTTGATTCCTGTGATATCTAAAATATTTCCCCTAGCAGTTGCCGCGGGCGTTTCAAATACCCCACCGTCATTTTGGGTCTGCTCCACAAGTAAATCAATGTAATTGAAGAATTGTTGGTCCGCTCCTAAGATACTTATTTCAAGTTCTTGGCCAGAGTTGAGCTGTTCATCATAGAAATAGGAAAACTCAAATTGTTGCCCGTCAAAGAAAGTATCTTCTACAGCTAAAAAATTTCCGAATCCAAAATCAAAAGCATAATAATCCTCACTCTCCGCTCTATCCGTGAAAGTTATCTTTAACTCCACATCATCTTCATCAAATAGGGATTCTACCCCTTGCTCAATAGCATCAATCGGAACCGATGCCACATAAGGGGTAGAAGCAAAATAAGTTCTTCCCTTATGCTTCATGATTAACTGAAATATAACTCCTGGCTGGGCTGCACCCGTACGTATACGTTGGTCGGCATCAAAATTGGGATCAGGCTCATAAATTCCAGTTCCGGGTGCGGTTTCAGCTAGTGAAGAAAACCCAATATTTTCAAGTATTTCCGGTGAGTTCGGATTTGGAAAACCATAAATTATCTGGGCGTTGCCATCTAGGGAAGTGACTTGGTTTTCTCCAAAAAAATCGCTGGTTTCCTTTACTTCAATACGAACTGGAATAAATTCTTGAGTAAGGTCGACCCTGAATATGGCATTTACAACAAGCCTAGGCGGTTCGGGTTCTGTATTAACATCAATCACCTCTTCACATGCGATGAATAAAAGTAGACTAACCAATAAATAAAATACCCGTTGCATACTATTAAAACTTAAAATTGTAGGTTATTGCTGGCACTACGCCAAAAATTGCCGTTCTCACCGCTTCATTTCTTCCAGTATCTTGATTCTGTCTAAAATTTATTGAGGCGGCATTCATTCTGTTGTACACATTGTACAGGCTAAATACCCATTCTGACTGAAAACTCCTATTTCTATTCTTTTTGGGTGTAAGTGTGGCTGAAACATCCAATCGATGGTAGTCGGGTAATCGGGTTTGGTTTCGAAGACCAAAAAATGGCACGACCAATTCTTCAAATTCGAATTGCCCCACCGGAAAGTTTGTTGGTTGTCCGGTTTGATAAATAAAGTTGGCATTAAAACTCCACTTGTTGTTCAAATCATAGTTGCCGAATAGGGCAATATCATGTGTTTTGTCAAAAGGTGTGGAATACCATTCACCAAAATTGATACCCGTTTCTTGGTTGGAGCGACCATTATCAACCACAGCTGGTCTTCCCGGGGTTCGTTGTTCTGACCTTGAAAGCGTATAGGCCAACCACCCCTGAAACCGACCTTCATTCTTTCGAAGTAAGAACTCCAACCCATAAGCCCTGGCCTCACCATTTAAAATTACCTGCTCAATGGCGTTGTTCGCAATTAAATCTGCACCGTCGATATAGTCGATTCGATTTTGAATGTCTTTGTAAAACCCTTCGACTTCAACCGTATAGTCTCCCCCATTAAAATTTTTGAAATATCCGAGGGCGTACTGGTCGAGTAATTGAGGTTCAACGAAAGGTCCACTAGGGGACCAAACATCCAATGGTGTCGGTGAGCATGTATTGGACTATAAATGTAAGTATTGGGCCAATCGTGTATAACTACCCTTGATAGAAGTATTGTCATTAATGGTGTAGGCTGCGGACACCCGAGGTTCAAAATTAAAAAACGACTTGAGATTTGTGCCTCTTCCAGGATTTATGGTATCAATGGGGGTGGCCTCGCGATACACCAACTGAAAAGGATCGAAGACTACAGGTTGATTATCCCGATACACAAAAAGCTCCTCTTGTCCCAAACGACTGAACTGACTTACCCTAAGACCATAATTAACACTTAAATTGGAGGTAACCTTTTGTTCAATATCGATGTAGACAGCGGCTTCATTCGCATATTTTTTGGTCAGTTGTTCCTCGACTATTCCTGATTCATCGCTATTTGGAATAATTTTTCCAGGATTAAAAACATAGTAAATGTTATTAAGTCCATAGTTAATTTGAAGTTTGTCACTCAAATAGTGTTTAAGGTCGTATTTCAAGTTAATATTTTGAATACCAGAATCCCATTCAAAACCTACAAAATCCAACTCAAGTCCATAGAAATAATCAGAATAAATGAGGGATAAATTTGAGAACAGTTTGTCGGAAAAGAGATGGTTCCATCGTAAGTTGCCTACCGCATTACCGTAGACATTGACAAAGCGATCACTTATGCTAAAGAGGTCCCTCCCGAAATAGCCGGATAGAAAGATACTGTTCCTCTCATTAATACGGTGACTGATTTTGGTATTAAGGTCATAGAAATAAGCACGGTTGTCAATATCGAACAAGGGCAAGAACAAATGGGCATATGAGGCTCTTCCTCCAGCTAAAAACGCCGTTCTATCTTTTATAATGGGCCCTTCTACCAATAATCGGCTGGCCACGGCACCAATACCTCCATTTACCTTGAGTTCTTTACTGTTACCTTCCTTTTGAAAAATTTCAAGAACGGAAGAGATCCGACCGCCATACCGCGCGGGAATACCTCCTTTGAATAGCTTTACATCTTTAATAGCATCGGGGTTAAAGACCGAAAAAAAGCCGAATAGGTGGGAGGAATTAAAAATAATGGCTTCATCTAACAAAATTAGGTTTTGGTCGGCAGCACCCCCACGAACATTGAAACCTGATGATGCTTCGCCCGCACTGGTTACGCCTGGCAAAAGCAATAATGATTTTACTACATCTGCTTCACCAAGAACAACAGGTATTTTTTTAATCGTTTGAACGGCAAGGGTATTTACGCTCATTTGTGGTTTTCGAATATCTATTCGTTCCACATCTTCGGTTACAATGACCTCATCTAGCTGTTCGGCACTTTCATTAAGGTTAAAATCCAACTTTGTATCAGCATTCAAAGAGATAGACTGACTGATATCTTGAAACCCTAAATAACTTATAATAATATTATGCTCTCCCTTTGGAAGAGTTATGGAATAAAACCCATATTCATTGGTGGTGGTTCCTGTACGTAAATTTTGAACTGCAATGGTTACACCAATGAGCGTTTCATTACTCCTGGCTTCGCGAATAGTGCCGCTAATGGTATATTTTTCTTGGGAATGTAGAGTTAAAACTGAGCACCACGTGAATAGGTAACACAGCAATAATTTTTTAAGCATTCATTTGATTTTCTTAAAATTAAGGATTCTAAATAACCAAAAATTTTATTTAGTATTTTTTAAGAAAATTTTCGCCTTTACCAGTAGTACACCTTTGAATATTTATTTAGAACGAAGGGTTAGATTTTTTCCAAAATAGCATTAAAAGTTTTACTGGGTCGCATGGCCTTACTTATTTTCTCACCATCAGGAAAGTAATAGCCTCCAATGTCAACAGTCTGGCCTTGCGCCTTTAATAGCTCGGAATGTATAAGGCTTTCATTTTTCGAAATTGCCTCAAATATTGGCTCAAACCTGTCTTTTAAAGACGTGCTTTTTTCTTGTTTAGCCAAGGCCTCCGCCCAATATAACGATAAATAAAAATGACTTCCCCTGGTGTCTAATTCATTGACTTTTCTTGAAGGCGATTTGTCATTGTCCAAGAATTTTTCTGTAGCGTCATCTAACGTTTCACCAAGCACCGAAGCTTCTTGATTTTTATTTTTTTGACCATAGTGTTCAAGGGAAACCCCGAGCGCTAAAAATTCACCGAGGGAATCCCATCGCAAATGCCCTTCTTCTAGAAACTGTTCTACATGTTTTGGTGCAGAACCTCCTGCCCCAGTTTCGAAAAGCCCACCGCCATTCATTAGGGGAACAATAGATAACATCTTTGCACTTGTACCTACTTCTAAAATGGGAAATAAATCCGTTAAATAATCACGAAGTACGTTGCCTGATACAGAAATGGTATCCTCTCCTTTTTTTACACGGCTTAAGGTAAATTTTGTTGCCTCAAATGGTGACATGATTTGAATATCCAAACCTGTTGTATCATGATTTGGTAGGTATTCATTCACTTTTTTAATGAGTTCGGCGTCATGTGCCCTTTGTTCATCAAGCCAAAAAATGGCTGGAGTTTGTGTTGCTCTGGCCCGTGAAACAGCTAGCTTTACCCAATCTTGAATGGGGGCGTCCTTGACTTGGCACATTCTCCAGATATCCCCAATTTCCACTTCGTGCTCCAATAAAACCTCATCGGAAACGGAATCAACTACCTCAACCTTTCCGTTTTCTGAAATTTCAAAGGTCTTATCGTGGGATCCGTACTCTTCGGCTTTTTGTGCCATTAGACCAACATTTGGAACCGTTCCCATGGTCGCGGGATCAAAAGCACCATGCGTTTTGCAAAAATCGATGGTGGCTTGGTAAATACTTGAGTAGCTACTGTCTGGGATAATGGCTTTAGTGTCTTGTAAGTTTCCTTGAGCGTTCCACATCTTACCCGAGTTACGAATCATTGCCGGCATCGAGGCATCAATGATGATGTCACTTGGAACATGAAGATTGGTTATACCCTTATCTGAATTGACCATGGCAAGGTCAGGGCCATTGCTAAGTTTATTCGTGATAGCGTTCGTAATCTCTTGCTTTTTTTCTTCTGGTAGTTTGTTCAGTTTCTCAAAAAGGCTTTCAAGTCCATGTCTGGGTGAAATTCCCGCAGCATCAAAGGTTTCCCTGTAGGTTTCAAACAATTCACCGAAGTAAGCTTCCATGATATGCCCAAATATGATGGGGTCAGAAACCTTCATCATGGTGGCCTTCAAGTGAACGGACAGTAACATATCGTTTTCCTTGGCATCTGTAATTTCACGGATCAAAAAGTCGACCAATGCTTTTTTGCTCATGACTGATGCATCTATCACTTCACCTTTTTGAAGGGCAACACCCCTTTTGAGTATTTGTGATTCTCCATTCGCTTGTAGCACGATATCGACAACACGTTCTTTTTGAAGTGTCATTGATTTTTCGTTGGACCTGAAATCTCCGGATGACATGGTGGCCACATGGGTTTTCGATTCTTTTGACCATTCCCCCATCTTGTGCGGATTCTTTTTGGCATAATTCTTTACCGCTTTTGGAGCCCTCCGGTCCGAGTTCCCTTCTCGTAACACCGGATTTACTGCACTTCCTTTAATCTTATCATATTTGGCCCTAATACTTTTTTCTTCTTCAGTACTGGGTTCAAGAGAGTAATTGGGTACCTTATAACCTTTCTCTTGTAGTTCTTTAATGGCTTCCATGAGTTGAGGAATGGAGGCGCTGATATTCGGTAATTTTATAATGTTGGCTTCAGGGGTCTTGGCAACATCCCCTAAGAGATGTAAATCATCGGAAACGCGCTGTATTTCTGTTAAGTAGTTCGGAAAAGTGGCAAGTATTCTACCTGCTAAAGAAATGTCTTTTGTTTCGATGGCTATACCTGCAGGTTTTGTGAATGCTTTAACAATCGGTAAAAAAGATTGTGTCGCCAACGCCGGTGCCTCGTCAGTTTTAGTGTAAAGAATTTTGGCCATGGAAGGGTTGTTATTTTTGCGGTGCAAATGTAAGGATTCCTTTAGGGCCAATCATTGCAAATACTATAAATATTGCCAGATAGAATTAGGGAATATTCAAAAAGATGAAAGCCACATATCTTCATTGCTGAAAATCATGTGGCTTTCTGAAAGTTATTTTCAAAATTCTGGAACAATGTTACCACTACTCCTTACCTAATGGCAAATCTTGAAAAGAACTTTAACGTTTGGATGCTTAAATTCACCTTTTTCAACATGAAGTTTAAACTATCCTTTTTACTGCTCTCAATGCTGTCAAAGTTGAAAATTGCTCTTCAGCTCGCACACAGCATTGTGTTTTTCCAAATTAACTAAAGTATCTTTAGTACAACTCGTTACCTTTTAATTGATATTACTATCCATCAAAACGTTTACAGTATTTTAAAGAACGTCAACTTTTAAAGAATCCTTATAAATTTCTTTATCCTTGATTCTGATGTAAATGTAAATTAAAAAACGAAAAACACCATAAAATCAAACCTTTAAAAATGAACAGTTTATAAACTACTGTTATGAACAATTGTTCATAAAAAAAGCACTCCTGGTAATGGGAGTGCTTTTCTCTAGAAATTATTTGGGAAATCGTTTTATGAACGAATTTCTTTAATTCTTGCTTTTTTGCCCGTCAAACCACGGAAATAGAATATTCTGGCCCTTCTTACTTTCCCTCTTTTATTAATCTCAATTTTTTGTAGTGCAGGAAGATTAATGGGGAAGATTCTCTCTACGCCTACTGTTCCTGACATTTTTCTAATGGTAAAGGTTTCGGTAGAACCACTGCCTCTTCTTTGTATGACCACACCTTTGAAAAACTGTGTACGGGTCTTTTCCCCTTCTTTTATTTCGTAGTACACTGTTATTGTATCACCAGAAGAAAATTCGGGAAAGTCTTTTTTCTCTACCAATTCATTTTCTACAAATTTTACTAAAGATTCCATTTTATGGTTTTTATGAATTTGTTAAAAGCAACATGCACGACTATCGCCAGAGGTTGATTTTAACGATTTGCAAAATTAATTGTTATTTTCTAATGGGCAACAAATGTTTAGAAAAAAATAGAAGTCCTATCTTCCCAACAGGTCCGGTCTTTTTTCTTTAGTCCGCTTTAGCGCTTGTTCTTCTCTCCATTGTTCTATTTTTGGCGTATTACCGCTTAAAAGAATTTCGGGCACCTTGGTTCCCTTATAATCAGATGGGCGGGTGTAAACTGGGGGTGCCAGCATATGGTCTTGAAAAGTATCTGTAAGTGCAGAGGTTTCATCATTTAACACTCCGGGTAACAATCTGATAATGGCATCAGATAAAACGGCGGCTGCCAGTTCACCACCAGAGAGCACGTAATCGCCTATTGATATTTCTTTTGTTATCAGACTATCTCGAACCCGTTGGTCGACACCCTTATAATGTCCACATAGCAAAATAAGGTTTTCTTTTAGAGATAGTTCATTGGCGACCCCTTGATTTAATGTTAGCCCATCAGGGGTCAAATAAATGACTTCATCGTAATGCCGTTCTTTTTTTAACTGTGCTATGCAGTTGTCAATTGGCTCTATCATCAAAACCATTCCTGCTCCACCTCCGAATTGATAATCATCTACTTGTTTGTAGTTGCCTTGCCCAAATTCCCTAAGGTTGTGCAGGTGTACTTCTACTAGTTGCTTGTCAATGGCACGTTTCAGAATTGATGCTTCAAAAGGGCCCCTTAGTAATTCAGGTAAAACGGTAATAATATCAATTCGCATAATGTAGTACTACTGCTTCTGTTGTCATGGCCTTACTCAGCGTTTACCGTTTTTGAGTTGACCGTTCTTTATGAAAAGAACGAGTTACTTTCGTTTTTGATTATTGCTGGTGGCAATAAGGTTACCTTCGAAAATAAGAACCATCTTCCCTAGATATCTTATAATCGTACTCTGTTTAGGGCATTAGTGTCAAGAGCTCTTCTTGTTTTTATTGCGCTCATCGTGTAATTCACGACTTATTTTTTGCTCTCGTTCCAATGCTCTTCGCCGATGCTGCTCATATTCTTCCTCTAAATCAGACAAGGATGCTTTAGCCTGTTGGGTCAGGGCATTGCTATTTTTAAAACGATATATAAAAAGCACTAACAGAATCAATAACCCAATAATGATGGACCATACGATAAGTTTGTAAGTGGATTTAGAAACCAAACTTCCAAAAAAGGGCATGCTATCCTTTTCTTCTGTAATCTTGGTCAGGTTTTTTGTGGTTTCGTCCAGTTTTGAATTTAAAGAACTGATCGCCGTTTCGTTCTCGGCAATCGTAACTTTTAAACTGCTTATTGATGTAGAATTGGTTTTAAGGGAGTCGAGCACATTCTTTTGAAGGGCATTCAACTCTAACAACCGCACCACTTCATAACGTTTTCCATTCTGTCTATAGTTGGTCGATTTTCGTATAATCGTTTCAAACTGACCTTTAATGGAAGCATCCTCTTGAGGTAGCTGACTTTGGTTGTCTTGAGCGTGAAGTGTAAAAGCCGTCATAAATAGTCCGACTATTGCCATGGATAGGATTTTCATATTCGTGTTCTTTTAGAATTCTGATTTAGGGTAGGGGCGAAGGTACACCATAACCTTATTATCCGCAAAAATGGCTGTCTAGTAATAGGTAAATCGCCGGACTTTGGCAATATATTTTGCTAAACGTATGACTTGATGGGAATAACCGTATTCGTTGTCATACCAAACATAGAGAACAATATTTTTACCATCTACAGAGACTATCGTGGCCTTACTGTCATAAATGGACGGTGCCGAAGCCCCAACGATATCAGAAGACACTAGTTCATTGCTCAATGAATATTTGATTTGTTCCACTAAATCACCTTCTAAAGCGTATTTTTTTAAAATGGTGTTCACGGCATCTGCAGAGGTTTTATGTTTCACCTCTAGGTTTAGAATGGCCAGGGAGCCGTTAGGCACGGGCACCCGAATTGCGTTTGAAGTTAGTTTACCTTCCAAAACTGGCAGAGCCTTCGCCACAGCTTTTCCAGCTCCAGTTTCAGTAATGACCATATTTAGCGCTGCTGCTCGGCCTCTTCGATACTTTTTATGCATATTATCGACTAAATTCTGGTCATTGGTGTAGGCATGTATAGTTTCTAAGTGCCCTTTTTCAATTCCCAAAGAATCTTCCACTACTTTCAAGATAGGGGTAATGGCGTTGGTGGTGCACGATGCAGCGGAAAAGATTTTGGTCTTTTCAGGATTGTATTCTTCGTGATTGACTCCGTGTACAATGTTTGGTACTTCCTTTCCTGGAGCCGTCAAAAGTACTCGGGCACATCCTTTTGAAATCAAATGTCTTGACAGGGCCTTTTTGTCCCTAAATACACCAGTATTGTCGATGACCAGCGCGTTGTTTATTCCATATTGGGTATAATCAATATCTTCAGGTTGGTTGGCCGAAATCAAATACACTGTTGTACCATTGATTACCAATGCTTTTTTTTCAATATCCGTTTCTACCGTACCGCTAAATTGACCATGTACCGAATCTGTACGTAACAATGCCGCTCGTTTATCCAAGACTTCTTGATCAATGGTTCCTCTGGTGATAATGGCACGTAACCTCAATTGGTTACCTTTTCCGGTTTTTGCCATTAATTCCCTGGCCAAGAGACGTCCTATTCGGCCAAATCCATACAGCACCACATCTTTGGGTGTTATTTCTTTTGATTTTTGGGCATCTTTTAGTTTATCGAGAACAAAAGATTTCACGTTATGGTGCCCATTGTCTTGCGAATGATATTCATAGGTGAGTTTTCCAATATCAATTTTGGCAGGAGGCAGTGATATATCATTGATGGCACGAAGTATCTCGACAGAATCAAAAATGGAAATGGGTTTTTGAACAAACTCCCCGGCATATTCATGTAGGTTGATAATATCGCTGACATTCTTATCGATGACCTGATTTTTGAACAGCACAATCTCAATGGCCTTATCATACCAAAGGTCGCTTATGATTTTGATAAATTCAGTAGTTGCTTTTCTACGATCGGCTTGAAAGGCCAATTCTTTTTCATACGATTTACTGTAGCTCATGGAAGGTTGTTTTGATTGCCGGGCAAAAGTACTATTTCAAACGTTTTCGTAAAAGATTTGGAAACAAAAAACGCCCCTAAAAGGGCGTTTCGATTTTTTCATTAAAAGAATTGGGTCATTGAAAAATCAACCTTTCTTTTTCACCGTTTTCATCTAAAAGGGTAATACTTGATCGCCCGTATTTAGAAATTTTTCCAAACAGGTTTTTGGCATCATCAATATCTCGAATCTCTTCATCGTCAACTTCAATCATTACTTTGTTCATCAGACCGTAATTTCGATACTGTTGGGGTACGTTGGTGATTTTTACTCCCTTTTTCACCCCGTACTTCTTCTCATCATCTTTTGATAGGTTTTTGACTTCCATTCCCATTAAGGGCAGTAATTCGGTATTTTTCTTTTTAAGTACAACAGGAAGAATTACTTTTTCGCCGTCTCGACTTATTTGTACCTCAATCTTGTCTCCAGGTCTTTTTGATGATAAATAGCCAGTTAATTCCGAGAATTTAGTAACCTTTACTTTGTCCACTTGTTTGATAATATCACCAGATCGGATTCCCGCATCGTACGCACCAGAATCCTCATCCACACTATCTATATAAAAGCCTTCGTATTCACTTAGTCCCTGCTGCTCTGCCAGTTCATTGTTGATACCGCTTCCTCTAACCCCTAAAATTCCCTTTTGTACTTTTCCATATTCCAATAAATCATCGACTATTTTTTTGGCAATATTACTCGGTACCGCGAAAGAATATCCCACATACGACCCTGTTTGCGACGTTATAGCGGTATTGATACCTATTAAATCACCATTGGTATTGACCAAGGCACCGCCGCTATTACCGGTGTTCACCGCCGCATCGGTCTGAATGAACGATTGGTTTCTATTGGCTGAAATGGAACGGGCTTTGGCACAAACGATACCAGCAGTTACGGTTGACGTCAAATTGAAAGGATTACCTACCGCCAATACCCATTCCCCGATTTTGGCGTTGTCAGAATCGCCAAAAGCCAGATAGGGCAATGGTTTTTCTACATCAACCTTAAGTAATGCTATGTCTGAGGAGGGGTCGGCACCGATGACTTCTGCCTCGTAGCTTTTGTTATTGTTCAAAGTGACTTCTAAGGCCCTTGCTATATCAATATCGTGGTTATTGGTAACAATGTAACCATCAGGGGAAATAATCACGCCCGAACCGGTTCCAATTTGAGGTCGCTGTGCCGCTTCGGACCCATAGAAGAATTCTGCAATAGGGTTACTTTGGCTTAGCGTCATATTTTTTACATGAACTACGGCGTTGACCGTTTTTTCTGCCGCAAGGGTAAAGTCCACTTCGTTGATTCCTGCTCCTTTCGGGGATGCGGGGAGACTGGTCGTAACAAATTGTGTTTCTTGATTATCACCAATTGTGGTTACGGATGGTATTTCGAAAAAAAACTTGTAGGCTCCTAAGGTGATGCCTCCTGCCAAAAGGGCTACAAAAAATGTTTGTGCTGCTCTTTTCATTGTCGTGGATTAATTTCAGATTACAAATTAAAATTATACATAAATCGTACCAATTTTAACAGTTTAACGCGGTTTTAACTGCACATTCTTCATTGTTGGAATATACTATATTTGCGGCATGAAATCCGAAAAAAGCTTCCCTTTTTATAAGTATCAAGGCACGGGAAACGACTTTGTTCTGTTGGATAATCGTGATTTGCAGTTTCCTAAACAAGATGTTGGTCTTATTAATAAGATGTGCGATAGACGCTATGGAATTGGTGCCGATGGATTGATTTTATTGGAAAATGACAAGGTGTCAGATTTCAAAATGGTCTACTTCAATTCTGATGGTAATGAAAGCACTATGTGCGGTAATGGAGGGCGATGTATTGTTGCCTTTTCAAAATTATTGGGAATGACCAATCGTAAAACAGTTTTTGAGGCTATTGACGGGAGTCATGAAGCGAATATATCTGGGACCCAGATTGAACTGGCCATGCAAAATGTTACTTCAATAGAAACGGTACGAAACCATTTTTTTTTAAATACGGGCTCTCCCCATCATGTTCAGATCGTCAGCCAGCTAGATGATTTTAACGTGAAAACGGAGGGGGCCAAAATCCGTTATGGTCTTTATGGACAAAAAGGGAGCAATATCAACTTTGTGGAGCAAATCTCCAATAACACATTTAAGGTAAGAACCTATGAACGGGGCGTAGAAGATGAAACCCTGTCTTGTGGTACAGGGGTTACGGCGGTGGCTTTGGCTATGTTCGATTCTGGGAAAACAACCAATACCTGCGTTCATATAGAAACGAAAGGTGGAGATTTAAAAGTCGAGTTCTCATATAAGAACGGGTCATATACTGATGTTCGATTGATTGGCCCGGCAATCGAAGTGTTTCAAGGCCTATGGAAGGAATAACACTCAAAGGAAAACAATGTAGCTTACGCGCCCTTGAACCGGAAGACCTTGATTTTTTGTTTGAGCTTGAAAATAATGGTACGGTTTGGGAGATTAGTAACACAGTGCGCCCTTATTCGAGAGCAATCTTAAAAGACTACCTGCAAAACGCCCATTTAGATATTTATCAAGTTAAGCAATTACGCTTATGCATTTGTGACGCCTCTGACGAACGTATAGGTTTAATCGACTTGTTTGATTTTGACCCGAAGCACAGGCGAGCCGGTAGTGGTTTGATCATTTTAAATCCCAAAGACAGAAATCAAGGTATAGGCCAACAGGTGCTCAGCTTGTTTTTAGATTATGTGTTCAGTGCTTTAGATTTGCATCAAGTGTATGCTAATATCCTGGAAGATAATAAGGCCAGTATTCATTTATTTGAAAAATTAGGATTTCATAAAATTGGAGTTAAAGAGGATTGGGTCTATTGGGGCGGAAGGTTTAAAAATGAGGTACTATATCAAAAAATAAGATCTTGAGTAATCTAAAGAAGGTAATTTGGGCCACTGCCATATTGGGTTTGGTTATCTGTGGAATCATCGTTTATCAGATTTACAGCGCGATTTTTTCGCCAAATACAACGTTTCAAAATGAGCAGGCTTATGTTTTTGTTCCTTCGGATGCAGATTTGAACGAGGTAAAGCTTCGCTTGCAACCGTTGTTGGTTGACCTATCTACTTTTGAAGCGGTTGCCGAACGAAAAGGTTATGCGTATAACATCAAAGGTGGGAAATACATCTTAAAAAAGGGGATGAACAACAATGAAATCATCAATACGTTGAGAAGTGCTAACGTACCGGTCAAAGTTTCCTTCAATAATCAAGAAACTGTTGAAGCGCTCGCCGGTAGGATTGCAAAGCAATTGGAGCCAGATAGTATCGATGTTCTTCGCGCGATGAAGGATATCGACTTTTTGAACTCAAATGGTTTTGACGAGAATCATCTCATTACCCCATACTTGCCGAACACCTACGAGTTTTTCTGGAATACCTCTTCTGAAAAATTTCGAGAAAGGATGATAAAAGAGTATGAAAACTTTTGGAATGACGAACGCAAGAATAAAGCTAATCGATTAGGGCTATCACCAAAAGAGGTTAGCGCATTGGCCGCCATTGTTCAGAAAGAAACCGTTAAGATAGATGAGCGCCCGAGGGTAGCGGGAGTGTATTTGAATAGAATTAAACGGGGTATGCTCCTTCAAGCCGCCCCAACGGTGATTTACGCTATAAAAAAAGAAACAGGCAACTACGATACTATTATCAAGCGGGTTCTTTATAAAGATTTAAAAATAGATTCTCCATACAATACCTATAAATATAAAGGGATACCACCCGGTCCCATAAGCATGCCAGATATCTCTTCTTTAGAGGCTGTTTTAAATGCAGAAAAACACGATTATTTATACTTTGTTGCCGATGTTTCGAACTTTGGATATCATAAGTTTGCGAGTAGTCTTCGGCAGCACAACCGAAATAAAACACAGTACGTCGAGTGGCTGAACCAACAGAAAATCAGCCGATAACGTTGCTTTAACGAGTATTTTACCCATTCAACGGGGTTTCCCCTGCTTTTGGCAAAAAGTTATGACTTTCATGCTGCAAGTTTAACATTTCCCCCATTATATTTGCCGCCCAATTTGAATCTGGATTAAGATTCATAAAGAAACGCATATGAAAAGGTGGATTTATTTTTTAGGTCATCTTGCCATAATTACCATTTTGACCAGCTTTGCTTCGATGGGTATTGCCCATAGCAGTAATGAAGTGCCGATGGATTTAAGAAACCTCGGCAATGAGGAGTTTTTAGTTTTGACACAAGTTGAATCTGAAAACAATGGAAATACTTTTTTTTCATCCCAATTATCCAACAATTTTATTGGTTTTAAAGAAGCACTCGGGTTTAAAGAATCAAGAGGGAATTATTTTGTCGTCAATACATTAGGCTATCTAGGAAAATACCAATTTGGGGCGAATACCTTAAAACTTATGGGGGTTTATGATGCAAGTAATTTTTTGAAGAATCCAAAATTGCAGGAAACAATATTTGAATTAAACGTTTCTCGAAATAAGTGGATTTTAAGACGTGATATCAAACGTTTTGTTGGGAAGAAAATTAATGGCGTTGTAATTACTGAGTCAGGTATAGTCGCTTCAGCGCACTTGGCGGGAGCGGGAAATGTGAAGAAATATCTACGGTCATATGGACAGATTGACTTTTCAGATGCCTATGGAAGCACCATAGCGCATTACATGAAAAGGTTTGAAGGGTATGATATCTCAAACGTCAAAGCTCGACATAATCCCAAAGTGTAGTCGAAGTTTAGGCCTGCACGATAAAAACAGTGGGTCGCTTATTAATAGCTAAGGTTATCCTTTTCCATTCGTTTATGGTCTTTGTTTGAATGTTTTCGGTCGGCAATGTAATGTCTGTAGCGATACAAAGCCGCGTAGTGGCTTTTAGTTTCTTTGTTAATTCCAGAAAGAGTTTTTCATTACGATAAGGGGTCTCAATAAAAATTTGTGCTTGACCTGTTTCAAAAGATAGCTTCTCCAAAGATTTTATGGCTTTTCCCCTCAATTCATTATCAATGGGCAAATAGCCCGTAAATGCAAAATTTTGTCCGTTCATGCCACTGGCCATTAAGGCCATACTTATAGATGATGGCCCTACCAATGGAACCACCTGAATTTTTCGTTCATGGGCAATCCGAACCACGTCGGCACCAGGGTCTGCTATACCAGGAGCGCCCGCCTCTGACAATAAAACCATGTCATGCCCTTGAATACAAGGATTTAAGAAGTTTGGTATTTCACTTGGATCGGTGTATTTATTGAGCAACTCAAATTGTAAGTCAGGTTGGCTTTTTGTAGGGCTTATTCTTTTAATGAATCTTCTTGCAGACTTTTCGTTTTCCGCTATGTAATGGTCAACATCTTCTATGGTTCGTTTTATGGAGAGCGGTAAGACCTCCAAAGGGGCGCCATCGCCCAACATTGTTGGTACCAGATAGAGCTTACCGACCAATAGATTAAGTTTTTTATCGGGTTGCATCTATTTGGTTTTTGACAATTTCCTCACAAGCACTGTCAAGTAAGGTAAATACATATTCAAATCCCTCTGCTCCGCCATAATAGGGATCGGGTACTTCTGAAATATGGGTGTCAACTTCGTTTAAGAGCAACTTTACCTTTGCTTTTTCTTCGTTTGATCGGGCATGGGCCATGACATCGTAATAGTTGTTCTTATCCATCACATAGATGGTATCAAAATTACTGAAATCACTATGGGTGAATTTTCGACATCTTTGATTTGTCAAATCAATACCGTGTTTTTCAGCAACTTTTATAGAACGGGGGTCGGGGAGACTTCCTATATGATATCCCGCAGTTCCTGCTGAATCTACGTAGACTTTTGCGTTATCTACTTTAGATTTTAAAATACCTTCTGCCAATGGTGATCTACAGATATTTCCGAGGCATACCATTAGAATTTTGGTCATAAAAGCGAAGGGTTAGGAAAACTTTTTGTCGAGATCTTCTTTGTATTTTCTGAATTGTTTATCGGTTTCAGCAAGATTTTCGACGGTCTTGCAGGCATGTAATACCGTTGCATGGTCTCTTTTACCAATTTGTGAACCAATACTTGCCAGTGACGCTTTGGTGAATTTTTTTGCAAAGAACATGGCCAACTGACGGGCTTGAACGATATGACGTTTTCTCGTCTTCGATTGAAGGGTGGCCACATCCATTTCGAAATAGTCAGAGACCACTTTTTGGATATAATCAATCGAGACCTCTTTCTTGGTGTTTTTGACAAACTTTTCAACTATCTGTTGTGCCAATTCAAGGGTAATCTCTTTTCTAGTAAAAGAAGCTTGGGCAATGAGGGAAATTATCGCGCCTTCAAGCTCACGGATGTTTGTTTTTATGTTCTTCGCAACATGGTCTACAATTTCTTCGGACATTTCAACACCATCGCGATAAAGCTTGTTCTTTAAAATGGAAACCCTTGTTTCATAATCAGGGCTCTGTAATTCAGCCGATAGCCCCCATTTGAACCGCGATAGTAAACGTTGTTCAATATCTTGCATATCGACCGGAGCTTTATCGGAGGTCAATATGACTTGTTTTCCATTTTGGTGAAGGTGATTGAAAATGTGAAAGAAGACATCTTGCGTACCAGATTTACCGGAAAGGAACTGAACGTCATCGATAATCAGTACATCAATGAGCTGATAAAAATGAATGAAGTCGTTTCTCGTATTTTTCTTGACCGATTCAATGTACTGTTGCGTAAATTTCTCTGCCGAAATATAGAGAACGGTCTTCTCTGGATATTTATCTTTTATTTCAACCCCAATAGCGTGTGCCAAATGGGTTTTTCCCAAACCAACGGCCCCAAATACCATGAGGGGGTTGAATGAGGTTCCTCCAGGCTTATTGGCTACTGCCATACCGGCCGAGCGGGCCAAACGGTTGGAATCGCCCTCGAGAAAATTCTCGAAATTATAATTGGCATTAAGTTGGGATTCAATTTTGATATTTCGAATACCCGGAATGATAAAGGGATTTTTTAATTCAGGGTTTTTAGACGTTATGGGCACATCCAACTCTTGTGGCGTCATGGCACTGCGGTTAGAACTTGGTATTTTTTCGGTAACGGTCTCCGTGCTACCATACTTATTTTCCAACTTTATCAAATATATGAGTTTTGCGTTCGGCCCAAGCTCTTTTCTTAGGGCAACCTTCAACAGCTTGACGTAATGCTCTTCTAGCCACTCATAAAAAAATTTACTGGGAACCTCTATACTTAACGACCTATCGGTAAGTTTTGAAGGCTTAATAGGTAGAAACCATGTTTTGAATGCCTGCGGTTGGATATTATCTTCGATAAAAGCCAAACAATTTTTCCATACGGAAGATGCAGTGACACTCATATAATTAATTCCTTTCGTTTGTTGGTTAGATAACCGAAACATTGATTATCTTTTAAGAATACCTTTCTTTAAATAGCAGGCGACAAATATGTGTACAAAAAATCTAAAAAAAAAATTAAAAACCAGTTGAAATTATACTTTTTTTTTCGCATGTTTTTACCAGAAAAACAAAGCTTATAAATATAGAGTTTTTCATGGGAATTTATGGCTACAAGTAAAATTACTTTTCGCGTGAGATATGGGGAAACCGACCAAATGGGTGTGGTATATCATGGTAAATATGCTGATTATCTGGAGATTGGAAGAACCGAATGGTTGCGCCAGTTAGGAATTACCTACAAAAAAATGGAAGAGGAAGGAATAATCCTACCCGTTATTCATTTGAAAATTGATTTTAGGAAATCTGCGAAATATGATGATCTTCTCACGGTCGAAACAAAGCTTTATCAAAGACCATTGGTCAAGATTGCTTTTGACTATAAAATCTATAATGAAA
>JBHJJC010000137.1:0-13831 GCA_050042945.1 Croceivirga sp.
GCGTTTCATTGCCTCCTTTAGGTTCAATCGTTATGTAACCTATGGCCTTTTCAGCGTAGGGCAATGCCAGCAATTGTTCTTTGTCGTTGAATTTTTTGATTACCCCAAGATTGACCAATTCACCATTAACTTCTGCCCACATTTGAAAACATTGGTCCTTGGGTAATTGGGGCAGGTGGCTAACATTGATATAAGAGAGCTTTTTAACGGGGTTGACATAAGCAACAGCCTTTAAATCTTCTGCTTTTCTATTCCCTTTTACGGATAACCTTTTGGTATTTGGGTTGTTCAATACGATATATTGATTTCGTAAATCTTCCAGTTGTACCTTCATATCTGTTTCTAGGTCTTTGATTTTATTGTTGACCAGGGTATTCTTTTCTTGAAGGTCTTGGTTCTGACTGTAAAAGAAATAGGTAGTGCCGGTCATAATAAACGCGGCAATACTGGCAGCAATGGCATATTTGAAAAACTTACTGCCGAGACGTTTCTCTTGACGGATTTTTACGAGAATTTGTTCTTTTAATCCCTCAGGCGCTTTTAATGCGTGTATTTTGGCATAAGACTCTAAATTCTCTTGTAATTCAATATATGAATCACGTACTTCGGGATACATTGCAATGTAGCGTTCGACTTGTAATGTTTCTTCGGTTGAGGTATCCCCAAGAAGATACTTTTCAAGTAAATCACTGTCTAAAAAAAGGCGTATTTTTTCTTTCATGCAAATAAATTTATTAAGAGTGTAAGCAGCACTGCACCATATATTTTACGCATTTCACGAAGTCCTATTTTAAGTCTTGACTTGATTGTTCCTAAGGGAATATCAAGTTCGTCGCTCGCTTCCTGCTGTGTCATACCTTCAAAAAACAGGGCTTCTAGAACAATGCGGTATTTTGATTCAATTTTGTCCAGATTTTCTTTGACATCAATGAATTCTGGTCGAATGCTCTGCTCACCTATATTATATACGTCTGAAACATCAATTTGGATTTCTTTGTCACTTTTGGTTCCGATACTTCGTAATTTATCTATGGCCGTATTGCGGGTTATTCGAAATAACCATGTAAATAATTTTGCTTTAGTAGGGTCGTATGAATCTGATTTCCTCCAAATTTTCACGAAACTTTCTTGAACGACATCTTGGGCTAAATCTTCGTTCTTTACTACTTTGAAGGCTACCCCATATAGAGTATCAGCATAATTGTCATATAGCAACGAAATGGCCTTTTCATTCCTTTCCTGTAATAGTTCGACAATATGTTTTTCAAGCAGTGTGCTCATTCAGTAGGTTTGAATTTGGTCAAAATATTTGATGGGCAAACATCCAAATTATCATTTTACCCCGTATATCCAATAACGCTAAAGTATAAAATTGATTATTACAGCAGCGTTCAAAAATAAAGATAGCATCACGTTATAAAGATTTGGTTAGTTTGGTTTGGTATAACCCCGGTTTTCAACTTCGAATCCGGGGTTATTTTATAATGTTCACCTCCGGCGTCAGACGAATACCAAAATTTTCATCAACAGCATCCTGAATTTTTGTGGAAAGGTCTAAAAGCTCTTGACCGGTTGCACCTCCATGATTGACCAGTACCAAGGCTTGTTTGGCATGAACTCCTGCATTGCCAAATCGTTTTCCCTTAAAACCAGATTGTTCGATCAACCATCCAGCGGGTATTTTAAACTCGTTGTTGTTCAATTCATAAAATGGTGCGTCGGGCTGTTTCTTTCGAAATTTTTCAAATGCCTTTTTTGAAACGACGGGATTTTTGAAAAAACTTCCGCTGTTGCCTATTTCTTTTGGGTTTGGCAATTTTTTGCTTCGAATGGCAATTACGGCATCTGAAATATCACGTATAGTGGGGTTAATGATATTCATGGCTTTTAGTTCTTCTTCGATGGCACCATAAAATGTATGAAGGGAATGCACTGTTTTGGTCAATTCGAATTGTACGGACGTGATAATATACTTCCCTTTGGCTTCGTTTTTAAAGATGGAATCGCGATATCCAAACTGACAATCTTCTTTAGTAAAGGCCTCCAGTTCTTGCGTTTCAATATCCATTGCTTCACATGAAACGAACACATCCTTTAATTCAACACCATAAGCACCAATATTTTGAATAGGTGCCGTACCGGTGTTTCCTGGAATTAAGGATAGGTTTTCTAGACCACCATAATCCCGATCAAGGGTCCAAAGTACCAAATCATGCCAGTTTTCGCCGGCCATCACCTTAATGATGACGCTTTTTTCATCCTCACGAACGATTCGAATACCTTTTAAGTTGATATGCATGACCAAAGCGTTGATATCTTTGGTCAATAACATATTACTTCCACCACTTATAATAAATCGATTGGGGTAGGCAGAGAGCTGCAATAGTTTTGAAAGTTGGGCAAGGCCATTGACCTCAACAAAATGTTTTGCTTTGACATCAATACCAAAGGTATTGTACGTTTTTAGCGATACGTTTTCTTTAATTTCCAAGGGAAATATATTGTTTTAGTCCTTTGGCAAGAATGGTGACCGCTTTTTTAAGTAGCGGTTTCTCCAATACGTATGCTATCCTAATTTGATTTTTACCAAGATTTGGTGTGGCATAAAAACCACCGGCTGGGGCGACCATAATTGTCGCTTCATTGATTTCAAATTGTTCCAAAAGCCATTGCGCAAAATGGTCTGCATCTTTAATTGGTAGTTCGGCAACACAATAAAAAGCACCATTTGGCCTCGCAATTTTCACCCCCTCAATTTTTTCTAGTTCCGTAATCAAAAGGTTTCTTCTCGAAACATATTCTTCTATGACTTCATCAAAATACGATTGGGGTGTGTCCAAGGCCGCCTCACCTGCAATTTGTGCAAGAGTAGGGGGCGATAATCTAGCCTGCGCAAATTTTAAAACGGCGCCCATGACATCGGTATTACGTGAAACGACACAACCAATTCTAGCCCCACACATGCTATATCGCTTCGATACTGAATCTACAACAATCGCATGTTGTTCCATGCCTTTTTCCCGTAAGATGGAATGATGTTTTTTACCATCATACGCAAACTCACGATAGACTTCATCGGCAACCAAATAGAGGTCGTACTTTTTTGCCAAAGCCACGAGTTGCAAAATTTCTTCATGGGTATAGAGATATCCCGTTGGATTTCCAGGGTTACATATCAATATGGCCTTTGTCCTTTCTGAAATCTTTTCCTCAAAAGCTGAGATGGGCGGCAAGGCAAAATTAGATTCAATTGAAGACACAATAGGAACCACTTTCACCCCATTGGCCTGTGCAAATCCATTGTAATTAGCATAGAAAGGTTCCGGAATTATAATTTCGTCACCATTATCTAAAATGGCCCCCATGGTAAACGATAGTGCCTCAGAACCACCGGTAGTCACAATGATATCCTGCGCGTTAACATTGATACCATGTTTGGCATAATATCCAGCAATTTTTTCACGGTATGCCTCAGATCCTTCCGTTCGGCTATAGGCCAAAACATCAATATTGGCATTTCTCACGGCATCTAGGGCGATTTCGGGGGTTTTAATGTCTGGTTGACCAATATTGAGGTGAATGACAGCAATACCCCGTTTTTTGGCGTCTTCCGCGTAGGGCACCAATTTACGGATGGGTGATGCAGGCATAAGCAATCCCTTAGAGGAAATCTTTGGCATGAGGATAATTTTTGACAAAAATGCTAAATGTAGCTATGGAAAACAACTTCAAGCAATAGTAAAATGACGTCTTACGACATGTTAAAGTTTTAGGGGCAACGAAAAATATTTTCTAATTTAAAAGTGTAAAGAAATACTAGCTTTTATTTTTCAACGCCGTACAATATATTATCTCCTTGGTTTGCTCTTGGTTTCGACCTTCTGTTACGGGCAACATTTTCATATTTCACAACAAAAAAAGTTTGAAAAGGTTCGATTTGAGCTGATCAATAATGTTATGATCGTACCTGTCGAACTTAACGGGTCAAAATTGAAATTTATTTTGGACTCAGGAGTGAGCAGTCCTATTCTATTCAATATTACCGAAGAAGACTCCATTCAAATCAATAAGGTCTCACAAATCACCTTAAAGGGGCTTGGGGAAGGAGAACCTATTGAAGCATTGCGATCCAAAGAAAACACCTTTAAATTGGGCAATGCTGTTTCTTTTAATCAAATGCTGTATGTAGTATTGGACAGAGATTTGAATTTCTCTACCTCGCTGGGCATAGAAGTGCACGGAATTATTGGAAACGATATTTTTAAGGATTTCGTGGTTGATGTTAATTATAGTAAGCGCCACCTAAAATTGTACGATCCCAAGTTTTATGATTATTCAAATCATAAAAAGAAATCGGAGACTTTACCATTGACTTTAATAGGGAAAAAGGCGTTCATCGATGGCAGTGTGACAAAAGATGATGATACCGAAATACCTGTTAAACTTTTGGTCGATACCGGAAGTAGCGATGCGTTGTGGTTGTTTCATGATGCACAAAAAGGATTGGAAATACCGCAACAGCACTATGACGACTTTCTAGGTAAAGGTCTTAATGGGAGCATATTTGGAAAGCGCACAAAATTAAAGGGTATGCGCATTGGGAGTTTCCAATTGGCGGAGGCAAAAGTGGCCTTTCCCTATAAGGCATCATTTAAAGCCATTAAGAATTTGGGAAATCGAAACGGAAGCGTTGGTGGCGAAGTGCTCAAACGTTTCAATATTGTTTTTGACTATCCCGGTAATAAGATAACCTTGGTCAAAAATTCACATTTCAACGATCCCTTTCAATACAATCTGGCGGGAATAGCCCTTCAACACAACGGACTCAGATATATATCGGAGAGTATAGTGAACTCCAGTAATGTGATGAAGGCTGGAAACAGTAACAGTAGTTTTGGTAATGTGCAGATATTGCTTCAGAACACTACACGTTTAAGTCTGGTGCCCGAAATTGTGGTATCAGGTATTCGCGCGGGTAGTCCGGCTGCCCAGGCTGGTTTAAAGGAAGGTGATGTGGTATTGGCGGTTAATGGGAAAAGGGTACACGATTACAAGCTTCAAGAAATTTTGCATATGCTCAACGCACGTAAAGGAAAACGAGTGCGCGTGCTTATTGAGCGTTATGATAGGGATATCTTGTACTCCTTTGTTTTGAAGGACCTTTTTGAAACAAAAAAGCCCTGACCGCTAGGTCAAGGCTTATTTAAAACTTGTTATTGGAAACTATTTGGCTCCTTCGGCTTTCACGTTTCCTTTGATTTTTAAAACTTTTGTTGGGGTATCCGCATTCGAAGTAACCGTAATGGCTTTTCTGATAGGTCCTACACGATTCGTATCATACTTCACCTGAATCTCACCAGTAGCCCCTGGCATAATTGGTGCATCAGGTTTTTTCGGAATGGTACAGCCGCAGCTTGATTTTACATTGCTGACCACTAATGGTACCTCACCAGTATTGGTAAATTCGAAAACGCGAACACCATCACTACCTTTGGCAATATCGCCGTAGTCGATAGTTTCGCTCTTAAATTCAATTTTTGCCGCTTTTTCTTGTGCGCTTACACCAAGTGCTAAAAGCCCTACAAATAATAAAAGTATTCCTCTTATCATTTTTTTAGTATTTGGGTCAATCAAAAGTAGGCGATTTCAACCTACCTCCAAAATTCTTTTGTAATGTTATAACGTTACTTATTTTTGTTTCGTATTCCGTGGATTGGTAATTCATGAAAGCTTAACATTGTTTTTTCCTTGGGCTTTCTCCAATAACCAATCCTTTTTCGTTTAGACAAAAATCATACCACATCATGGAGATTCCATCCAAATATGAGCCTCAAAAAGTAGAAGAACGTTGGTACCAATACTGGGAAGAAAATGACTTTTTCACATCAATACCAGACGATAGGGAGCCTTACACCATAGTAATTCCTCCACCAAACGTAACGGGAGTACTCCATATGGGTCATATGTTGAACAATACCATTCAAGACGTCTTGATTCGCAAAGCCCGCTTGGAAGGGAAAAACGCTTGTTGGGTACCCGGCATGGACCATGCTTCCATCGCGACGGAAGCGAAGGTCGTTGCAAAATTAAAGGACGAAGGCATATCAAAAGAAGATTTGACAAGAGAAGAATTTCTGAAGCATGCTTGGGAGTGGACAGATGAGTATGGAGGAGTAATATTAAAGCAGCTGAGAAAACTGGGGGCTTCTTGTGATTGGAAACGAACAAAGTTTACGATGGATGACGATATGTCAGCGTCAGTAATCAAGGTTTTTATCGATTTGCACGATAAAGGGCTTATTTATAGAGGGCATCGTATGGTGAATTGGGATCCTGAAGCGAAAACGACCCTATCAGATGAAGAAGTGATTTATGAAGAAAAGCAAGGATTGTTGTACTATTTGTCGTATCCCATTGAAGGTTCTGATGAAAAAGTTACCATTGCCACCACAAGACCAGAAACCATTTTAGGCGATACCGCCATATGTATTAACCCAAATGACGAACGGTACCGACATTTAATCGGAAAAAAGGCCATTGTACCCATCTGTAACCGCAGTATTCCAATTATTGAAGATGAGTATGTTGAAATGGAATTCGGAACAGGATGTTTGAAGGTAACCCCTGCCCATGATGAGAACGATAAGATATTGGGCGAGAAGCATCAGTTGGAAATCATTGATATTTTCAATGAAGATGCGACTTTGAATTCCTATGGAATGCACTACGAAGGGCAAGATCGTTTTGTGGTTCGCAAGGACATCTCAAAAGAACTTGAGACGAAAGGATTTTTGGTCAAAACGGAACAATATACCAATAAGGTGGGTACTTCAGAGCGTACCAAGGCGATTATAGAACCTCGCCTGTCGGACCAATGGTTTTTAAAAATGGAAGATTTGGCCAAGCCTGCCTTGGAGGCCGTAATGAAAACCAGAGAGGTAAAACTTTTCCCCGAAAAGTTTAAAAACACCTACCGTCATTGGATGGAAAATGTTCGTGATTGGAATATCTCTCGCCAACTGTGGTGGGGACAACAAATACCCGCGTATTACTATGGAGACGGTCAAGACGATTTTGTGGTTGCTGAAACGCCAGAACAAGCTCTTAAACTGGCCCAGGAAGCCGTCACCTCTCGTGGAGTTGATAGGTCTTTAACGGCTCAAGACCTAAAACAAGACCCAGACGTTCTTGATACCTGGTTCTCTTCATGGCTTTGGCCCATCAGTGTATTCGGTGGAATTTTAGAACCCGATAATCCTGAGGTCAATTATTATTATCCAACGAATGATTTGGTGACGGCTCCTGATATTTTGTTTTTTTGGGTAGCTCGAATGATTGTGGCCGGGTATGAATTCAGGGGCAGACGGCCTTATGAAAATGTGTATTTAACAGGACTGGTGCGCGACAAACAACGTCGTAAAATGTCAAAGTCCCTCGGTAATTCACCCGATGCCCTAAAATTAATTGAAAACTTTGGGGCCGATGGTGTACGTGTTGGGTTATTATTGAGCTCTGCGGCGGGCAATGATTTGCTATTTGACGAAGCCTTGTGCCAACAAGGGGCGAACTTTGCCAATAAAATATGGAATGCATTTCGACTGGTAAAAGGGTGGGAAGTTGCTGATATAGAGCAGCCCCAAGCCGCTAAAATAGGTCTGGAGTGGTACGCGGCACGGTTCAATCAAGTGTTGGCGGAGGTGGAAGACCACTTTGCCAAGTATCGTATCTCTGATGCCCTTATGGCTATTTATAAATTGGTTTGGGACGATTTCTGTTCATGGTTGCTCGAAATTGTTAAACCGGCCTATCAACATCCCATTGATCAAAAAACATTGAATGCAGTTATTGGTCTTTTTGAGCAGAACCTAAAAGTATTGCACCCATTTATGCCGTTTTTGACCGAAGAGGTGTGGCAACATGTGCAAGAACGCGATACTACGAATGCCCTTTGTATATCCAATTGGCCTGTTAAAAAAGGTTTTGATGAAAAAATGATTGTGGAGTTCCAGTATGCCGCTGAGGTCATTTCAGGAATTCGAACGATTCGAAAGGAAAAGAACATGCCGACCAAAGAGGTGTTACAGCTAAAAGAATTGAATACTTCCAATACTTCAGCCCGTTTCGATGCTATCATCAAAAAGTTGGGTAATATCGATGATATTGAAACAGTTGATGATACTGTTGGTGGTGCACTGAGTTTTCGGGTCAAAAGCAACGAGTATTTTATTCCCATTTCGGGAAGTATTGACGTAGAGGCGGAGAAGGAAAAAATCAATGAAGAACTTAACTATACCCGTGGGTTTTTACAATCGGTACAGAAAAAGCTTTCCAACGAACGTTTTGTGGGCAATGCCCCTGCCCAAGTCGTGGAATTGGAACGTAAAAAGGCAGCCGATGCTGAGGCCAAAATAGAAACCTTGGAAAAGAGTTTAGCAGGTTTGGGTTGATGATTCGGTGCTATTATCGGAAAACCTATAAAAAGAATAGTGTTGGTTTTATTTCTATGTAAAAGTGGAACATTGAATTATTCGACAAGAAAATAAGAAGGACTATTAAGAGGTATTTCATCTTATTGGGAGTGCTTTTCGAGAAGCGGAGTATACCGACCAGAGAGAGCAATTCTTGGTAGAACGATTGCGATAATCTGAAGCCTTCATTTCTGAACTTTTCATGATTGTAGAAATTGAGGGAAAAATTATCAGACATATTCTGTTAACAAAACTTAAGGTTCAAAACAAAATCAACAAATTTGATTCCTTGACACTCGCTCCCGTTTCTGTTTTGTCTGAATCATAAGGAAAAAGAATTGGAGGAAAATTAATCGCAGCAGTGCATAAAACAGCTAAAGCGTTAGTGCACTGATCAATCCTCCTAATTGGTCATAAACACTATTATCCTAGATTTGGCTATAAATCCGCAAATACTTAAGGAATTAAGTTGCCTTTTGAAGTGCCAAAGAGTGCGGTATGGTCATTGAATTGGTTGAGAATGGGTTGAAAGGCGTTAGTGGAATTGTCGTATATCCAAAAGAATTAGGGAATAGCAATACAACGCTAAGGGAACTGGTTAATCCATAACTACAATATTGCTCCTTTTAAAACGAGCAGCTATTTACTATCTCAATTTCTACGATTCAAAAAACTTAGAATTTCAGCTTCCCAAAGGAACCATAGCAAGAGCGTTTGTCACTAAAATGCCATTTTGAGAGCAAAACCAATAATGAAATTGTATTTTTAAAGGAGAACCTGAATATTCGTTACCATGAAAAAGTTAAAACGTGAAGACGTAAAACAAGAGGTTTTTGACCTCTACGATGATTATGCCCACAACAAACTGCAACGACGCGAGTTTATTGAAAAGCTATCGGCCTATGCCGTCGGTGGTATTACTGTAGCTTCGCTATTGAGCTTTATGATCCCCAATTATAAAGACACCTTATTGGTCGACCCAAACGACCCCAAACTAGATTCTAATTTCATCACTTATGATTCTCCAAAAGGGGGAGGTGAAATCAAAGGCTTATTTTCCAAACCGGCAGAATTTGAAGGTAAACTGGGGGGTATTGTGGTGGTTCATGAGAACCGTGGTTTGAACCCCTATATTGAAGATACGGCACGAAGGGCAGCCTTGGCCGGTTTTATTACATTGGCTCCGGATGCACTGAGTCCATTGGGGGGGTACCCCGGTAATGATGATGAAGGGCGGGCCATGCAACGGAAACGGGACCGCTATGAAATGCTGGAAGACTTTATTGCCGCTTTTGAATATCTTAAAAATCATCCTGATTGTTCGGGTAAAATCGGAGTGGTGGGCTTTTGTTTTGGTGGATGGATTTCGAACATGATGGCTGTAAAAGTTCCCGATTTGGCCGCGGCCGTGCCGTTCTATGGAGGGCAGCCCAAAGAAGGTGTTGATAACATCAATGCACCGTTGATGTTACAATTTGCAGGTCTCGATGAGCGTGTCAATGCAGGTTGGCCGGCCTATGAAGAGGAACTAAAACAATCTGGAAAAGCGTATCAGGCTTTTACCTACCCCGATGTGAACCATGGTTTTCATAATACCTCAACCCCAAGATATAATGAAGAGGCCGCTGAATTGGCTTGGGGGAGAACGATGGAATTCTTCAAAAAGCACCTTTCATAATGTCAAAACTCAACCGAAGGGGTTTTCTTCGAAAAGCGGGGATGGCGACAGCCGTTTTGGGGAGTACATCGGTGTATCCTGAATTCTTGTATGGGCAAGTAGAACGTCCTCCCCAATCAAAATATATGGGTGGCTTTTCAGCTCCAAAACTCGAAAACTTGCGTGCTGCATTTATTGGTGTAGGCGCTAGAGGGGGATACCATCTTAAATTTTTGGCCGCATTGCCGAATACCCAAGTCGCGGCCATTTGCGATGTGTATGAAGATTTGGTCAAGGAAAAAGTAGGTTGGGTTCGTGAAGTTGCTGATGAAAGTAGGCATAAAAACATCAAGTTGTACCATGGTGACGAGAACCAATGGAGAACCATGCTAAAGGAAGTCCGACCAGATGTCGTGTTCATCGCCACGAATTGGGCCAACCATGCGCCAATGGCCATTGAGAGTATGAAGATGGGTGCCCATGTCATGGTCGAGGTGCCTATTGCGGTCACGCTTCAAGAAATGTGGGATATTGGCGAGACCGCTGAGGCGACCCAAAAACACTGTATGATGTTGGAAAACGTGAATTACAGTCGTGATGAACTCATGTTTTTGAATATGTGCCGGCAAGGGGTCATTGGGGAACTGCTTCATGGAGAAGCGGCCTACATCCATGAACTTCGTTGGCAAATGGAAGAGCAAGAACGTGGCACGGGTTCTTGGCGTACCCATCATTATGCCCGTCGTAATGGAAATCTATACCCAACCCATGGTTTGGGCCCTGTCGCACAATATATGAATTTGGGTAGGGGAGAGGATTCCTTTGGAAGTTTGGTTTCTTTCTCAACTCCATCAGTGGGCAGAAAAGACTATGCTGAAAAAAACTATCCTCCCGATCATCAATGGAATCAACTTGATTTTAAAGGTGGGGATTTAAATACTACAATCATCAAGACACAATTGGGCAAAACCATTATGGTACAGTGGGACGAGACGAGTCCGCGACCCTATTCCCGTCTCAATTTGATTCAGGGCGCAAAGGGAACGTTGGCTGGTTTTCCGACTCGGGTCGCTTTGGAAGGTGGAGTGGAAGGATTAACCAAAGACCACCATACTTGGGTTCAGGGTGAACAATTGGAAGCGCTTTATGCCAAATACGATCACCCATTATATAGACGTTTGAATCGGGCAGCGCAAGGAAGTGGCCATGGTGGAATGGACGGAATCATGGTCTATCGTATCGTTGAATGCCTCCAAAAGGGCCTACCCCTTGACCAAAATGTGTATGAAGGCTGTTTTTGGAGTGCTGTATCACCTCTCAGTGAACGCTCCGTGGCCAGTGGGGGATACCCACAACCATTCCCAGATTTTACTAGAGGCCATTGGAAAGATACCGAACCCCTACAAATCGTGTTGTAATTCATGATATCAATAAAAGTTCCTGCAAGAATATGTTTTTTTGGGGACCATCAAGATTATCTTGGGCTTCCTGTGATTGCGGGAAGCATTAACAGATATATTGAATTGACTGCGGAACCTATTGATCAAAAGGAATTTAGGTTGCACCTTCCAGACATTCAATCCGAAAGAAATATTCCATTAGATTCTCTAGAAGAAGTGAATTCTGAAGACTATTTGCGCACTGCTATGGTCGTTTTGGAGGAAAAGGGTTTTGCCTTTAAAAAAGGATATGCCATAACGATTTCGGGAGATATTCCTGTGAATGCGGGATTGTCAAGCTCATCGGCACTTACGGTGGCCTGGATTCGATTTTTAATAAACATCCAGGAAAAAAAGGTTTCTGTTTCCGATGAAGAAATAGGGCGTTGGGCCTATGAAGCTGAAGTGGAGTTTTTTGATAATCCTGGTGGATTGATGGATCAGTATACCATAGCCCAACAGGGGTTGCTTTACATTGATACTCAAATGGGCAAAACCCGACCTCTATTAGGTAGTTTAGGGAAACTGGTCGTCGCCGAATCAGGTATTTCCAAACAAACCCTCGATGTGCTCAAGAATGCCCGGACCTATCAAGAAGCTGCTATTGCCAATATAATATCCAAACATCCTTCTTTTCAAATAAAGAAATCTGGTATCGGCGATTATGAACTATTCAAGCCGTTGGTTGCTGAACGGTACCACAATCATTGGTTCGCCACAATCCATAATTTTGATATCACCCAAAAGGCGAAAGTGCTCCTAGAACAAATAGGAAACCAAGCAGAGGCCTTGGGTGAATTGATGAACCAACATCAACACATTTTGGAAGATAAGATCGGTAATACCCCAGATAAGATGATAGCTATGATGAATGAGGCGAGAAAGGCGGGTGCCCTGGGTACAAAAACCATTGGGTCGGGCGGCGGCGGTTGCATGGTCGCCATGGTGACCGAAGACAAGAAAAATAGCGTAATTGAAGCTTTTTTGGCCCACGGTGCATTAGATGCCTATGACGTCGAACTTACATATCCCAATCAATGAGAAACGAAAGTTTGGTCATCATGGCCGGAGGGGCTTCCTCGCGCATGAAAAAGAGTTTGGAGGGGTCTTTGCTTTCAGACCCTATTCGTGAAGCGGCAAAAAGCCTTCATAAAAGCTTGATTCCATTAGATGGGAAAAGTAGGCCTTTACTGTATTTTTTGTTCGAGAATGCCCTTAAAGCAGGGGTTACCACATTTTATATAATTACATCCACAGAAAATGAAGCGTTTCAGCATTTTATCCAACGATTGAAAGACGAAAAACGCTTTAAACATGTTGACATAAAATTTGCGATACAGAAGATTCCCAATGAAAGGAAGAAACCTTTGGGTACGGCAGATGCACTACAACAATGTCTTGAGCAACACCCTGAACTGCTTGAGCAACGTTTTTCTGTCTGTAATGGTGATAACCTTTACAGCACTGCGTCCATAAAAATCTTGCGCCAACCAAGAAATGAGCCACATGCCTTGATGGCGTATGATGGCATGGCATTGGGGCATTCCAAACAAAAAATCAAAAAGTTTGCCTTGCTTGATTTTAATAAAAATGGATTGTTGACTCAAATTCTTGAAAAACCCACAAGATCTCAACTCGATAATTATACACAACGTCACCAGAAATTATGGGTCAGTATGAACCTTTTCAATTTTCATGGGGCTGCTATTTTTACCTTCCTTAAAAATTGTCCCATCAACCCAGTTCGTAAAGAAAAAGAATTACCACAAGCGGTTCAAAATTATGTCCATAATTTTCCAGGAAGTTTACGCTGTTTTCAACGGTTCGAAAAAATTCCGGATTTAACACGAACCGAAGATATTGCTACGTTCTTTAAAAAGTAAAAACACGGTTTTTTACCCTTTGTTTTTGTTTGCGATAAGAAAAGGCATCTATACTTTTTCAAAATAATATGGTCAACATACCTTACGGGAAAAGAGTCATGAATGGTTAATGGTATCGGCCAATGATGGAAGCTATGTATATTGCAATGTAATTCAGAAGAAGAATATTGAATAAAAGAAATTTTATCATAGCCGTTTTTGTGCTCTCGGTATTTGGTCTTGCCTATGTGCAGTATCAATACCTGCGTGTAGGTCTTAATCTTGCCAAGGTACAATTTGATGAAAAGGTTGAGAAAGCCACCTTGGGTATAAAAAATGGCCTACGAACAGAAAATGAACTTACGTATCTTTTGGTCAGTGGAATGCAACGTGATACGTTCTTCT
>JBHJJC010000138.1:0-6123 GCA_050042945.1 Croceivirga sp.
ACCCACACATCTAGCTCTATATACTCCATAAAAAATCCATCAACAATTAACCATCAACCAAATTCGGAGCTAGCCACTTTTGGGCCTTCTCTATTTCAATTCCTTTTCGTTCTGCAAAATCTTCGACTTGATCTTGTTTTATTTTTCCCAAACCAAAATATTTTGCTTTAGGATGACCAAAATAATATCCGCTAACACTAGCCGCAGGCCACATGGCCAAACTTTCGGTCAATTGCACCCCTATATTTTCTTCCACCTTTAACAAATCCCAAATCGTCAATTTTTCCAGATGATCCGGACATGCCGGATAACCAGGAGCCGGGCGAATGCCACGGTATTTTTCATCGATAAGGTCTTCGTTGTTCAAATGTTCTGCAGTCGCATAGCCCCAATGTCTTGTACGAACCTCTTTGTGAAGGTACTCGGCAAAAGCCTCCGCTAACCTATCCGCCAAGGCCTTAATCATAATAGAATTATAATCGTCGTGATTCCGTTCAAATTCTAAAGCCAGTTCTTGGGTGCCAAAACCCGCCGTAACACAAAAACAACCCATATAATCTTGCAAACCACTTTCTTTGGGAGCGATAAAATCTGCCAAGGCGATATTGGGCACTCCATCGCGCTTTTTAAGTTGTTGCCTTAGGGTTCTGAACATATAATTGTCTGCATTATTCGCTACTGCGCTTGAATGCACGAGAATGTCGTCTTCATCTATCGTATTCGCTTTAAATAAACCAAAAACCGCTTTTCCTTGAAGTAGCTTTTCATCTAAAACTCTTTTAAGCAAAACCTGGGCATCCTCAAAAAGTTCAGTTGCTTGATGACCGACGATTTCATCATTTAGAATTGCAGGATATTTTCCATGCAAATCCCACGACCTAAAAAAGGGTGTCCAATCAATGTAATCAATAAGATTTGATAAATCAAAATCATACCAAACCTTAATACCAAGTTCGTTGGGCTTTTTGATTTCCGACGCTTTAAAATCGATTTCTAGTTTATTTGCCCTGGCTGCTTCAAGGGTCAAGTATTCTTTCTGCTTCGTCCTATTCAGAAACTTCTCACGAAAGCTCTCATAGTCCAGTTTTATGGCTTTTTTGTACCCTTGAGAAGTATCTTTTTGAAGCAGATCACCCACAACGGTTACCGCTCGTGAGGCATCATTCACATGTACGACGGATTGACTGTATTGCGGGTCTATCTTTACCGCTGTATGTGCCTTACTTGTGGTCGCGCCACCAATTAATAAAGGGACCGTAAAATTCTGACGCTCCATCTCTTTGGCCAAAAAAACCATTTCATCTAGTGAGGGGGTAATCAAGCCGCTGAGCCCAATGATATCAACCTGTTCTTCCACAGCCTTTTGGATAATTTTTTCAGGGGGCACCATGACGCCCAAGTCAACAATCTCATAGTTATTGCAAGCCAAGACTACCGAAACAATATTCTTACCAATATCGTGTACATCACCCTTGACCGTGGCCATTAATATTTTTCCAGCCCCTCCAGCGGTGTTAGCGGATTTGGAGGCTTCAATATAGGGTTCTAAATAGGCCACTGCTTTTTTCATGACCCTTGCTGATTTCACTACTTGCGGAAGAAACATTTTTCCGCTTCCGAATAAGTCACCTACTACATTCATTCCGGTCATCAAGTTTTCTTCGATAACCTCAAGGGGTTTTGTCGCTTGTTGACGTGCCTCTTCCACATCTTCAATGATATATTGATCAATACCCTTCACCAAAGCGCGTGTGATTCGATTTTGTAAAGGGCCTTCCCGCCAAGACAGATCAACCGTCCTTTCTTTGGTCTTCCCTTGTACGGTTTCTGCAAAATCCAATAATCTTTCTGTTGCATCATCCCTCCGATTTAAGATGACGTCTTCAACATGCTCCAACAAGTCTTTTGGAATATCATCGTAGACCTCTAGCATGGTAGGGTTTACAATACCCATATTCATTCCTGCCTTAATAGCGTGAAATAAAAAGACCGAATGCATGGCCTCACGAACCGGATTATTTCCACGGAAGGAAAAGGAAACATTGCTTACGCCACCGCTAACGCTACAATGGGGCAGATTTTCACGAACCCATTTTGTTCCTTCGATAAAGTCCAGAGCATTTCGTCTGTGCTCTTCCATACCCGTCGCCACAGGAAAAATATTAAGGTCAAAAATGATATCTTCAGGAGCGAAGTTGACCTCATCAACCAGAATTCGATAAGAACGTTCGGCAATCTCAATCCTTCGCTCAAAATTATCGGCTTGACCGACTTCATCAAAAGCCATAATGATAACGGCCGCCCCATATCGCTTGATCAATTTGGCTTGACGGACAAATTCCGCCTCACCTTCCTTTAAACTAATGGAATTGACCACACATTTTCCTTGAACCACTTGAAGGCCCGCTTCGATGATTTCCCATTTCGAGGAATCAATCATGATGGGCACCCTTGAAATATCTGGCTCAGAGGCAATCAGGTTCAGAAACTTGACCATTGAGGTCTTACCATCAATGAGACCATCATCCATATTGATATCGATGATTTGGGCACCTCCTTCCACTTGATGACGTGCCACTTCCAACGCCTCTTCAAATTGCTCTTCTTTTATCAGACGAAGAAACTTTTTTGATCCAGCAACATTGGTACGTTCCCCTACGTTGACGAAATTACTTTCTGGGGTAATTACCAATGGTTCCAAGCCACTGAGTCGCATATATCTTTCTTGGGACACTTTCATTAGTGATAATGTAAAACTTCGGGAAAGGGTTCATAAAAGTGATGGAGCAACTTTTTCCATTGCTGGTATTCTGGGGATTTTCGAAAGCCCTGCTCATGGTCTTCCAAGGTCTCCCAATTCACCAAGAGGATGTACTGATGGTCTTTCTCCACACATTTTTTCAGTTCATGGCTGAGATACCCTTTCATTGACATGATAATGGAAGAAGCGATTTCGAAATTATTTTCGAATTCTGATTCGGTTCCTTCTTTAATATTTAAGACGGCTACTTCCAAAACCATACTAATACGATTGAAACGAGAATTCCCGTGGTTTATATTGTGCCGTGAGGTCGGCTATGGCCTGAATATGGCTTTCATTCGTTCCGCAACACCCTCCTACGACATTGATCAACCCTTTTTCAAGATATTCCTCAATTTGATCGGCCATAATCTCGGCGGTATCATCATACCCGCCGAAGGCATTGGGTAAGCCGGCATTGGGGTGTGCCGAAATCGCAAAATTTGATTTTGCCGATATCACTTCTAAGTATGGTACCAATTGTTTTGCCCCCAAAGCACAATTAAAACCAACGCACAACAGGGGAAGATGCGAAATCGAAATCAAGAATGCCTCCGCCGTTTGTCCAGATAACGTTCTTCCACTGGCATCAGTAATCGTTCCACTGACCATTATGGGTACCCTCCTTTTTCGTTCTTCAATGACCTCTTCAATGGCAAATAGTGCTGCTTTGGCATTTAGCGTATCAAAAACGGTCTCTACCATCAATATATCCGAACCGCCATCCAATAAGGCTTCTGCCTGTTGTTTATAAGCAATCCTAAGCTCGTCAAAAGTTACCGCACGATATCCTGGGTCGTTAACATCGGGCGACATACTAGCCGTCTTGTTTGTTGGCCCCATGGTACCGATTACAAAACGAGGTTTGTTGGGCTCTTTTTTTGTAAAGTCGTCGGCCACCTCTTTTGCAATTCTAGCGGATTCAAAGTTGAGCTCATAGACCAAATCTTCCATTTCATAGTCGGCCATGGCGATGGTGGTACCTGAAAAGGTATTGGTTTCGACCAAATCCGCACCAGCTTCAAAATATTTTCGATGGATATCTGCTATGGCATCGGGTTGTGTAAGAGACAACAAATCATTATTGCCTTTAAGGGGGATGGGCCAGTCCTTAAAACGTTCTCCTCTAAAGTCCTCTTCAGTGAATTCATAGCGTTGAAGCATGGTGCCCATGGCCCCATCGAGCACCAAAATCCGTTCTTTTAGTATTTCTTCGATTTTTGACATACGGCATTCTATTCTTTTATCAGAACATATGGGTAAGTAATCAAGTGGTGTGGAATTCGAAATTCTAGTGTTATCCTTCCCAAAGGTCAGCCAATGCCGCCAAAAGGTCCCAAATTGCATTTGGGCCAGGGTAGAATGTAGCACCTTCTTAGTATGCTCCTGGGCAGGAACAGGAACTAAGGGTTGCTAAGGCTTCAAAGGGTCCAATCCCTCCACCTTTCTTGATAACTTTCAATATGTAATGAACTTGTGCAAAGAAACGGGGTAATTTTTTGATAAACAAGAATTTTTGAAATAAGCCATAACCCTCCCTCCTATTATCCTGTTAATTAACTTTTCTTACAAAAAACATATAAGAAAAAACCTTAGCTTTAGAAGGCTATATTAAAATTTAAAAACAATATGATGAATATAGAAGTATTTCAACTAATGGAATTGATTGGTTTCTAAAAATTAGCTGGAATGATGGAATATCAGGCCTCGTTTACCGGTCTTTGGTATACCCGTGCAGCATAATACCCTTTACTTCTAAAAAAAAAGAGCTTTGTATTCAAGCTCTTTTTTTGTTATCAAAATACACTCCTTGCAGAGTGCTCTCTTTGATTATTTACTGATTCTAGTAGTCTTTATCTGAAATTAGAAATCATAGTTAAATCGTCACTTTCAAGAATTTCTGAAATCGAGACAATTCTTAGTTTTTGAGAATTGCAATTTACTTTTCTTCATTTAATCAAAATCGACATTATGACGAATTATATTCGATTGACCTGTCTTCTTCTTTTTATTTTTTTTCAATTCCAGAGTTTGGGTCAAAACCAAGAACTCGATAGTCTTTTTGCCTCCTATAAAAGTTTAGGGAAACAAATGACAAATGATGACCGACTCTTCGAGGCCATTTTAGAAATGTTATGGAGAAACCAGGAATATCAGTCCAGGGTTCAGGTCGATAGTATATTAAATCAAATTACCAATGACATTAATAATAGTGATAATAGCAGAGTAAGTTTTTTATTTAATCTTATTGATGGTAGAAATTCTCTCCACAAACATGATTACCAAGAAGCTATCAACTCGGTTATAAAGGGAATTGATTTGAAGGAATTTGCCAAATTCAAAGAATTAATATATCTGAATTTGACTGGTGCAATTACCAACTACTATATTTCGGATTATGTTAAGGCTTTGGAATTTAACCTCACAGCACTAGAAATAAGTGAGAAAGAATCTGATAAGTCTTACTTAAGTGATATCTACAATAACATTTCCGTAATCCATCTGATGACCAATAATCTCGAAAAATGTGAGGAATACGGACTGAAGGCTTATAAAATTGCTGACAGCCTAGATAACAAAATAGCAAAATCAAGAGCTACGCAAAATTTAGCTATAGTTTTCACAGAAAAAAAAGAATACGAAAAGGCGGAGAAATGGTACAAGGAAGATTTGAAAATGTCTGAGACAATAGGAGATAGTTTATCTATTTCCCGCATTCTTAATAATCTTGGCGTGCTTTATGAAAAGAAAGAAAATTACAAGATGGCCGAAAAATTTTATCAAGATGCATTGAAATTTTCCCAGCTTATTGATGATAAATCCAGCATTGTCCTTGGTTATCAAAATGTGGCTTGGGCAAAATTTAAAAATGGTGACAATGATAAGGCAAAAGAACTATTTTATCTTGCCATATCAGAAACCAAGAAGGCAGGAAATAGAAATAGATTGCGTGATGTATACAGCAATATGTCAAATTTCTTTGAAAAAACTAAAAATTTTAAAATGGCCTTTGACTTTCAAAATAAGTTCATTTTGTTAAATGATAGTCTAGTTGGAAGTGATCATCTAAAGGCCATTAGTGAGTTAGAGTTAAAATACGAAACCCAAAAAAAAGAAAACGAACTCCTAAAATTATCCAAGGAAAAGCAGGAAAATGAACTCCTTATCACCCGTCAAGGGCGCCGCGTTCGGCAACTCTCCTTTGGCCTTGGAGGCCTAGCCTTACTGGGTATACTGGGCTTCTTCCTCTTCAAACAACGTTTGCAGAACAAAAAACAACAAGAACTGTTGTTGGCCATTTCTGAAACCCAAACCGAGCAACG
>JBHJJC010000139.1:0-25471 GCA_050042945.1 Croceivirga sp.
TTTATTTTAGTGATGACGATCAGATTGGAGATAAAGCATTGAAGGCGGGTAGATACGCCATTTTTTCAGAGCCAGGGGAAGCAGTTTGGGAAGTTATTTTTTATTCCGATACGGAAAACTGGGGTACTCCTAAAAACTGGGATGCGTCAAAAGTCGCCGCCTCAATAAAAACGGAAGTACAAAAAATGCCAATGAAAGTGGAAACATTTACCATTACGTTTGATGATTTAACCAACAACAGCACTAACCTAGGGATTCTTTGGGAAGATGCCTATGTCGCTGTACCCATAGCAGTGCCTACTACGGCAAAAGCGCAAAAGAGTATCGAAATGGTAATGGCAGGCCCTAGCGGCAGGGATTTTTATTCCGCTGCTTCTTATTATTTTGAGGAGGGACTTGACATGAACAAGGCAAAAGAGTGGATAGATAAAGCCGTTGCTATGGATACCGAAGGAAAACAATATTGGGTGCATAGAAAACAATCACTTATCAATGCCAAGTTAGGTGACTCAAAAGCGGCCATTGCCTCTGCAAAAAAATCACTTGTAGCAGCAAAAGAAGCCGGAAACCAAGATTATGTGAAGATGAACGAAGATTCCCTCAAAGAATGGGGAGCCATGAAATAAATATCATCTGAAATATATATAAAGCCCCAACCTTCGTGTTGGGGTTTTTTTATTGCATAAAGGAGCATTTTCATCGACCCCAGTCCTGACCGTCAAATAAACGTCATATTGCAATGAAGCATCCTAAAAGTTTGGGAATTCATATATCATGAAGAAACCTTAATGAGAAGTGGATAGCGGGTTGAAAAAGAAGGGCGAACGCTCTTTTCGAATTCGATTAGAGCAGTATTACCATAAGTTAGGTTTTTATGTTTGGATAGGAGGCCTTCTCAATGTTCTGTCCAAAACCTCAAGGAGTAGGGCAAGAACGATAACCAAAACACAACCAAAAGCATTGAGCCATAGGTAACTCATCCAATCTTGATACCATCCTAGAATTACGATGACCTGTGTAATCAAAGCTGCAATGAAAACGGCATTTCCCTTTACAAAACGGGCGAAAAAGGCCAATAGAAAAATGCCCAATACATTCCCGTAGAAAACGGATCCGATGATGTTGACCAATTGAATGAGATTATCAAATAAATTGGCAACACAGGCTATTATAATGGCCACAACACCCCACAGTAGCGTAAAACCCTTGGTCGCCAAGACATCTTGTTTTTGTGACAACGCTGATTTTTTATTGCGCTTAAAAAGGTCTAAGGCGGTAATGGTACCGAGGGCATTTAATTCTGATGCTGTTGATGACATGGCGGCTGACAGAATCACGGCCAATAACAGGCCAATAAGACCTCGGGGTAGGTTGTTTAAAATGAAGTGAATGAATACATAGTCTTTATCATTGGTTTCCACCGTTTCGTTAGCAGCACTAATTAAGGTTCGTGCAGCTTCACGGTTATTCAATTCTTTTTGATTGACCTGTTGAAGGTTGATTTTTGATTGTTCAATGGCATTATAATCCTTGAGCTTTAGTGAAGTCACAAAATCGTTTTGTGCCATACGCTTCTCTTTTTCCAATTCTTTATGGCCTTCTTCCAAAATGGCGTAATCTTGTGCATAAGCAGAGTTTTTTATCGCTTCGTTAGCAGCAGGATTAAAATGAAGCGGTGATGGATTGTACTGATAAAAAACAAAAACCATTACCCCGACCAATAGGATAAAAAATTGCATGGGTATCTTCAGAATACCGTTGAAAATCAATCCCAACTGGCTCTCACGTACTGATTTTCCTGAAAGATAGCGCTGTACTTGACTTTGATCAGTGCCAAAATACGCCAGAGCCAGAAAAAAACCTCCTGTGATTCCGCTCCAGAAGGTATAGCGGTTCTTGGTGTCCAATTGAAAGTTTAGAATCTCGAGTTTGCCATTGGCCCCAGCAATTTTTAAGGCCTCACTGAACGAAATATCTGCGGGGAGACTTCCCAATATGAAAAAGAAGGCAAAGAACATTCCTACCATGATAACAAACATTTGTTGTTTTTGGGTAATGTTCACTGCTTTGGTTCCGCCTAATACGGTATAGACAATTACAAGTATCCCTATGATGATATTTAGGGTTCTCAAATCCCATCCTAATACTGCAGATAAGATAATAGAAGGCGCAAAAATGGTAATACCTGCAGCTAGCCCCCGCTGTATCAAAAATAGGATTGCAGTAAGTGTTCGTGTTTTGAGGTCAAAACGCGTTTCTAACATTTCGTATGCAGTATATACCTTTAGTTTATGGTAAAGTGGTATAAAAACACTGCAAATAACAATCATTGCCACGGGTAATCCGAAGTAAAACTGTACAAAACCCATTCCGTCATGAAAGGCTTGGCCCGGAGTGGATAAAAAAGTTATGGCACTTGCCTGGGTTGCCATTACCGAAAGGCCTATGGTCCACCATTTTGTTTGACCACCCCGCACATAATCCTCTATATTTTTGCTATCACGCGTCTTCCATACGCCAAATCCGACGATAGATAGCAGGGTGCCCGCTAATACAATCCAGTCAAGTAAAGCCATGAATTAGGTATGGGTTAACATTAAAAAGGCGAAGTAAAGCACATAAATTATATTGAATATTAATACAATGGAGTACTCCTTTTTCCAAACATAGTTGGTCTTCAAATTATTCTTTGGCTCCATTACCTCCTATTTGGGTCTGTTTTTTCATCGAAAGCATATTTGCAAAAAGTTTGTATGCTCCAGGTACGCCCGCTGGCAGCTCCCTAAAAAAGCTCAACCCTGTATAGATATAATTCCCCTTGCCGTAAGACGCGACCAAAAGACTGCCTTGTTTGGGTTCCTCCCCTTTATCGGCCATAGATAAAATGGGTGTGAAATTACTGTCCCATTCCCTGGGAAAATACAATCCGCGTTCTTGCACCCATCCGTCAAAATCTTTTTCGGTGATTTGATTTGGATAGCTGACCAAAGGATGATTTTTGGCTAAAATTGTGACTGGGGCATTTTCATCGGTGACCCTATCTCTGGTTAAGGTTATGGGATAGGGAGCGATATTCTTGAATTGCGCGCGCCATCTTCCAGCGGTATTGTACTGTACGATCATGTTACCACCATTCTTAACATAATCCAATAACATATTCTGTTTGAACTTCAAATCTTCCAAGACATTATAGGCCCGTATGCCTAGAACAATTCCGTCATAGGAACCAAGATTATTTGGTTCGATATCATCTAAATTCAACAAATCAACTTGATATCCAATTTGGGACAGGCTTTCAGGCACTTTGTCACCGGCCCCAACAATATAACCAATTCGCTCTCCCTCTTTTTTGATATTGGTTCTTACCACTTTTGCCTCAGCTGGTAATAAAATGGATTGCTTTGGAATATGATCGTATTCGATTTCAACCAATTTTCTATCAAATGTTTTTCCTTCAATAATCAAAAGGGGTGAAATAGTGGCCACAGATTCGTTTTCTGGAGGAAAAATTTGAAACACCACATTCTGTATTGCTCCTTTTTGATCAATGTTAAAATCAATCGAAGATGGCCTACTGGTCCAATTTTTAGGGAGAGAGAGTTTTGCAATACCACTTATATTATCAGTACCGGCCCGAATGGCCATGTTGATATTTTGTGGTTCTGCCGTATTAAATAGAAAAACATCTTCTGAAAAGTTTGCAGTTACCTTTGGTAAAACAACAAAAGGCTCGTAAATCTCACCAAAGTCCGGTTTTGAATACCGATGAATCACTGACTTTTTAAAGGCAATTTCAGTTCCATCAAAATCGAGAATAAAATTCATATTAAAAGCGGCAGGGGTTTCAGGTTTGCCTACCAAAGCAGTATTATTAACTTTATACATACCCAGACTTCCTTTTTCATTTAACCAATATGGATTCGAAAAGACTTTGTCTTTAGGTATCATGAAAGTGAGTTCCATGTTCTTTTTTTCATTTTGTGGTAATGAGGTCTTCTCATCAAAAATAGACCCTATACCCTCAATTGTCACAGATTTTAGTTGGATATCACTCGCAGTGCGGTTCAACGCTTCTATGAAAAGCGTGACTTTCTCACCTGGTATGGCCGAAGAAGTTTTTGTACTGCCTTCTAGATAAATACCACCGCAGGCCAATATGATTTTTTTGAGGTGTTCTGACTTCTGAAATTTCCAATGTTTGTCATTAATCTGCTGCAGCAGTGCATATGCTTCCACTAATTTGGGTAGGTGCGTCGATGGATTATTGAAGTTGAAATTTTTCTCTATCTCGTATAAAAGTTCTCCAATTGGCTCACCTCCTTTGATACGAGACCTGCTTGTTTCTATTCCTTCAAAGAGATTGCTCGGATTCTGAGTTTTTTCTCCTTTGAGCAACTCTAAATATTCAGGTTGGGCTCCACGGACCAATAACCGCCCAAAGCCCTGGCATTTATGCTGACTGCTTGCCATTGAAGCGATTTCATTATTTGATAGGCCGAGCTCAGGATAATAGGCCCCAACATCGACCATTGCCATATTGGATTTATCGGCTTTTTCGAATTTCTCCCTTCCTCCATAAAACCACCACGAGGTATTAAAATATAGCCTTTTTGGTTGCCAGATATCGGTTTGGTTGAGCTGCTCTGGGTATGAATTAGGATTATTGACCAAATCAAAGGCCTCAAAACCCAACATCGCTGATGTTGTATGATGGCCATGGGTGGTACCTGGACTTCGATGGTCAAATCGATTGACAATTATATCAGGCTTCAGTTGTCGTATGGTCCATACGATATCAGCAAGAACTTTTTCTTTGTCCCAAATACGTAAGGTCTCGTCTGGATGTTTTGAAAAGCCAAAATCGTTGGCTCGGCTAAACCATTGCTCGCCCCCGTCAACCCGCCTTGCAGCCAATAATTCTTGTGTTCTAAGGAGGCCCAATGATTCACGAAGTTCAGGTCCAATGAGATTCTGTCCACCATCACCACGGGTTAATGATAGGTAGGCCGTTCTGGCCTTTAGCTCATTGGCCAAATAGGCGATAAGTCGAGTATTTTCGTCATCTGGGTGTGCTGCCAGGAATAGCGCAGTGCCCAGAAAGTTAAGTTTTTGAATTTCATGATGAATCTCTGTTGAGGTATATTTTTTTGGAGCTTGGCTAGTTAGGAGTACCGGTAAGGAAGCGAAAAAAACGCACAGCACCTTAAAAAATCGCATAGTTGGTGGATTAGACGGAATCAAAGATAGAAAGTTTGAAAGGCGTAGGTGGGTTTTTAGAACTTCTTTAACAAGCTATTAAGGTCTTTTAGTTGGCTTACGATCTTGATTTTTTTAATAAATAAAATGTCCAAAAGAGTGAGTTGCGGATGTACTTGTTTAACATTACTATTACGGGAATAGCATTTGTGCAATACCAATATAAAGAGCAAAATTCACGCTAACCAGGTATTCCACTATCGTTATATAGGAAGCCTTATTTGAGATAATTATTGGTTAATCAAATAGATGAATTAGGCTCCATAGTTAGTATAAATGCTTTTTAATTCATAAGGTAAAAACTGAAAAGCCCAAGATTACTAAAGGGCCAAGCTATCCCTTAAGCCAATAAATTCATTTCCGTTTTGCCTCCAATAGGGAGTCTTAAGGGTTTTGAGTTTAGTGCCTTTTGATGTAAAGGTTTTTGCTTTAGGGCCATAACCACTTTGAAACTCCTCTTCCCATCCCAAGATTTGATAGGGAAAGTTAGATTCAAATTGAATGCTAAGCTTTCTATTGGTTTCAGTGTATTCGACCATATAGGTATTGATTCCATTTTCAGAAGAAAGGCTTGCTTTCGCTGCATAGGGTTGAACGGGCCGATGCTGTACCCTAAAATACTCAAGGGAGGGAACGATGGAAATATCTCCTTGGGGAAGTCCCTCGGGATGAATTCGTATTCTATTCCAAAGTTCATTTTCTAGATGGGCTTTTTCAAAGGTTAATTTTTCATCTGCCTCACCTTCAAAATAACTATGGGAGGTAAACTCAAACTTTTCTCGATTATTTAATTGGGCATAGACATGCCCACACCATTCTTGCACAGAAAGACTTGATTTCAGAGCGTGTTGGTTATCATGAACGGGATAAAAAGTGCTACTCATGATAGAATAGGGATAAATTCCCGTAAGGTATTTTTTGGTTTTGTTTAATTTCAACACGGGCACGTTGGTTGTCGAAGGACGGTCCGCCTTTACCTGTAACTCTGGAAGAAATGGTTCGGTGACATAAATAAGTACCGAACTCCCTTTACGAAGCTCCCCGTAACGCGCCTGTTCCAATTCATAAGAAGTGATTTCGGCATCCCCAGCATACCAATATTCCTTGAATTCTTTTGATAACGGCCGTTTGGTATTTTTTTGGATAGGTGAATCTGTTTCCTTTTCGGCATTCATCGCCAGGGTCTTATCGGTCTTTCTATCTGTATTGCATGCCTGCGTTCCCAAGATCAGCAAGGTAAAAAGAATTGTTCCGAACCTAAATTTCAATGGCTTTTTCATCCTTCAATTTTTAACAAAAATACTTTAGTTCTTTCCGATGGCAATATCCATTAACATTTTGTAAACCAAATGGGTGGGAAGTCCAACAACATTATTATATGAACCTTTTATTTCTTCAATACCTATTGCGCCCAACCATTCTTGTATACCATAAGCACCTGCTTTATCATATGGTTTGAATTCTTGGATGTAAAATTCAATTTCACTAAGGCTAAGTTTTTTGAATTTTACATCAGTGGAATCAAAAAGTACTTTTTGAAAAGAACTTGTGGTAAAGCATACTGAACTAATGACTTGGTGCCATGCACCAGATAATTTCGTTAACATCGTGATGGCTTCCTCCGGGTTGCTGGCTTTGGCCAACGATTCACCTTTGCACCACACCACAGTGTCTGATGTAACCAAAAGGTCAGTTTTTTTTAAATCAGCTTCGAAAGGAGACGCCTTCAAGATGGCCAGATAATTTGAAATTTCTTCGGCTTTAAATCCCTGGGGATAATTTTCTTCCACGGGCTTTAAGCGAATTTCGAAATCCAGGCCTAATGCTTCGAAAAACTGCTTTCGTCTTGGCGATCCTGAGGCCAAAATGATATTATAGTTTTTGAGCTTTGTTTTTAGTGGGTTCTCAATCATTTTTCGAACTGAAATTGGTGTCCCAGTCTCCTCTTACCTTTAACACCTGTTCAATAACATCGCGAACACAACCTTCGCCACCGTTTTTATGGGAAACGTAGTCGGATATTGCCTTCACTTCTGCGATGGCATTTTGTGGGCATGTGGCCAATTTGACCCGCTTCATGGGCGGAATATCTGGCATATCATCGCCCATGTAAAGCGCATTTTCTGGGTTAATACCATGAATGTCAAGATACTCCGCGAGAGGTTCTTCTTTGTGGTGCGCTCCAAGATAAATATCGGTGATACCTAAGTTCTTTAACCGATCCTTGACCCCTTGATTACTGCCTCCCGTAATAATACAGATATTGTATCCTTTCAGAAGTGCTGTTTTTAAGGCATATCCATCCTTAACATTCATTTTGCGAAGCATTTCGCCTTTTGTAGTGATCAATATGGAACCGTCGGTTAAAACACCATCGACGTCAAAAATAAAAGTGGTAATATTTTGTAGATATTCTTTATAATTTTTTTTCATAAAGGGATTTTATGGATTCACTCATGAGCTGGTATATTTTTTTTTGAAGTGGATTTTCCAATTGTTCCAAGTGATTTTGCATGGTCGCTACATCATGTCTTCTTGCCGGACCCGTTTGCGCCTCAAAAGGGGATAAATGCTTTAGTTTATCAGCCGTTTCCGAAATCAAAGGGTACAATAATTCAAAGGAAATGTCACTGGCTTCACATAATTCATTTGCCCAATGAAATAAATGATTGGTAAAATTATTGACCAACACGGCATTCAAATGTAATTTTTGGCGCTGTTCCGTAGAAATGCGGTGCACCGTTGAACTTATCGATGTACCCAGTTTTTCCAAAAGAAGATAATCGACTTGATTTTCGGCTTCAATACAAATAGGAATGTTTGAAAAATCAATATTTTTGTTTTTTGTGAATGTTTGTAAGGGATAGAAAACACCCTTTCTTTTGGTCTTTAGGGCAGATAACCCAGTATTACCAGATGTATGTGCGACCAATCCGTCGATATGCTTTATTTCCGCGGAAACACTGTTTATGACTCCATCCGATACAGCGATCAAATAAATGTCTGCGGGTAAAAGTTGATTAAGGGATGTTGTTGCGCTAACAACATCTTTAAAAGGTTCTAGGCTTGCTAGACTTCGTCCATACACTTGCTTGACGTGAAGGTTTTTTTTTAGGGAAAGTACATTAAATAAATGTCTGGCTACGTTACCTGTTCCTAACATCACTATTGAGAGCATTGTCAAAAGTACAAACTAGCTGAATCCTATTTAAAAAGAATTAACGCTTTTGTTCAAGATTTTACCGCGTTCGGCATTCCCAAAAATCACTTCTAGGTCGTAATTTTGCCATTCGATACAATAAGTATATGATTGACTTGCTGAAGAAGACGCTGTTTTCCACAAAATTAATGGCTGTTCTTTTTATCGTTTTTGCCGCCGCCATGGGAATCGGCACCTTTGTGGAAAGCAAATACAGTACGGAAACGGCTAGAATCTTCATCTACAATGCCAAATGGTTTGAACTGATTATGCTGTTTTTCGTAATTAATTTTACGGGCAATATCTATCGCTACAGGCTGTTACAGTGGAAAAAATGGCCTGTTCTTGCACTTCATATCTCTTGGATTTTGATTATTGTGGGCGCATTTGTAACCCGATATATTAGTTACGAGGGTATGATGCCCATTCGCGAAGGGGAGTCTGAAAATGTGTTTTATTCGGACAAAACCTACTTGACAGCTTTTGTTGATGGTAGTATTAGTGGACAGAAAATGCGTCGCACCTTAGAAGAACCTCTCTTAATCACTTCTGAGGGTATGCGTGCCCAGTTCCCTTATGAGGGCGAGTTCAATGGTACCTCATTCTCTATCGATTATGTTGACTTTATTGGCGGGGCTAAGAAAGGTCTGGTTCCTGGCAACGATGGGAAGGAATATCTGAAAATTGTCGAAGCTGGAGATGGGCAACGACATGAACACTTCTTGGAAAACGGGCAGGTTGCCAGTATTCATAATGTACTATTTGCGCTCAACAATGAAACGCCGAGTGCTATCTACATTTTCACTTCTGACTACACTTACATGATTAAGTCTCCTTTCGAAGGAGGATTCATGAGAATGGCAGATCAATTTCAAGGCCAAGTGAAAGCTGATAGTCTTCAAGTTCTTCAACTCCGTTCATTATATAATTTAGCGGGATTACAATTTGTATTTCCAGAACCCTTGGTCGTGGGAGAGCAAGGAATAATCGAACTCCCCGATGCCGAAAAAACGAAGGATAGTAATGATGCCCTTTTTGTAGATATCACGGTTGGCAACGAAAAACATCGGGTTGGGATGCTAGGCGGAAAAGGCCCGGCAAATTTTGCAAATAAAGTTACGGTCGGCGGACTTGATTTTTCCCTGAAATTTGGTTCGAAAGAGCATTCGCTTCCTTTTAGTGTGAAATTGAATGATTTTATTGCCGAGAAGTATCCCGGAACCGTCAATAGCTTTAAATCATACATGAGTAAGATTACTGTTGAAGACCAGCGTTCCTTTGACTATGACATTTTTATGAACAACGTTTTAGATCATCAAGGATACCGGTTTTTTCAAGCCAGCTTTATGCCAGATGAAAAAGGCACTGTTCTCTCTGTGAATCATGATTGGTGGGGCACATGGATAACATATATCGGTTTCTTTTTACTGTATGTGGGCTTGCTCGGAATTATGTTCTTTGGAAAAACACGGTTCAAAGAACTGAGTAAGGCATTGGACAAACTAAAAAAGAAAAAAGCTAAACTTGCGACGCTAGTGGCACTGACATTTTCTTTTGTAGGCTTCTCACAAAATAGTACAGGCAGTGGTGGTAACAATATGCCTACCGATACTCAAATAGATTCCATATTAAAGGCCACAACGGTTTCGATTGAGCATTCTGAAAAATTTGGCGAATTGGTAGTTCAGGATGAAGGGGGGCGAATGAAACCCTTACATACTTTCACTTCTGAATTGTTGAGAAAATTGAGTGGTAAGGATACGTTTCGCGGTATGAACTCAGACCAGGTATTTTTATCGATGATGCTCAATGTTCCCGCTTGGTCCAATATAAAATTTATAAGTATAAATTTTCGACAGAACGATAGTATCCGAGAGATTATAGGTGTTGATAAAAGCGTGAAGTATATAGGGGCAACCCAGCTCTTTGACGCAACCAATATGTACAAGTTAAAACCCTATCTTGAAGAAGCTACCTCTACAACAAACCCAAACAAATTTCAAAAAGATTTTATAAAAGTCCATGAGCGATTTAATCTTTTGGGTATGGCACTTGGAGGCGGAATCCTTAAGATTTTTCCCTTGTTAAATGATGAGAATAATAAGTGGATATCGCCATCTGAATTCCGTTCCGGTCAGTTTCAAGTGCAGGATTCCCTTTATGCCAATTTTATGCAGAATTCTGTGCCGTACTATTTAAATTCCCTACAAAGGGCCATTCAAACGGGCGATTATTCCACTCCCGATAAATTATTGGAGGCTTTTCATCAAAATCAGAAAAATCATGGTAGCGAAGTATTGCCCTCATCATCAAAGGTAAAAGCGGAGATATTGTATAATAAGCTTGATATCTTCAATAGACTGTACAAATTTTATGGTCTTATCGGTTTGAGTTTGTTATTGGTGCTCATCTTTAGAATATTCAAGGACCGTGAAATTTGGAAAGCGGCCACTTATTTTCTTAAAGGTATTGTCATCATATTTTTTATTTGGCATACAGCGGGATTGGTTTTCCGTTGGTATATTTCTGGGCATGCGCCGTGGAGTGATGCATACGAAAGTATTCTCTATGTAGCCTGGGCCACACTGGGTATGGGTTTGGCCTTTGCTAGAAAGAGCGACTTGGCTATGGCCGGAAGTACTTTTGTAAGTAGTATGCTCTTATGGATTGCGCACCAAAGTTGGGTGGATCCAGCGATTGCGAATCTACAGCCGGTTTTGGATAGTTATTGGTTAATGATTCATGTAGCGGTTATCGTTGGCAGTTATGGGCCTTTGACGGTTGGAATGATTTTGGGGGTCACAGCACTGGTATTGATGATGCTTACCAATAAAAAGAATAAAAAACGGATGGATATCAACCTTAAAGAGCTAACGATAATCAATGAAATTACACTAACTGTTGGCTTGGTCATGTTGACCATCGGTAACTTTTTAGGGGGACAATGGGCTAATGAAAGCTGGGGTCGCTATTGGGGATGGGACCCTAAGGAAACATGGGCCTTGGTTTCCATAATGATATATGCATTTGTGATTCACATGCGTTTGGTACCCGGACTTCGAGGCCGATGGATTTTTAATTTTATGAGTGTTGCTGCGTATGGTTCGATTATGATGACCTACTTTGGGGTCAATTTCTATTTGGTTGGATTGCATAGCTATGCGCAATCGGGTTCGGCTGCAATCACTCCTGACTACGTGAAATATATTGTTTTAGGTGTTATGGTCTTGGGGGCAATTAGCTATTGGCGCTATCGCGTAAATTATGTAAAAGCTTGATTTTTGCTAGATGCTAGACACCGTTATTATCTTTTCAGGTTCGATAGCTCCTGGACATTATTCCATCAATAATCGCATTAATTCCTCGGCAGCAACTTTCCCCTTTTCCTTCAAGAAATCACGAGGGGTATCATCACCCAATTCAAAAACTATTGCGGGCATACCATAAGAGGCATAGAAATGGTATCGTGAAACCATCGTTGGATATAACTTTTTAGAAGCACTGATGTTGGCTTTTTTTTGAGGAAGTCTTTTTTCAATATTTTTCATCCAGTCAAATACAATTTTTCCTTTTTGCCCTGTAATGGTCGTGTCCAAGGGATAATAGATGTCATCCCAAGTGGAATGAAAGTCGACACCAAAAACAAATTCATAACCCTCATCACTTTTTGATTGTAAAAAATCTCGAATAGCACTGGTTTCCGGTTGGTTGAATGCTTCCCAATCGCGATTAAGGTCGATTCCTCCAAAATTATGTCGCCAATGGCCATTGTCAACTCCATCAGGATTGACCATAGGGGCATTGAAAACCGTAAACTCTTTTCGAAAGGATTTGGCCAGTTTTGAATCGCCAACCAGGGTTTCCATAAAGGATTTCATCGCGAGGAAACCCGTAACTTCAGGAGGGTGTTGAAAGGTCATAACAAAAACTGCTTTCTTCGAATCTCCCTGGTCCGTTTCCATGACATTGATTGGCCTGCCTTGCCGACTCTTTCCAATCTCATAGTTGCTATTAAATGGCCTTTGGGATAGCGAATCTACCCATTGCTTTACTCTTGGCGAAGTGTAAAGTTCCTGCGCGGTTATCCAAGTATGTGATGAATCGATTTTGACCGCTATTTCTATCTCTTCTGGGGCCGCTTTAATACCGAATTGCCCTTCCCCAGGATTAATATGTTTATAATTTGCGCTATCAATGCGCTTAAAATTTAATCCATCCCTACTTATCTTAGGATAGTATCGGCTTCTACTACCTTGATAGGTAAATTTTATTTTGATTTGTTGAGGAGAGGTACTCCATGCTTTAAAAGCGTACCACGGACTTGGATTAATGGGACTATTCTCCGGGGTAATCCAAACAGTGTAATAATTTAGGGAATCATGGGATACCCCGTTCAATCGAGCAGCATCAAATTGATTGCTAAAGAAAACGGTACTGTCATTAAATGTCCAGATCCCTTTCCACTGTTTTTGTACTGGTTTGGTTTTAGTCGAAACAATGGGATTGGGTCCCTGTCCTTGATACCCTGATTTTTCAGCTACTTTTTCTACGTTCTTACACGATGCTAGAATTAAAAGAAAACCCATTATCCAAAGGGTTGAGGATGTTTTCATATTTACTGCATTAGGAATTCGAAAAGTATGGAATTTTCACAAAAGCAAATGGATTAAACCATTTTTAAAATCTTTTATGCACCTTTGTGGCATCATGAAGTTATAAAAATTATGTATCGGCTAGCGTTTTTGGAATTGTTCCAGACAAGATAACGAACTAAAATATCCTATAGGGACCTTGCTAGCAACCTTCATTTTTAACCATAATTTTTACATCATGCCTTTTCCAACATTAAAAAAAATAATTTATTATTTCTGGATTGCCGTCACAGGCAAAGAACAGGAATTTACAACAGGCAGTATTCGTAAAGCCATCTTCATGTTATCCATCCCTATGATTTTAGAGATGTTGATGGAAAGTGTTTTTGCCCTGGTTGATATTGCCTATGTTTCACAGGTAAGTGTTAATGCAGTTGCAACCATCGGCCTTACCGAATCAGTCATCACGCTGGTCTATGCCTTGGCCATTGGTCTTAGTATGGCTGCAACAGCCGTAGTTGCAAGACGAGTAGGGGAAAAGGACTTGCAAGGAGCCAGAGAAGCTGCGGTACAGGCCATTTTTCTTGGAATACTAATCGCTTTGCTCGTAGGGCTGGTAGGTTTCTTGTTCAGCAAAGAAATATTGGCACTCATGGGTGCCGAACCTGATTTGATTGCGGAAGGTTATGGCTATACCCAGTGGTTGATTGGTGGGAATATCACCATTTTACTTTTGTTTTTGATCAATGCAATTTTTCGAGGCGCGGGTGACGCCAGTATTGCGATGTGGGCCCTTGTGCTTTCAAATGGACTGAACATTATTCTTGACCCTATTTTTATTTTTGGTTGGGGGCCAATACCGGAATATGGGGTAATGGGCGCAGCCATCGCAACAAATATTGGAAGGGGAACGGCTGTTTTATTTCAACTGGGCATTCTGTTTTTCGGTTGGAGTAAGATTAGACTTGTGCTAAAAGACGTGGTACTCAACCTCAGAGTGATGCTCAATATCATAAAAGTGTCATTGGGCGGTATTGCGCAATTTTTGATCGGTACCTCAAGTTGGGTTTTCTTGATGCGTATCATGAGCGAGTTTGGTAGCGAAGTACTGGCAGGCTATACCATCGCGATTCGGGTAATCATGTTTACTTTGATGCCATCATGGGGAATGAGCAATGCCGGGGCAACTTTGGTCGGTCAAAACTTGGGGGCCAAACAACCGGAAAGGGCGGAAAAATCTGTCTGGATTACAGGCAAGTACAATGCCTATTTCATGGGTTTTGTTTCAATTATTTATCTTGTTTTTGCAAAGCAAATCGTATCCAATTTTAATACCACGCCAGCAGTCGTTGAAAACGGCGCCCTTTGTTTACAGATTATTGCCATAGGATATGTTTTCTATGCCTATGGGATGGTGGTTACCAATGCTTTTAATGGGTCAGGAGATACCCAAACCCCAACCAAAATCAATTTAATTTCATTTTGGTTTTTTCAATTACCAATGGCTTATCTATTGGCACTGGTTCTTGATTTTGGTGCCCTGGGTGTTTTTATTGCCATAACAGCGGCAGAAGTGCTTTTGGCCATTATCGCCATTATTTGGTTTAGAAAAGGAAATTGGAAAACGGTCGAGGTATAGCATTCTAGTCCTTTTTCTTACTTTTAGAAATCAAAATGTGATGATGGCAAAAAGAAAAGGAATTAATACGATTTGCACCCATATCGGTGGCGTAAAAGATGAAAGATATAAAGGGGCGATATCACCGTTGTATATGGCAACATCTTATGCATTCGATGATATTGATGAGAAGCGATACCCCCGTTACTTCAACACACCGAACCAGCAAGAACTCACTAAAAAAATAGCAGCTTTGGAGCATACTGAAGATGCTATGATTTTTGGAAGCGGTATGGCAGCCATAAGTCATGCGTTAATGGCTTTTTTGAGGGCAGGTGACCACATTGTACTGCAGCAGACCTTGTATGGGGGCACCTATAATTTTGCAACAACACAACTGGAAAAATACGGTATTTCGTATTCTTTTACTGAAGGATGGGAGGCCAAGGATTTTGAAACCAAGATTCAATCCAATACAAAGATTATTTATATCGAAACGCCCTCGAATCCATTGTTGACCATTACAGATTTGGAAGCGGTATCTGATTTAGCAGCCTCTAAGGGAATTTTGACAATGATAGACAATACTTTCGCCAGCCCCATTAATCAAAATCCGGCTGATTTTGGAATTGACATTATGATTCATAGCGCTACCAAATATATGGGAGGGCATTCTGACATTTGTGCGGGTGCGGTTGCAGGAACCAAAGAACATATCAAAACGTTATGGGAATCGTCCATATGCTTTGGTGGAAGTTTGAGCGATCAGACCGTATGGCTTTTGGAACGTAGTTTGAAAACAATGGGACTTCGCGTAAAAGCACAGACCAATAACGCGCAACGGCTGGCAGAATTTCTTCATGGCCATGAAGATATTGAGGCTGTTTACTATCCAGGGTTACCATCACATTCTGGATATGCTTTGGCAAAAGCGCAAATGAAGGGTTTTGGTGCAATGCTTTCTTTTGAACTGAACCCCAGTATCGATGCTTCAGAATTTATGAAAGTCCTGCAACTGATAAAACCTTCCATGAGTTTAGCAGGAGTGGAGAGTACAATGACCTCTCCGGTTTTGACGTCACATTCGTTGATGAGCGAAGAACACCGAAAAGAACAAGGCATAAAAGATGGTTTGATTCGTTTTTCTGTTGGAATTGAGGAGGTTGATGATTTGATTGAAGATATTGAACAAGCAATCGCACAATTCAAGACCAAAACTGTTTTAGTTTGATGAAGTTAGATGTATTGGTTTTTGGGGCACACCCCGATGACGCAGAGTTAGGTGCAGGTGCTACGATAGCAAAAGAAGTGGCATCTGGTAAAAAAGTAGGCATTGTCGATTTGACCCGAGGGGAACTGGGTACCCGGGGTACAGCTGAAATTCGTGATAAAGAAGCAGCTATTGCGGCCCGGACTTTAGGTGTGGCGGTTCGCGAGAATTTGGAGTTTGCCGATGGATTTTTTACTAATGATAAAGTACACCAGCTAGCAGTAATTCGTGTTCTAAGAAAATATAGGCCCGAAATCGTGCTCTGTAATGCGGTTGATGATAGACATGTAGACCATGCCAAAGGCGCCAACCTAGTTAGTGATGCCTGCTTTCTCAGCGGTTTGGTAAAAATCAAGACCAAAATAGATGAAGATAATCAAGAACAGTCACCATGGCGGCCAAAATTGGTTTACCATTACATTCAATGGAAGAATCTTAATCCTGATTTTGTAATTGATGTAAGTGGTTTTATTGAAAAAAAGAAAGAGGCTATTCTCGCGTACTCCTCCCAGTTTTATGATCCTAATAGCGATGAGCCTGAAACCCCGATAAGTAGTAAGAACTTTTTGGATAGTGTGGATTATCGTGCTAGGGATTTGGCTCGACTGGTTGGGGTATCACATGCCGAAGGTTTTACGGTTGAGCGAATGGTAGCGGTGAAAGAACTGGGCGATTTGATTTAACTGGCTTTACGATACTTTTTAGTGATTTTAGGTAAAGTGAAATAAAAGGTAGAGCCTTTATGTAGCTCGCTTTCTACCCATATTTTTCCTTTGTTTTTTTCCACCATTTCCTTGCACAGGGAAAGACCAAGACCGGTGCCCTTTTCATTGTTGGTACCGTAGGTAGTAATGTTTGAATTTTCTTTGAAAATTTTGTGGCAGGTATTTTCGTCTATTCCAATCCCCGTGTCACGAATTTTAATTTTCCAATAGCTCTCCATTTCATCGGCTTCCAATGTAATCAGTCCGTTTTCAGAGGTGAATTTGATGGCATTGCTTATCAGGTTTCTTAGCACGATGTCAACTTGGTTCTCATCAGCCAGTATCAAGCAGTTATCGGGTAGTTGATTGATAATCCTTATGGATTTATTACTGGCCATTTCGGAGAGAAAATTAATATTGCTTTCAACTAATTTGTTTAGATGTACCATTTTGGGCTTTGTCACCATTCCGTTCATTTGAGAGTAGCCCCATGATAATAAATTGTTCAACGTAAAAAGAGTGTGGTCAACGTCCCCTCTTAGCTTAGGAAGGAATTTAGAAAAATCTTTTTTAGCAATTTCACCGGAAACCATTAGCTTCAGAAGACTCTGTAAGGCTCCAATTGGGCCACGCAAGTCATGACCGATTATAGAGAAGAGCTTGTCTTTTGTATTGTTTATATTATTGAGTTCCATCTGGCTTTCACGTAGCTCCTTGGTATTCACTTGTAGTTCATCGTATAACTTTTTAAGCTTTTTTTGATTAAAGTACATCGGTATCGCTGTGGCCAATAATATCATTAAAATAATGATTGTTGCATTAATAAAGCTTTGCTGTTTGGCCAGTTTTTTTTCATTGATCGCAATCAATAGCTGCTTGTCTTTATCATATTTCAATTTGGTTTTAAGCAGCATAAGACTTCGTTTATTTTTGTCTTTATAAAGGGAGTCCGTTGACTGCTGAAAAATCTCATGATATTTCAGTGCTTCTTGAAAGTCTTCTTTGTTTTTATAGATTTTATACAATATTTCGGAACAATCGCGCTGGCCTTGAAGTGATTTTAGATTTGAAGAGGTTTCAAAAGCTTCAAGAGCGTATTCCTCGGAACGTAGGTCTTCTTCTAGGCCCAAATATGCTGATGCCATACCATTAAGCAAGTCTATGCGGCTACGGTCATCTTCTAGGTTTTCATGTAAAAGATTACTTTGGTCGAACCAATATAACGCCCACTTGTATTTTTTTTCCTTTAAATAAATACCCCCTTTGACACTGTAGGCAAATGCCAACCAGTCATAAATCTCCTTTTTCTCAAAAGTGGATATACTTTTGTTGATATTGAACATAGCATGTTCGAAGTTTTCCATGTCTGCGTATACGGATGCCAGGTTACTAAGGGTCTCTGCGATGATAATTTCATCACCAATTACTTCATTGATTTCTTTGACTTCGTTGTAGAACTCCAATGCTTGATCAAATTCTTTCTGCGCAACATAGAGACTGGCAATATTCTCATTTAAAATGGATTGCATGAGTTTACTGTCATTCAATTTGGCCAGATCAAGTCCGGTCAAAAAGTTTTTAAGAGCCTTTTCATAATCACCTGAATACATATATTCTTTGGCCAAATTATTCAAGGTCTGAATTTTAAGTCGGTCATTACGCAATGTATCAGTCAAGGCCAACGCTTTGTTAAAATTAGAAATGGCTTTTGCGCTTTTTCCGCTATCTGAATAGAAATTCCCTAAATTGGCGAAAGCATTACATTGCCCTTCGAGGTATCCTATTTTTTTACTGATATTTAGGGCAATTGTTGCAATTTTATAAACACTATCTACTTTAACAAAACGATATTCATGGGCCAGTGAATTGAGAAGGTCAATATATTTTTCACTACTGCGGTAATCGGCGTTATTTTTCTCTAGTGTTTTGAGCTGGAGAGTTAGACTATCTTTTGTGTTTAGTTGTGGGTAAGTACTATTCGGTACGGAAAATAAGAGTAAAATACTTATGTACAGAAAAATAGCTCTTACATAGGTATACATGCCTTTTAGTCTTTTGTAGGTTAGGTATTTGGGCATATCCTAAAAATAGTAAGGCTAAAATTAAATCTGTTCGTTTGTTTAAGAGAATAAATGTTGTGAAATTCAGTTTTTTGTGTGTTTTGCCGATGAAAAACCGCTTTTCGTCGATAAAATCAAATTTGTTCCGTAGGAAATTGAATTTTCAAACAGCTTCCTTTATCTATCTCACTTTCAATAGATAGGTGACCGTGGTTCAATGCAATAAGTTCTTTGCATATGAGAAGACCAAGACCAGTACCCTTTTCTTTTTCGGTTCCTTCTTTAGGTTCAATAGCGTTACTATTCTTTAAGCGTTCAATTGTTAATTGGTCCATACCCATACCACTATCGCAGATTGAAATGTCGGCTACGTTACTATGTTTATAAGATGCAAAGGTAATTTTTCCGCCATTTGGAGTAAATTTAATAGCGTTGGAAATTAGGTTTCTGAGAACGATTTCAAATTGTAAGGAGTCTACGTAAACATGGGAATGCTGGTCAATTTCGCACTGAATTGTAATGTTCTTTTTTTCAAGTTTGGCCCCGTACATATCATAAATCAAACGAATTTTATCTTTGATTAAGACTTTTTCTGGCTTTGACTTTAAGCCATTCATTTGCGTATTTGCCCAGAAAAGCAGGTTGTTTAAGGTAAATGCGCTGTAATCGACATTATATTTTAACCTTTGTAAGGCATTTGAAACTTCTTTTTTAGAAATAGTTCTGGAATCATACAATTCCAGTAATTCTTGAAGTGTACTAATAGGCGATTTTAAATCATGTCCTATAATGGAAAACAACTTATTTTTTGTTTGATTTAATTCTTGTAATTCAGCATTAACCAATTTTCGCTTTTGAACGGTTCTTCTTCCCAAAATCGAAAGACCTATGAAAATACCCAATAAAATCAGTGAAATAACAGTAATTCTTCGCTGTCCCATCAACTTTTTATTGTCTTTTACTTCTTTTTCAAGTTGTTGGTACTCCAATTCAATTTTAGTTCGCATTAGCTTAAGGTTATTGTCCCTGGATTTTCTTGTAAGAACTTCCCGTATCGGAAGGGCCAAACTTGAGTATTTTGCCGCTTCGGAATAATCCAACTTTTCAAGTGCTATTTTTGAAAGGGACTCATAGCCATCTAGGAGCTCAACAGAATCTTGAAGCTCCAATGCATGATAAATCGTACTGTCGGCATACTGCTTTGCTTTAGAGTAGTTCTTTGTTAAAAAATAGAGATGGGAATAAATACTGTATGTTAAAATTCTATCTCTTGGATTTTTTAATTTACGAAGTAAACTGTCATATTTTTTATTGCTGATCAGGGCCTTATCCCAGTCGCCTTCCTCAAGATGAATATGACTCTGAACCATGAAACTTCTGGCGAGCCACAAGGTCTCTTTTGATTTGGCGAAGAACACAATATTTCCTTCAAAGAATTTTTTAGCTTTTTTGATGTCACCTGACAATATAGCGTTCCGTGCAAGGTTAGACCTAGAACCGTAAAGACGAATTGAGTCATTTGTTTTCTTCCAAAGCTGTATTGCTTTCGAAATCTCTTGGTCAGCTTCTTCATAGAACTTATTTTGAGTGTATATAAAACCCAACACATGTCTTACCTGGGCCTCTTCCCAAATCAAACCATTTTGACGAGAAATATTTATTGCCCTGTATGCCGCTTCCAGCGCTTTTTTTAGCTGTCCTAAATAGAAATATTCAATGGTAAGCTGAATGTATAAATCGGCTTTAAGTTTTGTGTTTTCAATGTCCTTCATCATTTCTTCGGCTTTATAATACCTTTGAAGTGCATTGTTATGGATTCCTAAATCTGAATAATAATCGCCCTCACGCATTGTACCAAGTACAGTACCCTTGGTATCATTATTTTCTTTGCCAAATAAAAGAAGCTTTTTGGCATAATAGAGCACACTATCTGGTGTACGAAAGCGATATTTCATTGCCGATTCATTGATTTGGTCGATGATAAGGTCGGTAGAGGGAATTTTTTCAATTTCTTTTTCAAGTAATGACGTCCCTCCTTTTTCAATAGTTTGGGCATTCAGCATATGAAAACAGAGGAAGAAATAAATGGTCACCAAAGTTATGGTCCAAGAATGGTAAAAAAAGTGTTGCGCACCCTTACGTAAACATTTCATTTTGGAGTAATTAAAGTGATTGTCATGTATGTACCCTTGTCATTCTTACTCCTCATTTCAAGTTCACCACCATTAAGTTTAATTAATTCTTTGGTGATTTGTAATCCTATACCTGCGCTTTTTTCATTAACGGCGCCGGGCGTACAGTCTACCGATTCATTTTTAAAAATAGTATTGATTATGGAGGGTTGTATACCAACGCCAGCATGCCATATAGATAGCGAAACCTTATTTTCACGTACCCCTTTCAAAGTAAATTTGAGAACACCATCTTTATGCGAATACTTAATGGCATTGGAAATAAGGTTTCGAACGGCAATTTCAAAATGCGTTACATCCATCATAAAGACCAAATCAGATTCTATATGGTATTCAGTACTTAGGTTCTTCTCTTTGATATCGATATCAAAGCTGTCACAAATGGATTTTATTTTTGATTCACCCGAAATTACTTTTTTGTCCGGTATTACAGTGATCATCTGTGTTTTGGCCCAATACAGTAAATTATTTAGGAGAAAAGCACTGCGGTCCACATTCTGTTTTAAACTAGGTCTTAATGCTACGACATCTCGTTTTGATATTTCTTTTGAAGTATATAACGCCAATAACCCTTGTAAGGTTCCTATTGGCGCCTTAAGATCGTGACCGATTATTGAGAATAATTGGTCTTTTGTGTCATTAAGTTCTTTTAGTGAACGATTGGCCTTTTTTTGGTCTTGAGCGCTTTTTCTTACTATTAAACTAATAATTAAAAGAGCCGTCAGCAGAATTAAAGTTACATAAGTAATGGTTTTTTGTTCGGAAAGTTTTTTGTCATTTTCGAATTCGTTTAATGTTTGACTCCTATCAAATTTCGCTTTGGTATCCAGCAATAAGAATTTCGTTCTATTCTCAGATTCAAATATAGAGTCTGATAACTTTTGTGCCACATGTAAGTAATCAAGGGCCTCTTTTGGTTGATTATTTTTGACGAGTAAACGGTATAGTAGTTTTGACGATTGAACAATACCGTAATGGTAACTTATGTTCCTCGAAATAATTTCCGCCTTTTTGGCAAATTTGAGGCTTTGGTTAAAATCACTTATCAAAAAATAGGTGTCGGCAAAGCCTTGAAAGTTGTCTGCCATACGTTGCTTATCCTCAATAGTGCTTAATAACAGTTCCCCTTTTGTGAAAAAGTTAAGTGCGGTGTTATAATGATGTTCTTTAAGCGCAACATTCCCCAAGGTATTGCACGTAAAAGCGTGCCAAGCTTGAAACTCTTTTTTACTAAAGATGGCAATCGCATTTTTACAGATACGTTTGGCTTTTTCATATTCTCCAAGATGTAAATAGGCATACCCTAAATTACTATTGATTTTTGCACCGATAAGTTCATTTTCTAAGCTAAGGGCAATAATTTTAGCTTTTTTTAGGTATGGAATAGCTTGCTCATAGTCATTTAGAGTGGTAAAGCAAGTAGCCAGGTTAATCAAAAAGTTTAACTGAACTTCTTGAATGCCAAGATGATTGGCCAAACGCTCACCGCGCGTACAAGTTTTATAGGCGTTCGGGTAATCACCAAGCATAAACTCACCTAGGGCCTTAGTATTCAGTGCGTCAAGATGAAGTGAATCAAGTTCCAACTTTTGAGATAGTTCAACAGCATTCTTAATGTTTTCATTTCCTTTCGAAAAATCACCATTCAAGAAGTTAATGGTTGCCAGATTTATTTTTGCGCCAACAATACCTGGTGTAAACTGCAATGGTTCACTGAGTTGAATGATTCTATCCGAAATAATTTTCGTGCTGTCAGGAATTTGATAGATATAACTTCGACCCAATTTATATAGAAGTTTAATGTAGTTTGTGTCTTTTGAAAATGCATCGGATAGTTTTTCAAACTTTTGCTTTTCAAATAATAAGCTATCAGTAAGTTTTCTTTGTGAAAAAGAATAAGCTGAAATTAATAGAGAGAAACTGACAAGGAAACGATACCTCGTAAAAACTAGAATTATTGAAACAATAAAGTTGTAAAGGTATTTTTTCAACTTGAACGGTTTAAATTAAGTTGTCAATTGTAATGTACAACCTTAAAGTGTTTTGACAAATAACTTTTGCATTTTTATTTGGGTGATAAAATCAAAAAAAGGTAAGTTTGCAATCGCTTAAAATTGGTGGTTGTAGCTCAGTTGGTTAGAGCGCTGGATTGTGGTTCCAGAGGTCGCCGGTTCGAACCCGGTCTTCCACCCTAAACTGAAGGCGTTATCCTTACTACATTTTAGTAAGGATTTTTTATTGGGTTTATTTTAATACTTTATCCACTGAAACAGTCTTTTCGCGATTAGCGACTTCCCATGCCGTATGAAAAATTAGCTGCGAACGCTTTTGCAGTAGGTCGTAATTGATTTTATCAGCGGTATCGCCAGGTTGGTGATAATCAGGGTGGGTACCATTGAAGTAAAAAATTATGGGAATATTGTTCTTTGCGAAATTGTAATGGTCACTCCTATAGTAAAAGCGGTTAGGGTCATTTTCGTCATTGTATTTGTAATCTAGCTCTAAATTCGTGTATGTTGAATTCACCGTTTCTGAGAGCTCGTGCAATTCAGTGCTAAGTTTATCGCTTCCTATCAAATAGATATAATTTCTGTCGCCCTGACGTTTGGGGTCAATCCGTCCTATCATATCAATATTGAGGTTGGCGATTGTATTTTTTAAGGGAACCAAAGGGTTATAATCTGTGTAGTACTTTGAACCCAACAATCCTTTTTCTTCGCCGGTAACGTGAAGGAATATGATAGACCTATTTGGTCCAACACCTTCGTCAGCGGCCATTTTAAAGGCTTGTGCGATTTCAAGCATTGCAACTGTGCCTGAACCATCATCATCTGCACCGTTGTTGATTTGACCATCTTTGTTAACACCAATGTGGTCAAGGTGAGAAGAAATAACCAAATATTCATCAGGCTTTTCAGTTCCTTTGATGATAGCTACCACATTTTCTGAGTCTATTTGGTCATCGGTGTTTTGAATTTTCAATTCCAAAGAGGTCTTGATAACCTTAGGGGTATCACCCGCATTAAGCTCCGGAAATATTTTTTTGCCCATACTTTGGTTTACCAAGACCATAAAATTCGTTTCTTTTTCAGCATTTAACTGAATTCTTTCACTACTATTGGTTTTCATATAATCGTAATAGCGTTTATAACGTGAATAGTTTTGGGGGTCATAATAAAAGATACCTTTTGCACCTCTCGCTTTGGCCACTTTCGTTCGCTTTTCCAGTGACTCGGACATATTGCTCCAGACAGATTTTTCATTGTTTCCAGAAAGGATGTAGCTACCGTCAGCATTGGTAGGTTCTCCAAACTTCATTAAAACCATTTTATCCTTAACCTCAATCCTCGCATAATCGTCATATCCTTCTTCGCTGATTCCATAGCCTACATAAACGACTTCATCAAGTTTACCTGTACCTTCCGAAAACGATAAAAAGTCTTCCCCTTGAATAAAATCAATATCATTCACTGTTATTTTACCATCAGGTACATTGCTTTTGGATAAGGATACTTTTTGAAGGTAATCACCATCTGATTTTAGGGCAGGTATGCCCAACTTTTCGTACTGTAATGTGATGAATTCAATTGCCTTTTTTTGACCTGGCTTGCCCGTTTCACGACCTTCAAATTCGTCAGAAGCATAGGTGAACAAATAGTCTTTAAGTTCTTCCTCAGTAATCGTTTCGGCAAATTCAATCGGGTCTTTCTCCTGCTTCGGAGGTTTTGGTATTTGTTCCGTTGTTTTTTGGTTGGCATTACAAGAAAGGAGCGATGCAATCAAGATAATAACAAGTTGTTTCATACTAGATGGATAAGGGGTTCAAAAATAAGGATTACCCCTTAAAACTATTTTTAAATTGTTTTCGGTAGGTCGTTGGATTCAAATGGGTTAGTTCTTTGAATTGACGATTAAAATTCGAAAGTGTAGGGTAACCGGATAAAGCCGCTATTTCAATCACTGAAAGGTCTTGATTTTCCCTTAGCAACTGCAAGGCATGTTGAATTCGAATTTCTGCCAAGAACTGAAAAAAAGTCTTATTGGTACGTTGCTTAAAAAACCGACAAAAAGAATTCTTGGTCATGTTTACCTTGTCAGCAGCTTGCTCCAATTGAATTTCATCTTGAAAATTCTGTACCACAAAATCGAAAACCTGTTGCAGGCGTCTCCCTTGATCTGTTGAAATTTTAGTGGTATATGTGCTGGGTAACAGTTGTTTTTTATGGCTCCGGTTCAAAAACCTTAGAAGTATTAATAGGTTTAGAAAAAGTCCGTATTTATCTTCATTCTGACAATTGGAAAATATCTTTTCAATGAATGTGTTTTCACCTGTAACTTTGAGACCAAATCCCAATAATTTCCATATTGGCTCTATCTCTTTCATTTCCTGATTTTCGAAAAAGGTTGCCCCAAACGACTCTTTAGTGAAGAACAATGAAATCATATGCGATGACTTGACTTTTCCATCGCTGAGAAAAACATGCGGAAGATTGGAACCAATTGCAATGAGATCACCAGCTTCAAAAGTGGTTACCTGATTGCCAATGATTAATTTACCCCTGCCAGCCCTCACATAGCTC
>JBHJJC010000140.1:0-12528 GCA_050042945.1 Croceivirga sp.
AGATGACCCATAACGGGGATTCCTGCTTGAATGATACGTTTTACCGAATCTTTGATTTCCACACCGCCTTCAACCTTTACGGCATGACCACCGCTATCCTTCATGATTCGGATAGCCGAACGCAGGGCTTCCTTACTATCACTTTGGTAACTTCCGAAGGGAATGTCAACTACTACCAAGGCACGTGAAGCAGCCCTCACAACAGAGCTCGCATGATAGATTATCTGATCTAGTGTAATGGGCAGTGTCGTTTCATGACCTGCCATGACATTACTGGCTGAATCCCCGACCAAAATGACATCTACATTAGCTGAATCGACAATTTTTGCCATAGAATAATCGTAAGCGGTCAACATGGAAATTTTTTCGTCTTTTTGCTTCATCTCAACAAGTGACTTGACGGTAATACGCTTGTATTCCTTTTTTGCGGTGGACATAGTTTGCAAGTTTGTGGCCTAAATGTAACTAGTTTTTATCATTCTAGCGAAAGCAGTAACCCATTAACTATCTTGTTCCTTATTTAAATTATAGTCTATGAAATTTGTACAACTGTTGTTCTGTTCTCTTTTTTTAGGTCCACTTTCATACGGTCAGGAGGTAGATAAAGCCGCCGTCAAAAAAGCGGTCGAAGGTATCTTTGAAGCCATTCACCGACAAGACTCACTGGCGATGAAAGCATTAGAGGCAGAAAAAGCGTTCTTACAGACCACGACGCGAGATAAAGAGGGAAAAACACAATTCAAAAGCCAGGCTATGGAGAAGCTATATGAATCCATAGTCAGTATTCCAAAGGGTATTGAATTTGAGGAAAAACTGACGTCATGGAATATTCAAATTGACCGTACCATGGCGAATGCTTGGGTGGGTTATGAATTTTGGTATAATGGAAATTTTAGTCATTGCGGTATCAATTCGATTCAAATGGTCAACTTTGATGGAAATTGGAAAATGGTATATCTCATTGATACCCGAGGCAGCGCAGGATGTCTCGAAGAGTAGGCTATCGGTTACTCTAATGATTTAAGCTGACGCCAACCGCTACACTGGAACTTTAACTACTTTAGAAGCTATTGACTAAGGCTTTACTACAAATTATATGGCAGAAAGAACATTTTGTCATTATTGAAGAAGCCAAGGAATCAAGGCAACGCTTTTTAAGATACCCATTGCCAATGCGTACGACTTTCGTTTTACGGCACTGGAAGACTAACAATCACTCATATTGACCCCCACGGCCAATCCTCCTTCGGAAGTCTCTTTGTATTTACTGTTCATGTCTTTGGCCGTTTCCCACATGGTATTGACGACTTTATCAAGAGGCACAATGGCTTCTTTTGGGTCGGCGTCCAACGCCATTTCAGAGGCATTTATGGCCTTAATGGCGCCCATGCTATTTCGCTCAATACAGGGTACCTGAACCAATCCGGCAATGGGGTCACAGGTAAGTCCTAAATGATGTTCCATGGCAATTTCAGCTGCCATTACCACTTGTTCGGGGGTACCGCCCATCAATTCGGTCAGGCCTGCAGCGGCCATGGCCGATGACACCCCTATCTCTGCCTGACAACCACCCATTGCGGCTGAAATGGTAGCTCCTTTTTTAAAGATGCTACCAATCTCACTTGCGGTCATCAGAAAACGTTTAACGTCATCAAAATCCCCATCATGGTTTTCAATGACCAAATAATACATGAGTACGGCAGGAATGACCCCTGCGCTACCATTGGTTGGGGCTGTGACGACTCGCCCAAGGGCTGCGTTGACTTCATTGACCGAAAGCGCAAAACAACTGACCCATTTTAAAATCTGTCGAAATTTCACCTCAGTTTCCCGTATGCTTTCAAGCCATTCATTTGGATTGGAATATGGGGCATCACCAATCAATTTTTGGTGCGTATCAAAGGCCCTTCTGCGAACCTGTAGTCCGCCTGGAAGTTTTCCTTCCGTATGGCAACCCGAATACATACATTCGAGCATTGTTTGCCAGATATGGCGTATGCCATTATTGATTTCTTGAGGGCTGCGCAATGACAGTTCGTTCTCCCATACGATTTCAGAAATGGATTTTTGTTGACAAGCACAATGTTCCAGAAGTTCTTTGCCTGTTTTTACAGGGTGTGGAAACGTACTAAAAAGCGTTTTGTTTTCTTCAGCATATTCACGTTCTTCTTTTACTACAAAACCACCTCCTATGGAATAAAAGGTTTCAGAAATTTTACTGGAGTTGGTCAATAGCGCTTCGAAGCGCATTCCGTTGGCATGATAGGGTAAAAATTGACGATTGAAAATAATGTCTTCGTCATAATGAAATGAGATGTAATGCCTTTGCCCTAAATGAATTCGATTTGTTTGTTTTAGCGTAGCGATTTTGTCAGCGATATCATCGCAATCTGTGGTGACTGGGTCTTCCCCCATAAGCCCCAAAGCAATGGCCACATCTGTGGCATGTCCTTTTCCGGTCAATGACAGTGACCCAAAAAGATTGACCTTAACTCGTTCTATGGTAGATAATTCATGGGTGTCTTGAACTTCCCGTAACCAGCGCTCCGCCGCCCTCCATGGACCTAAGGTATGTGAACTTGAAGGACCAACACCAATTTTTAGCATGTCAAAAACGCTAATGCATTCCATTATTAAAGAGTTTGCGGTCAAAGATAGTTGAAGTAATTTATCGTTACCACGTTTCCTGTTTTCAGTTTAGCCGCAGTATTGATGTTTAAGCGAAAAGTCATGAAGGGCATGAAAACTGTCAGCTTGTCATATTCTTGGTATTGGCACAGTCATTGACCTTTGAGACGTAGAATTAAGAAATTCAACAACTTTAAATAAAAAACATGAGCAAAATTATTGGTATAGATTTGGGAACTACCAACTCGTGCGTTTCAGTAATGGAGGGTAATGAGCCAGTGGTCATCCCAAATGCAGAAGGAAAAAGAACAACTCCATCTGTCATTGCTTTTGTTGAAGGCGGTGAAATCAAGGTTGGTGATCCGGCGAAAAGACAGGCAGTGACGAATCCACATAAAACCATATACTCCATAAAGCGTTTAATGGGGAATAAGTTCTCAGAATCCTCTAAAGAAGCGAACAGGGTACCTTACAACGTGGTAAAGGGAGACAATGACACTCCAAGAGTGGACATTGATGGAAGGTTATATACCCCACAGGAGTTATCTGCAATGATTCTTCAAAAAATGAAGAAAACGGCTGAAGATTATTTAGGGCAGGACGTTTCAAGAGCGGTAATTACCGTACCGGCCTATTTCAATGATTCACAACGTCAGGCTACAAAAGAGGCGGGAGAAATTGCAGGTTTGACCGTTGAGCGTATCATTAACGAACCTACGGCCGCCTCTTTGGCCTACGGTTTAGATAAGAAAGATGCGGACCAAAAAATAGTGGTTTTTGATTTTGGAGGAGGTACCCATGATGTTTCTATCTTAGAATTGGGTGATGGTGTTTTTGAAGTGTTGGCCACTGATGGGGATACACACCTAGGAGGTGATGATGTAGACCAAAAAATTATCGATTGGCTGGCAGAAGAGTTCAAGTCTGATGAAGGATTGGATTTGCGTGAAGATGCCATGGCGTTACAGCGTTTACGGGAAGCTGCTGAAAAGGCCAAGATTGAGTTGTCTTCTTCATCGCAGACTGAAGTGAACCTACCTTACGTAACGGCAACGGCATCAGGCCCAAAGCACTTGGTAAGAACCTTAAGTCGTGCAAAATTTGAGCAGCTGATAGCCGATTTGGTAAAACGTACGATTGAGCCTTGTGAAACAGCATTGAAATCCGCAGGACTTTCAAAAAGTGATATTGACGAAATTATTTTGGTAGGAGGTTCAACGCGTATTCCTGCAGTGCAAGAAGCGGTTGAGAAATTCTTCGGAAAAAAACCATCTAAAGGGGTAAATCCTGATGAGGTAGTGGCCGTTGGTGCTGCTATTCAAGGAGGGGTATTGACGGGTGACGTAAAAGATGTATTGCTCTTGGATGTAACCCCACTTTCTTTGGGTATTGAAACCATGGGCGGAGTCAATACGAAGTTAATAGAGGCAAATACAACAATCCCGACTAAAAAGTCTCAGGTGTTCTCTACGGCTGCGGATAATCAACCATCAGTTGAGATTCATGTTTTGCAAGGAGAACGACCCATGGCCACGGACAACAAGACGATAGGAAGATTTCATTTAGACGGTATTCCTCCGGCCCCTAGGGGCACTCCTCAAATTGAGGTAACCTTTGATATTGATGCCAACGGTATCATTAAGGTTTCTGCTACGGATAAGGCTACAGGTAAATCCCAGGATATTCGAATTGAAGCGTCCTCAGGTCTTACTGATGAAGAGATTCAGAAAATGAAGGCTGAAGCAGAAGCCAATGCTGAAGCGGATAAAGCTGCTAAAGAAACCGCTGATAAATTGAATGAGGCCGATAGTATGATTTTTCAGACGGAAAAGCAGTTGAGTGAATTTGGAGATAAGCTTTCCGATGATAAGAAAAAGCCTATTGAAGAAGCTTTGGAGGAGTTGAAGAAAGCTTACGGAACCAAAGACCTAGGTGTAATTGAACCTGCACTCACCAAAATAAACGAAGCTTGGAAAACGGCTTCGGAAGAGATGTACAAGGCCCAAGCTGAAGCAGCTCAAGGAGCTGCTGGAGCGGAACCTACGGGTGCCTCTTCAGCGGGTACTGAAAATGCTGCTGAGGGCGATAATGTAGAAGATGTAGACTTCGAAGAAGTAAAGTAAGCAGAACCATCTTTGGCCGGCCAAAGAATCGTGAATCGCTTATGCTGAGCGTATTCGAAGCATCTTTTCCATGATGATATATAAAAAGGACCGTTTCAAAAAGAGACGGTCCTTTTGTTTTCCCAGACTTGTTGTAGCGAATCGCTTTCAGACAATTTTAATATGTCGCCGATTCCATAGTGCGTAATTGAAACAAGGCCTCTGATTTAGACTTTACATTCAACTTTACATAAATATTTTGGAGGTGAAAATTAACGGTACTGGGCGTTACGAATAATTTTTTTGCTATGTCCTTGTAGGTAGCACCTTTACCTAAGTAACCAATAATTTGGTTCTCGCGCTGCGATAGCTCTGGGTGGCGAAACTCTTTAAAAACCGCTACTATTTTATTCGATACGTCATGACTTAATGCCGTACCATTGTTGGCAATGGTCTCTAGAGCACTTCTAAATCGCTCCGATGTGACGGGCTTGGTTAAATAGCCATGCACACCAAATTTAAAAGCCTGTTTAATGAGGTCAAAATCATTTCGTTCGCTTAAAACTAGAACTTTGATCGTTGGTTTCCGTCGCAATACATCGCTGATGTATCTAATACCTGATTGACCATTAATCGTTGTTTCACAGATCAAAAGATCGTAGGTTAAAGAGTCTTCTGCAGCTATTGCTTCCCTCAAGGATGAGCATGAGGTAATGGATGGTACTTGCGATAAATTTTGAAATACATTATTGCATAATTTAATTGTATTGGGGTCATGGTCCAAAACCATGACATGTTTCGGGGTTTTCATGTCTGTATGATTTGGGGTTATTATTTAAATAATAGGCATAGCGTATCCTCACTCTTATAGAAAGAATGTAACATCTAGCGAACAAACGACACAGTGTGTCTAGCCTTCTACCGAAAGCTAATCAATGTCGTCAATTCAATAAGGTTTAGGTTGTAGTGCCTTTGTGAAAAAAACCTTGTCGTGTTCGATAAGGTTTAGGAATTTTTTGGGGAAAGCAAGTCGCTTTTTTTTGAGTGTAGTTGTAGGTTAACATATAATCGAATTTTCGGGGTTTCTCTATTATATGTTTGAAAAATAATTGAAATCTATGAACTGCGGTATGTTTTGTGGGAATTTTCGTTAAAATGCATGATGATTTCACAGTTTTTCAAGAAAATCACCAGTATATCCAAAGAAAGCCATTGTCCTGATACATTTCAAGACAATGGCCATTTTAGCATTTCGCCTCCTTTCATAGGGGCTTTAATTAATTGGGTGATTTATTCCATTTCGAAGCTGATATCGGCTGTTTGGGTGGTGTTGTATACTTCCATTATCCACTTTTCATCATCATACGCTCCATCGAGATTTGAAACGACTGCGACATCAGCATCATCTTTAGTATTAAAATCGGCCAGATAGACATAATGTAACCCGTTTTCTTTGTTGTAAAATTGCCTAGCCTCCAAACCCTTTTTGGCCAAATCCTCAATGAATGACTTCACGTTAGATTTGTTTTTAAATACATTGGCAATTAAGTAGAAACCTGAATTAACCCCGATAGCATCTGACCGATTTTTTGCTTTTATTGGAATTTCATTGAATTGTTTGTAGCGTTCTTTTCTATTTCTTGGTTCTTCTTTTCGTTGTGCGTCTGCAATAGCGGTTCGCACGCTTCCAAATTGAGACCTTGATTTCAATTTGGATTCTGGTGTACCATCCTTCATCTCCCTTCGTAAAAGACGTACCATCTGTTCAAAACGTCTTTCGAACATTTTGTCCCTTATGGACTCAATGGAATCTTGCCTTAAAATGAGCTCATCAATCAACATCCTATTTTGGTAGGCAAGACTTGCTTGATCAACAAGTTCGGGAGAAGAACTCATGTTTTGCTTTAGGTCATTTAACTGTGCTTCGTAATTACGAACAATTTCATCGATACGTTCGTTCTCGTCATTTGAGGCCAACTGCACATTGATTCCGGTACCTCGAAGTTCATCGTTCATTGTGTAGGCCAATGAAAGTTCGTGGTTCATTCCCAAATTTTCCCCTTGGTTGCTCAAACTCTTTTCCATAAGGTACCCTAAAGACAGCCTTTTGTTAAGATTGAATCCGATACCTGATGATAAGCCGTATCGTTGATCATAGCTCGCTTGTACCCAACCCATTTTTGGAAGGTCCATCAATAAAGAACCTGTCATCGACCATTCTTGATTGACATCTTGACCGGCCTGAAGTAGTGGAATGATCCTGGCATCTTCAAAAATGCCTGAAGCTCTTTTGAAGGTATGGGTATACTGCAGTTGAGACCTCAAATAGTCCAAACCAAAATTGGTTGCCAAGGCGTCATTGGTCTGATTGTACCTCACTAAATCAGTAAAGAAAAGACCAACGTCCCATTTTCCCAATGAAAGATTAAGCCCAGGCTCAATGGAGATGGCATTGATTTTTTCAATCTCGGCCAACACAGGATCTTCTTCATTGATGATGATACGGTTTTTATCCAATCCTTGACTCCTATAATTTACGTTGGCACCGAACGAGAGCGCACTTTTCTCCCCTAGTTTTACCGCCGTCGCATAGTTGGCGTGGAAACCAAACTCTTGAATAACCCCAGACCATTGCCCATAAATCCCCAAACCCAATGCGGTATTCTCATCCAATTTATTACTGAATCCTAAAAAATAGTTTTGATTATTGTCTTCAAAGCCAGCATATTGATTACGCAATGAAACGTTTAGGTATGATTTATTTTCACGAACCAATGAGAAAGTCGGATTGATTAAAAAACGATTAAAAAACTATTGATTGTGGAAAGGGGCCCTAGTACTTTGCGGTAGTTGTTGTTCTTGGGCAAAAAGGCCACTAGACAATAATATTGCAAGTAGTAGAATGCCATAACTAAGTATTGAATACTTTTTTTGAACGTTCATCTTTTCGGGGTTAAAGTGAAACAATGGTTATCAACAGAGGTCGGTGCCTCTTGTAAAGAATCTGCTTCAGATTTATTCGTCTTCAAAAACAGTTGACGAGTACTCTGTTTGGTTTTTGTCGTTAAGGGCGTTCCAAAGTTTTTGGTCGTCTTTCTCTACAGTGGCGAGATTACTTTCTTTAGGTGCTAAAGCGTATTGTGATACTGTTACTTTGTCACCCCTATTGGATACCACAAAGCCCAAACCTTTGCTCGCAGAAAATGTAAGCGCAAAATCATCATAACGGCTATTGACCCGATTACCAAGATTTCTGGTCTGACCTACCCTATTGTTGTTCACTGTAACCGCAAACAAGTCCAATCCGCCTTGACCCTTTCGACCATTCGAGGCAAAGACTAAAGTTGAGCCATTGATAAAACTAGGATACATATCGTCTTTTCGTGTATTGACCTTGTCGCCGAGATTTTTGGGTTGCCCTAAGGTGCCATCGCCTTCTATCGTTGCAACGTAGATGTCGAACTTGCCATAGGTTCCTGGCATATTCGATGCGAAGAACAGTTGTTTTCCATCTGCTGATACTGTAGGGTGTTTAGCAGAGAAATGTTTGGGACAGACATCGACCTTTTCAATATATTTCCATTCACCTTCTATATTTTTAGCCCTGTACAGCTCATATACTACCTCACTTTTTGAGAATATGCCGGTTTCGGGTTTCAGTAGGCTCGCTTTACTAAAAAAGGCCGTTTTCCCATCTGCGGTTATTGCCAATTTTGGCATATAATCACTGTTGATTGATTTTCTTGACCGTGATGGTCTTTTCAAACTATTGTCATTTGACACCACCTCTGACGAAGTGTACTTGAAGTACTGTTCAGGACTCGAGGTACGATAATCATCCATGATGACTTTTGACCAATCTTTCTTGACCTGGGTAATTTTACCCTTGGTTTTCCCATCGGCATACACAAAGCGCTCTTGAAAACGTTTTCTCTGATTGGGGTCTACTGTATTTTGCAATAGTCTTTCATACCAAAAGGCAGCCGATTCATAGTTTTCACTTAGTAAGTTCGCATTTCCCAAGTCTTGGAAAATTTCGATTTCAGAATACCCTTGATTGAGTAAATTGAGATAATCATCAATGCGTTGAGCAGCTTGTTTATCTCCGAAAATAGGTCTTGGGTCGGCATCGCCTTGGGCTACAACTTCTGTAATCCCAACATATAGCATAAATGCCCCCGACATTAAAATTGTAGCTGTACGTATCATATTGTAAGATTTAGGACGTTAACTCTTACAAATTTCAATAAAGCTTTTGGCTAACTCCCTATGAAAAATTCATAGGTTTTGTTATTGGTCGATAGAGAAGTGCATTTCGTCGGTACTTTTCTATGATTTGAGCGATTGGAATGCTATGCTAAATATTTTACAATCAAATAATTGGTTGAAAAAGATAATTGGAGTACATAAAAAAGTCTGGTCAATACTTGACCAGACTTTTTATAGTGGGAGATATGTTTTAATCACTTGAGAGAATGCTCAATATATACCAGAACAACAACATTAATGAAGCAAATAGACCTAAAGAGGCTGCTACATGTTGGTTCTCGTGGTATTTATGAATCATATTGGAAGTCTGGTACAGAATTGAACCTGATGCAAGAACAACCATACCTACACTAAACCAAAGACCTAAATCAAAACCAAATAGCGTTCCGGCGATAATTAGACCCATTGCAATAAAGAATGCGATGGTCAAAGCTGATTTCAAAAAAGAAAAGTCTTTTTTGGTTATAAATACAAAGGCGGATAACCCTGTAAATAAGGATAAGGTCAAAATAGCCGCCTGATACAGTATATTAAAGGCACCTCCGTCTGCCACCATTATGGCAATAAAAATCAGCGGAATGAATATGAAGGCCTCTGCCACTACATATAACACCAATCCGGCATAATGGGTTTGGACATTATCGCTTTTCAATGCCAGTTTCTCAGCATAATTGGTCACCAACATAAATCCACCCAGCAGTAAAAGCCAGCTAATGCCTCCTGTTAAGGATAAGGCCAAATTTACAATGGCTGGAATCTGAAAGAACAAGGTTTCAATAAGGATAAATAGCAGTACGGCGCCTGCGAGATGCGCGTAGGTCTTTTTGTAAAATGCTACTCTGGTCTGCTCATCAAGTTGACTGATAACAGGGGGTAGGTTAGGTACTTCTGGATTTTCCATCAATTTGGGAATTTAAAGGTTAGTTAAATGGAACGTCAATGGAATTATTCAAGTATTTGAAAAATGGCTTATTCGATAAAGTGTTTTCAAGCGAACAGCACTAAATCTTCATTGGAAAAAGAAAAACCCTTGATTTAGCGTCAAGGGTTTTTGGTATAAAGGGACATTTTTTCGGTTATCCGACAGTGCTTATTTGCACTGGGTTCCCATAAAAGCGACCACTAAGCTATCTTACTTTATTTTGTTCTTTTCGATATTCCAAAGGGGGCATCATATCACCTACCAGGGGCTCATATATCAATGTGCCCAGTCTTTCTTTGAATTCTTTTTTCGCTTCCTCAATGATAGAGGGATTCAAAATAAGGTCTTTACCAGTCAGAGCCATGGTTTTGGAAGCGTTGATCATTCCCTTAAACCCAATGGACATCCCATCAGCCGCAACGGCCTGCCATGTATGCGCCGCAGTACCGGGAATCCATGTGGCCGTACCTAAACCTACTGTAGGTACTACATAACTCACATCGCCAACATCGGTGGAAGCGGAAAAATGCGATAGTTTGTACGGTTGAATATCTTGGGCATTGCTCAAGGGAGGAACTCTTGACGAGGTAAAGGATTCCTGTATTTTTTGGGCAAACTTCAATTCTTCTTCATCATACTGAACCCCACCGACAAGGGTCAAGTTTTTGTGCATGGTTTTGGCCAAAGTCTCGTTTGGCAAAAGTCCGTACATACCGGAAACAATCTCTATTTCCATTTCGGTACCAGTGCCCATGGCAGCACCTTTTGCGGCTTTGACCACTCTTTCCCACATCTGCTGTACCTCTGTTACATCAGGATGACGTACCATATATTCTACAACTGCTAAATCAGGTACAACGTTGGCCGCCAATCCTCCATTGGTAATAACATAATGTATTCTACTTCTCTCATCAACATGTTCCCGCATCATATTGACCATGTGGTTCATGGCCTCAACACCGTCCAATGCAGATCGCCCACGGTCCGGGGAACCAGCAGCATGGGAGCTTTGACCACGAAACTTAAAATATCCATGCATCACAGCGTTGCAAGTAGATGCGTTCGCAATGTTACGGTCAGCGGGGTGCCAGTTGATAACGGCATCGATATCGTTCAATAAACCGGCACGTACCATATAGACTTTGCCACCCCCACCTTCTTCGGCCGGTGTTCCTAATATCTTTATAGTAGCCTCAATGTTGTTGGCATCTATCCATTCTTTCAAAGCAATTCCAGAAGCAATAACAGCTGTTCCAAATAAATTATGACCACATCCGTGGCCGTTACCGCCTTCTACTAAAACGGAACGATAAGGCACGGCATCTTGTGATAATCCAGGCAGCGCATCAAATTCGGCTAAAAATCCGAGCACGGGTCCGCCTTTACCATATGTGGCCACGAAAGACGTTGGCATATCAGCGACTCCCGTTTCCACATTAAAACCCGCTGCTTTCAGTTCCTCTGATAACAATTTTGTACTCGTAAACTCTAAGTATCCCAGTTCTGGATTCTCCCAAATTTCCCGTGCAACTTTCGAAAATTGAGCTGTTTTCTCATCTAAGGTCTTGATGATGAAGTCATCATTTTCAATATCTTGAACATTTAAAGTTGTTGTTGCATTACCTTCTTGCCCCATGGCCGAGCAACATAATAAAGCAAGTAAAATTCCCAGTACCTGTGTTTTCATCTTTAGTGTGTTTACGTTTTAATAATCAAAAATCTGAAAGTTGTTTACTCAAAAGAAAGGACGGAGATAAAGAAAAAGGTTTCCTTATTATGTTTAAAGCATCCGTCGATGATAACAATCAATAGAAAGATACTCTAAATTAGAAAGATTTCATAGCGTAAATTCTCAAAATAAGAATTTCACCATACGAAATAAGAATTTCCATTTTATTGCAACACAGGGTATTGCATTTTGATTATTGTATATAGCACTTAAAAGTCCTGAAATAGCTTACTCGGTTGAATTTCATTATTGTTCTGATATTTACCATTCTGATACGTCGTGTAAGCACCATCAATATGGTGATAGTAGATTTGACATATTTCAACATTAGGATAAATAATTAGTGGCTGGACAACAAAGATTTCTAATGTCCAAAAACCGTTGAACCCCACATCTCCGAAACCCACAGTCACGTGAACAAACATACCAAGCCTACCAATACTGCTTCTACCCTCAAGCATAGGAACCAAATTATCGGTACGCGTATGCTCAATGGTACGTCCTAAATAGAGCTTTCCCGGATACAATTCTAATCCTGTTGCGGGAATGGGCAATTTTGAGACTGAATTGTCGACCTTCATATCCAATACAGAATCATTGTAGACCATAAGCTCATTGTGAAGTCTTAGGTTATAGCTGTTGGGATTTAGTTGACTTGGATTATAAGGATTTATGGCGATATCCTTACCCATGCGTTTTTCTATTTCCAGACCACTTAATATCATAGGATGTTAAAACCAATATATTATGTAATATTGCCCAATACTAAATACTAGAGGCTTTAAATACTCATTCTAACGAAAATGAACTATTGTACTTTTTCAATTTTTACAGCAATTGCAGTAAAGTATTCTAGGAGTAGAAGCTGAACTTCCATA
>JBHJJC010000141.1:0-7571 GCA_050042945.1 Croceivirga sp.
GGCGCTATTGGCAAAAGGGTCCCTTATCCTACGGTTATGGCAATCTGGCATAGCGCGGCGATGATGTCGACTCGCTTTTTGATGCATTGTCTGCGTTAGCAGCGCAGAAAAAAGTACGCCGCAGGCGTATTCGACATCATCACGTAAATAGGTGTAGTTTTATATAACGCTCTTAAAAATAGATATATACCCTATGACGCCATTAAAAACAGGTATTCCAAAAAAGAATTTGACCTAGGTATTTTGTATATAAAAATATATAAGCAAAAAAAGATATATAAAATACCTAACACTATACACATGGTATCTTTTCTACCCGTCGCTCATGACGACCCCCGGCAAAGGGCGTTTTTAAGAAGGTTTCTACCATTTCCAACGCTTGGGGCAAAGCAATAAATCGCGCAGGGAGGCTTAAGATATTGGCATCGTTATGTTCTCTTGCCAAAGCCGTGATTTCATTGGTCCAACACAGAGCGCCCCGTACCCCTTGATGTTTGTTTATGGTCATCGAAGCGCCATTGCCACTACCGCAAATTACAATGCCAAAATCGACATTGCCCTGCTCAACATCCAAAGCTACGGGATGTACAAAATCCGGATAGTCCACACTATCAGAACCGTCGGTTCCGTAATTGATGACGGCGATGTCCCTTGATTTCAAATAACCAACAATGGCCAATTTATACTCGGTTCCTGCATGATCGTTTCCAACAGCTACTTTCATAGTAAAATGCTTTTATACTAGGGGGATATGTCAAAAATACAATCTTTACCAACTGGCGTTGATATGTATTCGTGATTTTCTGTTACAACCTACAATTCAAGCCATTGCAAAATGAACACAGTGTTTATAATTTGTAAAGAAATTGAAAAGAAAAAATTTGTTTTTCCTTCCATAATTCTCCAATACAATACATTTCTTTATTTCAGCAAGAAAAACTATAAAAATACATTTCCTTTTTTTCAAAAGAAATCGTGTCTTCGTCAACAACAAAACAACCTCTAAGTTTTGAGTTAACCACTCCGTTTTGTGTTATCAAGATATGTGAATAACCTTTATAATATGTTAATTTTCAAATCTTTTACAAAATAATAAGGCGTTCATAAAAAGTTTTAACCGTTCAAAGCAACTTTTTTCTTAAAAAGTTATAGGCGCTATTCACACCCTATTATCATCATCATTTTTATTTTAAACTTTTAAAAAACAAAAATCAATATGATATAAATGTTAATAACTGTGTGTTTGACGACAAAGCGCGGTAGTGATGAACCCCTAGTTCTTTTATTCGTAATTTTCACCAAACTTTCACGTTAATGTCCAAAAAAAGAAAAAGGGCACATAGTCAACGCAAAAACGAGATTACCAAAGGTATTTTTACCGTTCTTGAAGCGGAACCGAATAAGTCATTCAATTACAAGCAAATAGCAGCTATTTTAGGGATTGTTGATACCTAGGGTAGCAACGACCTCATACAGCGTTTGGGGCAACTGAAAGCCAAAGACCGTATTATCGAGAATGGTAAGGGCAGTTTTAAAAAGAAGCCTTCAGAAAACACGGTTGTCACAGGTAAGGTTGATATGGCCAGCAATGGCAATGCCTATATTATCGTTGAGGATATGGAAAACGATATTTTCGTACCCAACACATCAGTGAATAGGGCCCTTCATGGCGATATGGTTGAAGTGGAACTGCGCAGAAGAAGAAAAGGTCGCCGTCCTGAAGGTAGTGTAATCAATATCTTAGAACGTAAAAAGACATCGTATGTTGGTATTGTAGAAGCACATGAGCGTTTTGTTTTTGTGCGTCCAACCGACCCTAAAATGTATACCGATGTTTTTGTCCCAAAAGAACGGTCAAAAAAAGCGGAAGATGGTACTAAGGTACTGGTAGAACTGGGTGATTGGCCCAATGATGCAGACTCCCCTTACGGTACCATTACAGAGATTTTGGGCAAGCCTGGGGAACATCAAACAGAGATCCACTCTATTTTAGCGGAATACGGCCTACCCTATTCTTTTCCCTATGAAGTGGAGCAGTTTGCCAATACCCTTGATACGAGCATTAAAAAAGAGGAAATCGCCAAAAGGCGTGACATGCGCGAGGTATTGACCTTTACCATTGACCCAAAAGATGCTAAGGATTTTGATGATGCCCTATCATTTCAACAATTGAAAAATGGGAATTATGAAATAGGAATACACATTGCCGATGTCTCCCATTACCTGGAGCCTGGTTCTATTTTAGATGAAGAAGCTTTTAACCGTGCCACTTCGGTATATCTTGTAGACCGCGTGGTCCCTATGTTACCTGAAGTATTGTCAAACAAAGCGTGTTCGCTAAGGCCGAATGAAGAAAAGTATACGTTTTCTGCGGTTTTTGAGATGGACAGAAATGCCCAGCTGGTCAACCAATGGTTTGGAAGAACGGTCACCCTATCTGACGAACGATTTGCATATGAGGAAGCCCAGCACATCATTGAAACAAAATCGAATACCATTCCTGATGTTATTTCCATACGGGATAAAGGGTACAGCGTTTCTGAAGATATCAAGGAAGCTGTTCTGGCCCTAGATGAACTGGCTAAAATAATGCGGGGAAAGCGTATGGATGCTGGTGCCATTTCATTCGATAAAATTGAAGTTAAATTCAATTTAGATGAGACCAATAGTCCTGAAAGTGTTTTCTTCAAAGAATCCAAAGATGCCAATAAATTGATTGAAGAGTTTATGCTATTGGCGAATCGCAAGGTGGCAGAATACATTGGTAAGCAAAGACCCAAAAAAACCTTTGTATACCGGGTTCACGACCAACCCGATATCGACAAGTTGATGGCGTTGAATGGGGTAATCTCTAGATTTGGGCATAGCGTAGATTTGCGTGACAGTTCGGCCATCAATAGTTCTTTAAATCGTCTGTTGCACGAGGTTAAGGGTAAAAAAGAGCAGAACTTGGTCGATACTTTGGCCATTCGAAGTATGAGTAAAGCGGTATACACCACGGACAATATAGGTCACTACGGACTGGCATTTGATTATTACACGCACTTTACATCACCGATTCGAAGATATCCTGATGTCGTGGTACATCGCTTGCTTCAGCACTATTTAGATGGTGGTAAAACAGAGAATGAAACACTTTACGAAGAGAAATGCCAACACTCTTCCGGTAGAGAAGTTCTCGCCGCCAATGCAGAGCGCGATTCGGTCAAATACATGCAGATTAAATTTATGCAAGACCATGCTGATAAAGAGTTTGTAGGGGTTATTTCAGGGGTGACCGAATGGGGCGTTTATGTTGAGATCATAGAAAACAAATGCGAGGGCATGGTGCGTATTCGTGACATTAAAGATGATTATTATGTTTTTGATGAGCGGCAGTATGCCATTGTTGGGGAACGGTTTAAAGAAATGTATCAATTGGGTGATGAAGTGGTCGTTATGGTAAAGAATACCGATTTAATCAAACGTCATCTTGATTTTACCTTGATTGGTAGACATGAATGATACTATTTTTAACGGAAAGGAGTTTATATAGCTGAGAATCAATCAAAATATGAAAAGATGAGAAAAGTGTTTTTTTCACTGCTGTTTTCTTTTTTAATGTCTCTCTGTTATCCACAAGAAGAAAGAATAGTAGTTTCCCTAGATAATTTCACAGAACTCAAGGCTTTTGATGGCATTTCGGTCGAACTGATAAAATCAACTGAGAACAAAGCGGTAATTACCGGGGCCAATACCCAGAAAGTAGCTATCGTAAATAACAAGGGTAGGGTGAAGATTCGAATGACCATCGATAAGATTTTTAGTGGTTACCGCACCTTTGTCAAATTGTACCACACGGCGGAATTAAAGGTTGTTGATGTAAATGAAGATGCCCGTATTTTTTCAAATGATGTGCTCGTTCAAAATATTTTGGGTATTCGGGCGCAAGAAAGTGGGGAACTTGAGTTAAACTGTCAAGTGGAACAGTTGCTCGTAAAAGCGGTCACAGGGGGTAATATTACCATAAAAGGATTCACCGACAATCAAGACATACAAATCAATACGGGCGGCAGGTATACCGCTAATGAGTTTAAAAGTAAGTTTACCACCATTTCGGTGAATGCTGGCGGTAATGCCTCGATATACGCTACCAATTATGTTAAAGCGGATGTCAAAGCGGGCGGCACGGTAAAAGTATATGGAGATCCCGAGAAAATGGATGAAAAGACCGTTTTCGGTGGAAAGATTGAGCGGGTACAATAAACGGTATGATTGAAGATGTTCAGGCAGCGGTTCCCTTGGGGTTTTTATTGAGCTTCATGATTGGTCCTGTATTCTTTGTTTTATTGGAAACCAGTGCGACCAAAGGCTTTCGTGCCGCATTGTGCTTTAATACCGGTGTAATCATTGCTGATATTGTATTTCTATTCGTTGCCTATTTCAGTAGTTTTCAATTGCTCGAGAATCTGAGCAATACCCCTGGCCTTTATGTTTTTGGAGGAACTATATTATTGATTTACGGACTGGTCTTGTTTATAAAGAAAGATGGTAAAAAGGAAAAACCGACCATAACCAAGGGTACTTATTTGGGTCTTTTTGTAAAAGGATTTCTATTGAATTTTATCAATATTGGTGTTTTGGTATTCTGGTTGGGCATATTGATTGTCGTTGGGCCGAGTTTAAACAATGACCCTAATAGAATAGTAGTGTTTTTTGGAAGTATGTTGGCAACCTATTTTCTTACTGATGTCCTTAAGATTTTATTGGCGAAACAGCTAAAAAGAAAATTGACTACAGAACGGATAAGCTACATCAAAAAAGGTTTGGGTCTTCTATTGGTCATTTGTGGGATGATACTGATTATCAAGGGTTTTTTACCGAAGGATAAATTCAATATCAAACAGGGTATTGAACGCATAAGTGAACAAAAAAACCCAGCATAATACTGGGTTTTGAGGCATCGAGCGGATTCGAACCGCTGTACAAGCTTTTGCAGAGCTGTGCCTAGCCACTCGGCCACGATGCCCTATGAAGTGCAAATGTAGTACTCTATATTATCCTTTCCAAAATCACAACTACCCATTCTGTGCTTCAAGCAATACGGAGACACTTTCAACATCACCACCAATGGGTGGATTGATTTTCGAAACGGAGATTTCGGCGTAGGTTACCTGGGGAATTTCAGCAAAAATTCGATTTAAAATTCGGCGGGCAACATGTTCCAACAGTTTGGATTTTATGTCCATTTCCTCCTTAACAATCGAATTTAGATGAACATAATCGACCGTATCAGAAAGCGTATCGGTCATTGAAGGAGTTGTTAAATCGGTATCAACCGTTAAATCTACCCGATAATCACTACCGATAATACTTTCTTCTTTAAGGCATCCATGTTTGGCATATACCCTGATGTTACTCAACTTTATTTTGCCCATACGATTTGCTCAAAAGAGGCAAAAATACATCAAAATCGAGTATTAGTATGTGCAACGACAGTTACTGATGCCTTGAAATAAATCCATCCCAACAGTTAAAACATGGGTTCCGGAACTATATCCCAAGATTTCATTGGTAATCAATTGATAAGAATAGCCGAAATAAAAACTGTTCTTTTTCAGTCCTGCAAGAGGAGCGATATAAAGTGGTGTTCCAATTTGATCGTTCAAGAAACGATAGGTAAGCCCCAAATAGTAATAATCCTCAAAATTATGAAACCGGAATTTGGCGTTTAAATCCGTAACAGAACGTCCATCGCTCTCAAACCATTGAAAAAAGATGGAGGGTTCAAACTCTATTTTACTGTTGTTGTTTTTGGAGAATCTATAACCGGTATAGAGGTAATAATTTCTAAGGGCGTTTGGCTCGTTTATGGGATCGAAAACCTGCGTGTCCTTATTAAGTATGTTAGAAGCGTTGAGACTTAAATAATACTTGTCCAATCGATAGAGTACCCCAAGGTCAAAATTATGGTTGGTGGTGGCCCTATCACCATCAAAGGAAGGATCAAGCTGTAGTTCGGGCAAGTTCTCAACATCAATTCTAAATTGATTAAAGTTATAGGAGATGCCGAAGGAAATAAACTCATCGTCATAACGGTCCAAAATAAGGTGGTGCGCAAAAGATACCCGTGAACCCCGTTGTCTGGTTTGGCCATTACTGTCATTGTAAAGCAACATACCAATTCCAGATTTGTTTCCTACTCTGGCATCTGCAGCTAACGTTTGTGTATCTGGAGCGTCTTCTATGCCCACCCATTGGGTCAATCCATTAAGACGGACCTTTATATGATCACCTATACCCGCATAGGTCGGTGACATGATAAAAGGGTTGTCCGCTATATATTGAGACAACTGGGGTATCGTCAATTCTTGGGATTTACTGTGAAAGCATACCAGCAAAAACAGGATTGGGATTAGGGACTTCTTCATGGTATCGTAGGTTAAATCGATTCGGTTTATCTATACAACGTAAAATGCCCAACAAATTCTCGGTCGTCATTTTCAGCTTTTAGTTTAATAACATACCAATAATCGCCTGTAGGCAATGGAGTATTGTTGTAAATTCCATTCCATCCTTGGTCCTCGGAGCCCATTCTATGAAGCTCTCTACCATAACGATCAAATATGAGTATTAGTACATCTGGGAAAGCCTCAAGATTTTCGGGCATCCATAGGTCGTTGGTTCCATTACCATCAGGGGTAAAAAAGTTTGGAATTTCGATATCAATGAATTCCATAAATATTTCGGCTGATATCTCACAACCGTTCTGATCTATTACCGTAACAGTGTAATTATCAGTACGATTGATAAAGTAGGTGTTATCAGTACCATTGTTGTTACCATCAAAATAGAAGGTATAGTCTTCCAGACCACCGGTGGCTATGGCCGTAATTTCATTGACATTGTTTTGTTCTAGAACCAACATCAAGGGTTCAAAACCTTCAATGGTGAAATCAACGCGGTTCACACATCCATTGGTATGTGCAATCATTACATAATGATCTCCTGGGGTTAAATCACTAAAGTTCGGTGATAAGCCCATATCGGCTGGGTTTTCAGAATCCAGTGCGTAAAGCACCTCATTGGCGACGGAATCATCTTCTAATACAACCTCTATCCTATTGTTGGGTAGATTGCCTATACATTCGTAAATAGGGGTTACCTCAGCATTTAGATTAACGCCTGGATCAATTTCTACGATAATATTGTTTTCACAATCATTGGCGTCCTTCACAAAGATGACATAAGTACCAGCGGCAAGATCGTTGAATAGGAACTGATCGACCACAAAATTGGCGTCTTCATTAGAGTTCAGACTCGTTCTATAGGGAGACGTTCCTCCAGAAATTGCTATCTCTATAGCACCATCTTCGCTTCCCACACATATTTCAGGGAGTACGTTCACTGTCGAGACCTCAATAGGCAAAGGTTCGTTGATAGTAAACTGAAAGGGGATAAAACACCCATTTTCATCTTGGGCAATGACGTCATAATCTCCTGGGGCCAAATCAGTAAAGGTATTCACCGTGTCAAATTGGTTTAGATTTGGTGTAATCGCATATAGAATATCTCCCGTACCTCCAGAAACC